>JALOMJ010000086.1 GCA_025455485.1 Bacteroidia bacterium | reverse complement strand
CACGGGTAATAAACCTGGAATATTCGGTTAAACTATTGCAATACTTTTTCGAAAAATTCATACTTCATCAAGAGGAACAAAGATAGGTCTATTTTGTTGCGTTTTATGCCTGTCTTTACTACTCTATTTGTAATTCATCCATAAACAGGAAACTCTCCCCACCGGCCCCGGGGTGCCAATCGGGCAACTTTCCGGGGTTTTTCAACTCAATGCGTAAATACTTACAGTTGACCCTCTTTTTGAAGGAGCTGCTAAAATTATAAATCCTAACATCTTCGTTCACCCATTTGGGTTCGCAAACCATAGAATCCAATAAAACGAAATTTTTGTTGTCAACAGACCCATACACCGAAACGTATTTAGGAAAAAAGATCCAGGCCGCTCTGTCTTGAATGCAATTCAAGGCAATGGAGCTTAATTCCTTTTCATTTAATAAATCTACCTCCAATACCACATCCTGACCCTGATAACCTAGCCAATCGCCCTTTCTCCAATTGCGATCACCGTAAATTCCATCAAACAAACTTTTCAGTCCATCTGCCGCATACTGTGTATTCACCCTGGCGGTTGCGCTAATGTTGTAAGGGTATTTTATCTTATTTAGCCGGCACACCGCCTCTCCACTTTCTGATCCATCTTCGGCAATTAACTTTGCACGAATGGTACAGGTGCTGTCAATTGTTATGGCTTCGGTATACCGCTTTGAATTTAATGTGATGGCTTCGGTTCCGAAGGTATAATAAATGGCCTGGTGATTATTGCTTATGCTCCGCATGCTGACCTTGCTGTTGACATCAAACACGCGCTGAGGCGTTTCAATGAGAGGGGCCGGTAAATAGTAACTGAGCCCGGGGAATGAAGCGGTATTGGGTGGAAGCTCTTTTCCATAATTCATACTTTGTCCGGCTTTGTGTTCCTTAAAATCCATAGTCCCCGCCTGAATCAATTCTTCATGCTGTATAAACGACCTGAAGGAGGGTTTACCGTTCAATAAAACAACATCAGGTACCAGCATTCCGGTCTTTTCGCTGCGTATAATTAAACGTTTGTTCTCCGGCACTGAAACATCAAGGGAACGGAACAAAGGCGTAGAAAGCACATAGGTATTGGACCCCGGACAAACCGGATAAAAACCCATGGCTGCAAACACATACCAGGCACTCATTTGTCCGCAATCTTCATTACCAATCAAACCATCGGGACTGTTTTTATAAAATTCGTTGCAAATTTTACGGGTGTAATAAATGGTTTTTTGAGGTGCACCCGTATAATTGTATAAAAAAGCCATGTGATGAGAAGGTTCGTTGCCGTGAGCGTACTGACCGATTAGGCCGGTCACATCCGCCTGTTCACGCCCTCTGGTTTTAGGGGAAGCCGTAAATAAAGCATCGAGTTTTTTTTCAAATTTTTCCTTGCCGCCATGCAATGCTATTAATCCTTCAACATCATGCGGCACGTAAAAAGAATACTGCCAGCTGTTGCCTTCCGTAAAATGGTTGTTGATTTCCTCAGGATAAAATGGACTCAGCCAAGAGCCATTTTTTCTTGGGCGTAAATGGCCGGATGCGGAATCAAACAAATTTTTATAGGATAGCGAGCGTTTAAAAAACACCATTGCCTCTTCTGTTTTTCCCATTTTCAAAGCCATTTGTGAAATGCACCAATTGTCGTAAGCGTATTCCAGCGATTTGCTCACACTTTCGTTTTCATCATCAATTTGTAAATACCCCTGTTGATTAAAAATGGGAATACCGTAACCTGTATAGTTGGAGGCCGCCTTCATGGCCTCGTAAGCCTGAGCGGCATCGTAATACCGAATGCGCTTCATAAAAGCATCAGCAATCACAGAAACCGAATGAAACCCAATCATACAATCGGTTTCGTTGGCCGACAGTTCCCACATGGGCAAACGACCCGACTGTTGGTATTGGTTCAGAAAAGATTGAATAAAATCGGAGGTACGCTCAGGCTCAAGCAGGGTAAACAAAGGGTGCAAGGCCCGGTAAGTATCCCAAAGTGAAAACACCGAATAGTTCACAAAACCATCGGCTTTGTGTATCTGAAAATCTCTTCCCAGGTAGCGCCCGTCAACATCCATGCTCAGAGAAGGATGAATAAAACAATGGTAAAGCGCAGAATAAAAAACGGTTTTTTTGTTTTTATCCGCTTCCTCAATTTTAATCTTTTGTAATTGTTGTTCCCAAGCAGCTGAAGCCAGTGAGCGGTACGTTTCAAAATTCCAATGCGGGGCCTCAACTTCGAGGTTGTTTAAAGCGCCCGATTCACTGACCTGAGATATGGAAACCTTTACCATAAGGCCATTCTCTGTACTTTTCCCGAATGAAAACACAGCACCCTCTTTTCTTAGTTTGGAAGTTTTATCCCCCAACTTTCCGGCCTGAGCCACTTGAACCGACTGAATGGGTTTTGAAAACTTTATCGCAAAATACAACATCTGTTTTTTGGCCCAGGCCTCACTGATTCTAAAGCCGGTGATGGTAACACTATCTTTTATTGTAAAATTACAGTCGAGAGTTTTGTCGCGATGCAACAGATCCAAAAGCACTTTCATTTCCTGAGCTTTGGGAAAAGTGTATTGATGAATACCCACACGCGGACTCACGGTGAGCTCCACTTCAATGTTGTGTTTGTCTAATCTCACCTTGTAATACCCTGCACCGGCTTTTTCATTTTTATGGGAATAAGAAGAAGCGTAAGTTTGGTTATTCATGGAAACGGTTCCGGTAAGCGGCATCAACAACACATCGCCCCAATCGCTGCAACCTGTTCCACTCAGGTGGGTGTGCGAAAACCCATAAATTATTTTATCACTGTAATGGTAACCACTGCATCCATCCCAGGAACCATCCACCCGCGTATCTGGACTTAATTGCACCATACCAAATGGCCAAACTGCTCCGGGGAAGGTGTGGCCGTGACCTCCGGTGCCAATCATTGGGTTTACGAAATCAACCAATTTTGATTGAGAAAAAACGCAAGCACTTGCCATTAAAAAAAGAAACATAGAACTTCGGATCATCCTCTGAGCGCATTTGTCTATCGTTAACAGAGGGCTTAAGAATTTTTGGAGGTAAATCATTTAAAAAGGTCTTTTAAGGATACATTTTTTATTTCATGCATTTCAGGCAACTTCTCGCCTTTCTTGCACCCTATTTTTTTAGCTACGAAGGGTTCCAAATCGAAATAGTTATCATTTAATTCAACCAACCGATCAGCATAAAGGTAGAGGTCTTTTACAAATACCTTTGAACGAATTTCAAATTCTGTTTCACTCAATTTCGTAAGTTGAATGTCAGTTTCTGGCAAGTGAAGTGCTTTGGGTTTGCAAAAGAAAATGTGTGTTTCTGCAATCACTTTTAACTTGTTTATTAATCGTATTGAAAGGTAAACTCCGCAAGAATCAAATTTGCCGAATTCGCTGAGTCTTATGCTATCACTGCCAACCGCAAAGGCCTTAAGTGATGTTAATTTGCTTCTTTGCCAAAGTACTTTTCCATAAAAATCTATCAACTGCATGTTTAAAACCGGAGCTGTATTTAAGGCTGTATCAGAAATAAATTTTAAGATCACGGCGGATTTGTTTTTTTGAGCCACAATCAAAAAGGGGGCATAGAGTGATTTCAGTTTATAATAAAAGGCTTTAGGGGTGCCATAATAATCCAGAGCACTCCAAGTTATACCGGGCCAGGCATCGTTGAATTGCCAGAATAAGGTTCCCATACAACGGGGTTTCTGGCTTCGGTGCGAACGTATGGCCAGCTCCATTCCATCGCGCTGAAGCAACTGTGAAGCGTATGAAAAATGAAACAAATTATCAGGCACCGGATAAGCACGCGCGAGATAGGTTCTGATGGTTTCATCGCCCTTGTTGTTCTTCTGATGAAATTTTAAGCTGTTTGAATTCAATGATAGTTCATTCAAAGGCAGAAACTTTTTTAGAGATGCCATTTCAGGGAAACTTTGGAAACCGTATTCGCTCATGAAACGACCCACCTTGGTGGAATAATTCTCAAAAGGCTCCATACCCCACCAAACACCCCAGTAATGTGAATCATAGTGCGTTAAACTTTCAGGATGACCCCAGCCAATGGCTGGAGAAGAAGGGTAATAAGGAATATCAGGCACCAATTTAGCGCAGACCCGAGGAATCAAGTCATGAAACAAATTGAGGTAATCCCGATAAATTTTTAGTGAATCCTGATACGAGTACCCGTATTGTTTTTGCCAAGCCCAATTGTGCCAGCCTTCATCCGACTCATTGTTTCCGCATAACAAAGCTAAGGAAGCATGGGTGCGTAGGCGTTTTAACTGGTCGTTTAGCTCTTCTTTCACTGAATTCAGAAACACACTATCTCCAGGATACATAGCGCAGGCAAAGGCCATATCCTGCCAAACTAAAATTCCGTTTTGATCACAGGCTTTATAAAAATCATCACTACCATAAACTCCACCACCCCAAACCCTGAGCATGTTTATGCCAAGAGATTTCGCCTTTTCTACAAGCTGTTCATCATTCATCGCACTGCTCAACATTGGACCTGAGGGAACCACATTTGCTCCTTTGATGAAGACGGGGCGGTTGTTCAATTTGAAATAAAAGCTATGGCCAAGGCTATCAGGCTCGCGCACCAACTCAATTTTTTTTAAACCCACTTTCATTTGCAAACTGTCCAACTTCATCTTGTCTGACAACAGAATCAGTTTTATGTCATACAAGTAAGGCTGCCCTAAACCTTGGCACCACCATAATTTTGGTTGATCAATAGTGATATAGAATGTATCGATGGTTTTCCCTTTTGGCTTCATCTGCAAATGGTGCGTTGATCTTTTCAATGAACCATTGATCTCCGTCAACACACTGAGTTTGTTATCCGTTAAGCGGGTCGATTCCAATTCAATGGCCAACTTTGCCTTTTCTTTGTTTACCGACAGTAGTGTATAATTGACGCTATGCAAACGGGCTTTTGAATAAAAATGCAATCGAATCGGTTTCCAAATTCCAAACGTGAGTAGCCTGGGGGCAAAGTCCCACCCGTATTGGACTTGCGATTTTCGTGTGAACACCCGCTCCCCTTCAGGCAATGTGTAACTCAGGCCTGCCGCAGATTTTTTCTCACGATGTCCCGTTGGATAAAACCGAATGAGCAATTCATTTGTGCCGATCTTTAAAACACGTTTTACTTCCGTTGTCCACTTCCTGAACATGTTATCCGCTTCAAAAATCAGTTCCGAATTCACAAATACAGCCGCATAAGTATCCAAGCCATCCAATTCCAGTTCTATTTTTTCGTTTTTAAACTCTGCCTCGCTGATTTGAAAATTGGTTTTGTACTCCCAGGTGGTGTTCTCTATCCAGGTTAGTTGTTGAAGCGTGTTGGAAAAATACGGGTCAGGAATTAAGCTATTGATAAACAAATCATTATACACATTGCCCGGCACAAGGGCTGTGTCCCATATTTCAGAGGTCTCCTGCCGGAATGTCCAATTGGTGTTCAACAGCCTGCTGCTGTGTTGGGTGTATGCTGCTAAATGGAATCCAAATAGCATAAAAAATAGTATGCGGGAGGTGTTCACGACCTGTGTATAATCTTGGCCAATTGTTCGACTTCTAAAGCAGAAGCAGTTTCCGATTCATCTAATATTGCTGCTGAATGAAACTCGTTACAACCAGTAGTCTGAATCACGTCTTGAATATTTCCTGAACGCAAACCGCCACCCGGCATTATGCCTATTTTAGCTCCGTAACGCTTTTGCCATCGCGAGAGATTTTCTTTTCCTTCCATTGCATTTGATTTTCCACCAGAAGTTAAAACCCTTTGAATTCCGAGTTCAATTAGGGTCTCCAGTTGACGATCTATTTCTTTGCACAAATCAATGGCTCGGTGAAAACATACCCTTATGGGACCTGCAAGTTGCAGCAATTCACGGCACACTTCTTTATCCACATCTCCTTCCTTTGTGATAGCACCAAACACAATACCATCCACGTTTATTCTCCTGCACAATTCTAAATGTGTTTTTAAAGATTCAAACTCTGATCTTGTATAAATAAAATTACCGAGTCTTGGTCTGAGCATAACAACGATGGGAATCGAAATGGCGTTTCGGCTTGCTTCAATCATTTTAAGTGAAGGACTAAGACCTCCTTCTTTATAATTCACACACAACTCAATGCGGTCAGCGCCTGCCGTCTGAGCAATAATAGCCGATTGCTCATTAAAACAAGCTATTTCAAGCAGTCGGGGCATTTCAGATTAAACTTTTTGAATCAAACAACTGATTAGGAATATCAGGAGAATACACCGCAAAATTGAAACCCTTTTGAAGCGAATACGCTCCATATTCCCCTTGTTTGTTGATGGCCAAAAAACCAATTTGCAAATCCTTCACGTCTTTGGACCTTAACTTAGCTGCCGTCAGTATACGTTCTACCGCTTTTTTACACGCTTCTTCAGGTGAAAGGCCCTGACGCATTAATTCGATAACAGTATGACTCCCGGCTATTCTGATTACTTCTTCACCGTGACCGGTTGCTGTTACGGCTCCAATTTCATTATCCACATAAAGCCCGGCGCCAATAATGGGAGAATCGCCCACCCTGCCGTGCATTTTAAAGGCCATACCGCTCGTGGTGCAGGCACCTGAAAGATTTCCGTTCCTGTCAATCGCAATCATGCCTATGGTATCATGGTTCTCGATATTGGCTTTTGGTTTGTACTCTGAGGTTTTCAGCCACTCTACCCACTCTTTTTCAGATTCGGGAGTCAGCAATTTTTCTTTTTTAAAACCCTGAGACAAGGCAAAATCCAAAGCACCCTCTCCAACCAGCATCACGTGAGGTGTTTTTTCCATCACAGCCCTTGCTACTGAAATGGGATGTACAATATGTTCAAGAGCGGCTACCGAACCAATGTTCATTTTATCGTCCATAATACAACTGTCTAAGGTCACCCGCCCTTCGCGATCCGGTCGACCACCCAAACCTACACTTCTTTCGTTGGGATCTCCTTCAGGTACTTTCACCCCGGCTTCCACCGCATCCAAAGCCCTTCCCCCTTTTTTTAATACCTCCCAGGCCACTGCATTGGCCTGAACACCAAACTTCCAGGTGGATAAAACAAGCGGCCGTTGCGCTTTACCATTCTTGATGGCCAAAGTTTCGATTGCTTTTGATTTATTAAATGCAAATAGCGAGGCTCCTAAGGCCGACAATTGAATAAATTTTCTTCTGGATGTCATGTTATTGTTTTAAAAAGTGTTTGGCATAATTCACCTGCATAGGGTCAAGCATTTTGATTCTGCGTTTTAATCGCATCAAAAAATTGATTCGGTTTTTTCGTTCCGGGATTGTCCACAACACTTCTGAAAGCGCGCACATGCGTGGCACCGCCATATATTCCACTTGTTTGGGATTCAGGATGTATTCTGTCCAAACATTGCCCTGAGCACCCAGAATGTATTTTTGTTCAGAAGCACTCAGTTCTTTTGGCACAGGTTCGAAGGCGTACACCGAATCGAGGGGATTATACCCTCCAATAGCCAAAGGTTCATTTGTCTTCGGTTGGTATTGATAGTGGTCGAAATAACAGGGCTTACCGGGACTCATCACCACATGGTGTTTTAACTTAGCAGCTGCAATACCACCTGAAGTGCCCCGCCAACTCATCACCGCAGCGTTAGGAGCAAGGCCCCCTTCCAGAATTTCATCCCACCCAATCATTTTTTTTCCTTTTGAATTAAGGAAATTTTCGATGCGTTTCACAAAATAACTCTGAAGCTCATGTTCATCTTTAAGGTGTTCATCGCGCAGTCGTTTCTGGCAGTGCCGGCATTCTTTCCAATTGAGTTTTGGGCATTCATCACCGCCGATGTGAATGTACTGGCCGGGGAAAAGGGCTACCACTTCTTCTAAAACTTGTTCCAAAAAGTCAAAAACAGAATCTTTAGTACAAAACACTTCGTTAAAAACACCCCAGGCCTTTTCCACCTGAATTTGCCGGCCCGTGCAGGATAAAAAAGGATAGGCAGCAATTGCCGCAACTGCATGTCCGGGCATTTCAATTTCAGGAACAACCACGATGTGCCTTTGTGCGGCATACTTCACCACTTCCCGAATTTCATCCTGGGTATAAAATCCGCCATAACGCAAGGTGTCGAAGTTTTGATCGGCATAAGCCCCAAGCATGCTGCCGTTTCTCCATGCACCCACCTCGGTTAGCTTAGGAAATTTTTTTATTTCTATTCTCCACCCCTGATCGTCTGTTAAATGCCAATGAAAGGTGTTGAACTTATACATCGCCAACAGATCAATGTATTTTTTAATAAAATCGAGTGGGAAAAAATGCCTGCAAACGTCGAGATGCATCCCCCTCCATTTAAAACGAGGGGCATCTTTCACCTTCATACAGGGCAAGGCAAACGAACCGGCATGATTTTGAGAAGCAGCCATGCATTGAAGCAAACATTGTATGCCGTAGAAAAAACCCGCACCACCCTTTCGGGCTGTTATTTCTATGCCATCCGGTGCAATGTTAAGTTCATAAGCTTCAAGGTCCATGCCGGTATCAGAGGCCTCTGTAAAACGGATAGCACCCGGCTTATAGGTGCTTAATTCAAGCCACTTCAGGTTGAACTGTATGTTTAATATGCCCCGGAGGTAGTCCAGATCAGCTTGAGTCAAAACATTGCCGGTAAACCATCCTGTTGAATTGGATAAATAAAATACCCCATTTGCTTTTTCGGTGACAGCAGGTTGGGGAATAAAAATAGTATCGTAAGGCTGAAGTTGTGCGGATAGAACGTATGATAATAACACAAAACAAAACTGAAATCGTATGCGTCTTTTCTTAGTCATGGTGATTTGTGTTTTCCTTTTATTGTCCCGCTTGTTTAATTTGATTGGAAAGTAGTTTATAATGTTCTCCTGCATTAGTGATTTTCACTCAGCTCCTCCAGTTTCACCCCTTGCTGTTTCAAAATACGCGTGGCTTTCCAACCGTAATACGCCAGATAAATAAAACAAACGATACCCACCAGGTAACTGGCCCTGATGCCAAGCAATTCGGGCTCAGACAGCCAGCCCTGGAACCAGGACACCAATCCTCCGCCCATGATCATCATAATAAGGTAACTGGAAGCCTGATTGGTAAATTTACCCAGGCCTGAA
>JALOMJ010000085.1 GCA_025455485.1 Bacteroidia bacterium | reverse complement strand
CTCGGTTAACTCCACCACCTTATCATAAAATCCGGGTATGGTAATGTGTTTGTTTTCATCGTGGCAATCGGCTATCATTTTGCACAACACGTTGATGGGATTGGCCACAGCCCCGCCATAAACACCGGAGTGCAAATCGCGGTTGGGTCCGGTCACTTCCACTTCCATATAGGCCAATCCACGCAAACCGGTATCAATACTTGGTGTATCGTTGGCAATGATGCTGGTATCGGAAATTAAAATCACATCGCCTTTTAAACGCGCTTTGTTTTCGATAATCCAAGGCCCAAGGCTTGGTGAGCCTACTTCTTCCTCACCTTCAATCATAAACTTAACGTTGCAGGGAAGGGTGTTGGTTTTCATCATGGTTTCAAAAGCCTTCACGTGCATGTACATTTGCCCTTTGTCGTCGCAAGCACCGCGGGCAAAAATAGCTCCATCAGGATGTATGGTGGTTTTTTTTATCACGGGTTCAAATGGAGGTGAATCCCATAAATTGATTGGGTCAGCAGGTTGTACATCGTAATGTCCGTAAACAATCACCGTTGGCTTCAAAGGGTCAATCATCTTTTCGCCGTACACCACCGGAAATCCTTTCGTAGGACATACTTCCACTTTATCGGCACCGGCTTCTATTAACCTGTGTTTAACTGCTTCGGCTGTTTTTAATACATCCGGTTTGTATTTGCTATCGGCGCTTACAGAAGGAATTCTCAGAATTTCTAATAATTCATTCAGAAAACGCTCTTTATTTTGATTGAGGTAGGTGTTGATTGTAGACTTTTCCATAATTGCTCTAGGAAGACAAAATTAGGGCATTGAGCCGAATTAAAAAAAAGGAATCTTTTTGTGAATCGCGAAATATTCGAAATGATGTATTAAATATTGAATTTAGTTCTGTAATTTTCAGTTGCTTTGTCCACTTCATGAAACATTGTCTGATTCTGATTTTAAGCGCCATACCCTTGCTCGTGCCGGCTCAGGTGAGTTTTGGAATTAATTCGGGGGTTGGCATAGGGTTTAATGCCCCTGATAACTTTGCACCAAAAACAAAATACAATTATTGTTCGGGTGAAAAACAAATACAATACGCCACATTCCTTTTCAATCATCAGGTGCTTTTTAAACGTTCGGACAACCATGGGGTCACCTGGACAGACAGTATTTTAGTATTTGCTGTTCCCTCCGCTACTAGCAGCATGGTGAATAACAATCGAATCGACTTAGAGCCGCGCATTGCCTGCGACTTGAGTGCTGGCGTTTTTAACAACCGTATTTATATTGTTTGGAGTGATTTAAAAAGCGGTAAAAAAAATCTGGATGTGTTTTTAGTATACAGTGAAGACGAAGGCCAGCACTGGACAGAACCTCTGCTATTAAGCTATCACCCCAACCATAAGCACCAATTTAAACCGGATGTGAAGGTGGACCCAAAAAATGGTGCCGTGTATGTTTTATATGTGGATCAGCAAAATTTTATCACCGAGAATCTGTGCGACATACAATTGGCCATTAGTTATAACGGTGGTTTAAAGTTCAGTCATTTCTTCCTTAACCAGGCGCCCATTAAATTTTCAGGAGCCATTACACCTCAGCTTATGCAGAGTGAATTTGGAATTGAAGCCATCTGGGGCAAATCTTCCAATGGTCTCTTAATAAGCGAGGCTTCTACGCTTCAAAGTCAGCGGGGCCAAACTGGCCTGCATTTTGAGCAAAAATCGTATGCCTACACTAAATCATTACAGCTTACGTTTGAACTGGATACAGATTGCCGTGTTTCAGCCGAACTCAGTAAACCACTGGATGCAGGTTTTCAAAAAATTCTTTTTAAAAAGAAAAAACACAAAAAAGGAAAAAATACTTTGAGTCTGAAGCCGTATTTCATAAATTTACCTGAAGACACCTACATTATTACCCTTTACGATGACAACGGAAATCACTTTGCCTGGATTACTTCGGATTAAGCCGGGGCATTGGGGTGCTGTATTTTTTTTACTACTTGTTTTTACTCTGCGCTCGCAACGCATTCAGAATATTGCCCTTAGTTCGGCAGGAGGTATTGTGCGCATCGATTTTTCTGTCATCAAAGGTTCCAATTGTCAGGGCTACAATATCCTGCACAGCACCGACTCGGTATTTTTTACTCTGGTTGGCGAATATCCCGGTATTTGCAGCAGTCCAACCGAAGATGTGCCACACAGTTACAACCACACTTCACCTCAGCCAAACGCCATCAATTATTATAAAATAGAATTGATGTTTGTTGAAACATCAGACATACAACGTATTTATGTAAGTGCCGACGGCAGACCGCTGCTTACCCCCTACCCCAATCCCGTATTGTTAACTGACGGCATCATTCATTTTAGAACATCCAACACAGAAAACGGGCAGCTGGAGGGCTTTATATGCGATGAATCCGGACATAAACTCAGTAACCTGCTTGTGAACTGTTATGATTATACCATACAAGTTCCCATTTATTATCTTACTCAGGGAATTTATTTTGTTTGGTTAAGTGATGGCGTTTTGGTCTACGGAACAAAATTTATTGTATCGCCGTGATGGAAGTGCGTGCAGACACGTTTTTATGGGCGATTCGTATGTATAAGTCGCGTTCTTTAGCCTCTGACGCCATCAAAGGAGGTAAAGTGAAACTCAACGGCACTACTTTTAAACCATCACATCTTGTAAAGCCGGGAGAAGTGTATACCTTGAGTATTGGACATGGTAAAAAAATTATTGAAGCGTTGGCGCTTATAGAAAAAAGAGGTTCCTTCGAACAGGCAATAAAACATTATAAAGACCTAAGTCCACCACCCGAAAAAACCGACAAACTGCCTTCGGTCTTTTTTAAAAACAACGTGCAGAGAGAAAGGGGTAGCGGGCGGCCAAGTAAAAAAGACCGGAGGGATCTGAATGATTTGGATTACTTCTGATTATTCCGGAAACTTTTCTAATACCTTCAAATCATAATATTCCTCAACCTGTTCAAGTTGACCGTTTCTGTAAAAGGACACTTTTGTTTCCACATACCCCTTACACCATTTCCGATAAGATTCGAATCGCATGTCCATCACATCATGGGAATTTATTTTCTCAATTATTCTGAGCACTTTTCGGTTGTGCTTATCAAACCAAAGTTGATTCGAATTTAAATCTCCCGGTAAGGCGCCAATCACCATCACTTCTCTCGAATTCCAGTGTTGTTCAGCTGCGATTGTGGTGTTGTACCCTGCAAATTGAAGTCTGGAAAGTACATCTTCAAAACTGCGGTAATACATTCCACCAAGTATCAACAATAAACTATTTGAATCAGCCCGCGATTTAACCAACTTTCCAGCTTTGTATGAGTAGGCACTGTCGTTTCGAAAATAAACCGAATTGCCCATTTCCTTATCACCAAACCAAATGCGGAATTTATCAGGAAATTCTATAGCCTCATGCCAAACTGAATTTTTTATCAGGCTATCGTTACGGTAATGGTAATTTTTTTGTGAGAAAGAATAGATTTTACAGGGCGCCTCATAACATTGGGCGAGCAAGCTCTTTAAAAAGGTTTCACCGTTAAATTGCTGAGCAGTGCTGTCAATACAAGCACTCAAAAAAATAAAACTGAATCTCAGGTGCTTCATCCTATTTAACATTAGGAGTGTTAATTTATATAAAAACCGCCAGGTATTGCCCATCAAAAATAGATGAACTTTTTTTTTGTTTCAACCCAGAATATTACCTTACAATCTTAATCCTTAACTATTTAACTTACTATATGGCATTTGCTTTTTTAGGTTTTGCAGCTTGTGCTTTGGTGATTTTTTTCGCCGGCAAAAAGCTATCGTATTACGGTGATTTGTTATCTGAACTAACAGGTTTGGGAAAAGCCTGGATAGGCATGATACTTATGGCCTCGGTGACGTCCTTGCCTGAATTAATGGTGGGTATCAGTTCTGTTTCTATCGTTGGCTCTCCAGATTTAGCCGTTGGAGATATCTTTGGCAGTTGCGCGTTTAACCTTTTCATACTTTCTATGATGGATGCCTTTGTGCCGGGCAAAAAACCTATTTTAGGAATGGCCAACCGCAGTCATATTCTTGCGGCCGTTTTTGGAATTTTATTACTCACGATGGCCGGATTGGGGCTGTTTCTTGAGTCTGATTTCGTATTATCACCTTCCATCGGGCTTATCAGCATATCGTTTGCGCTCATCTATTTTATTTCCATGCGCAGCATTTATCTTTTTCAAAAATCGCAAATTGCAAATCCTCAGGAAGAAAACACGAATCACAGCACCCTAAATTTAAAGCAGGTTATCTTCAGGTATTCCATCTTCGCGTTAATCATTATTGGCACAGCTCTTGCACTCCCTCATTTTGCTGAACAAATTGCTGAGTTAAGCGGCCTAGGTAAATCGTTTGTAGGCAGTGTTTTTCTCGCCATTTCAACCTCACTGCCTGAAATAGCCGTTTCTCTAGCCGCTTTACGAATTGGTGCCAGTGAAATGGCCATAGGTAATTTACTCGGAAGTAATTTGTTTAATGTTTTTATTCTGTTTCTGGATGATGTGTTTTATTTAAAAGGTCATTTACTAAAAGATGCTTCTGAAAACAATCTTCTTTCAGTGTTATTCGTGATTGCCATGACAGCTGTAGCCATTATCGGCATTGTGTTTCCTGTAAAAGAAAAAAGGTGGCTGATGGCTGCTGATTCTTTTATAATTTTTATGCTTTACCTCACTAACATTTTTATGCTTTACCATTTTCAATCTTGATCGTATGAAATACCATCAACAAAACAAAGCAGAAGTTTTTAAGCATTTTGATAGCGGGGAACACGGGCTTTCCTCTGAAGAAGCCTTAAAAAGACTGATTAAGCACGGCAAAAATGAATTAAGAGAGAAAGGGAAAAAATCTGCCTTGTTCATATTCTTTGGACAGTTTCGTGATTTTATGATTCTCATTCTGATTGCAGCGGCGGTATTGTCGGGTATTATGGGCGATCTTACCGAAACCATCATTATTCTGGTAATTGTATTGTTAAACGCCATTGTCGGTTTTATTCAGGAGTACAGGGCTGAAAAAGCCATGGAACTGCTTAAAAAAATGAGTCAGACGCAAACCCGTGTGATGCGCAATGGTAACACAATTCATGTGCCATCCCGTGATTTAGTTCCAGGCGACCTTGTTTTTTTGGAGGCAGGTAATGTTGTGCCTGCCGACATTCGTTTAATAGAAACCCATAGTTTACAAATTGATGAGGCCTCCTTAACGGGCGAATCTGTTCCGGTTGATAAAATACAACAATCACTTAAAGACGAACAATTGGGAATTGGGGACCAAATCAACATGGCCTTTAAAGGCACCCTGGTTACAAATGGTCGAGCAGTAGCATTGGTTGTTAATACCGGCATGCAAACCGAGCTTGGGAAAATTGCTGAAATGCTTCAGGGAAAAGAAGGTGAAAGTCCATTGCAAAAGCGTATGGCGAAGTTTAGTAAAAATTTATCGTACCTTATTTTACTCATTTGCTCCATTTTGTTTGTGAGCGGCTATTTACGGGGAGAAGAACCTTTTGGTTTGTTGTTGTTGTCGGTAAGTTTGGCGGTGGCTGCTATACCTGAAGCCTTACCGGCCCTTATTACCGTAGCACTCTCAAGGGGGGCTTCGCGTTTGGCCAGAAAAAATGCCTTGATGCGAAAACTGCCGGCTGTAGAAACCCTTGGTTCGGTATCGTATATATGTAGCGACAAAACCGGCACACTTACAATGAACAAAATGAAGGTGGAAAGGGAGTACCTGCACCCATGCCCTATGCTTGACAAGAACCTTTCGATGATGGACCTAGGCTTGCTATTGAATCAGGACGTGGAAATAAATACTGAATTAAAAGGCGACTCCACAGAAGTGGCGATGGTAGAACATGTGCTGTTAAAAAATAAATTCACAAAACCAGACCTTACTCAATTTCAAAACCTTTACACACGTGTAGCCGAAGTTCCTTTTGATTCGCAACGTAAGTGCATGAGCACCCTGCACCGTTTTGGTAAGCAATTTCTGATGCTTAGTAAAGGTGCAAGTGAACAAATAGCCACACTGCTGAATAACAAAGAAGACGCAGCACTTTTGCTTAAGCAATCACAGCAGTGGGCTTCAGAGGGTCTCAGGGTGCTTGGGTTTGCATACAAAATACTCAACGAATTGCCCGAGTCCATTGGTATTGATATGGAGAACGGTATGACCTTCTGCGGTTTGGTGGCCATGGTTGATCCTCCGCGAAAAGAAGCTGCTGAAGCCATACAACTCTGCAAAACAGCCGGTATACGGACCGTAATGATAACGGGTGATCATCCGGCAACAGCCGGTTTCATAGCGAGAGAATTGGGCATTTTGGAAAAACACGATGCGGTAATGAGTGGCAAAGAATTGCTGGCCCTTTCCGATGAGCGCTTTCTCGAAAAAGTTGAAAACATCTCAGTTTATGCCCGTGTTTCACCCGAACAAAAACTACGTATCGTTACAGCTTTGCAGAAAAAAAACCATTTTGTTGCGATGACAGGAGATGGCGTGAATGATGCACCCTCCTTAAAAGCCGCAAATATTGGCGTGGCCATGGGTATTACTGGCACCGATGTAAGTAAGGAAGCAGCCCACATGATTTTATTGGATGACAATTTCTCTACAATTGTCAGGGCAGTGCATGAAGGCAGAAGAATATACGACAACATCCGCAAATTCGTTAAGTACATTATGACCTGTAATAGTGCTGAAATCTGGACCATTTTTATGGCACCCTTGTTAGGTTTACCCATGCCTCTTTTACCCATACACATTTTATGGATTAATTTAGTTACCGATGGGCTTCCGGCTCTTGCCCTGGTAAATGAAAAAGGAGAAGCAGACCTTATGCAGCGCCCACCCAGACCAAGTGGAGAAAGTTTGTTCTCAGGTGGCATTACGTTTCATATTCTTTGGGTAGGTTTATTTATGGCCGGTATTACCCTTGCCGTTCAAGCCTGGGCATTGAGTGAAAACATGGAGCACTGGCAAACCATGGTGTTCACCGTGCTTTCTGTTTTACAACTTGGTCACGTGATGGGCGTGCGCAGCGAACGTATTTTTCTTTTTAAACAAGGCCTGTTCTCCAATCGATTTATGCTGATTTCTTTGTTATTAACCATGGTATTGCAACTTATGGTAATCTATGTGCCATTTATGAACGTGGCATTCAAAACACAGCCACTGCACCCTAACGAATTAGGTTTGTGTATTTTACTGGCCTTGGTATTGTTTCATGCTCTTGAATTAGAGAAATGGATCCGGGTAAGACTGCTAAAATCTAAAGCCCTGTGATTTTTTAAGTACAATCTGTTTTGCCCTTCAAATTCATAGCTTTGCTGCATGTCCGTCTCAAATGAAAATATACTTGAAGCCCTACTTAAAACGCTGCCTGAAGAGCCGGGTGTTTATCAGTATTTTGATCAGGAGAAACAGTTATTGTATGTTGGTAAAGCCAAGAATTTAAAAAAAAGGGTCACCTCTTACTTTACTAAAGTTCATGACAATGCCCGTTTGAGGCTAATGGTAAGTAAAATTGCCGACATCAAAACCATTAAGGTGAATACCGAAAGCGATGCCTTGTTGTTGGAAAACAACCTCATCAAGAACCTGAAGCCTCGTTACAACATAAATCTTAAGGATGATAAAACCTATCCCTGGATAGTGATTAAAAAAGAACGTTTTCCAAGAATTTTTCCAACCCGCAAAATGATTCGCGATGGCAGTGATTATTTTGGTCCTTACACAAATGGAAAAAACATGCACGCCTTGCTGGATCTCATCCGTCAAACCTATCCGCTTCGCAATTGCAGTTTTGATTTGAGCAAACAAAACATTGAGAAAGGCAAGTTCAGGCCCTGTCTTGAATTTCATATTGGCAACTGCAAAGCACCATGTGCAGATAAATACAGCGAAGAAGACTACAATCAAAATCTGAACGAAATAAGGCAAATAATTAAGGGCAATGTCGCCGGGATATTGAATGAATTAAAATCACAGATGAAACTGGCTGCTGATGAACTCCAGTTTGAAAAAGCCAACGTTTTAAAAGAAAAAATCGAACAGATTACTGCTTTCCAGGGAAAATCCACAGTGGTGCATCCCTCAATTACCAACACCGATGTTATACACATCATTTGTGAGGAAAAAACCGCGTTTGCCCATTGTTTTCATATTACCAACGGCGCCATAGTGCAGGCCCAGAACATTGAACTGAAGAAAAAACTGGATGAAAGTAATGAGGAGCTCATGCTGTTTGCTTTGCTTGAATTCCGTAACCGCATTGGCAGCTCAGCCAAAGAACTCATTGTGCCGTTTTTACCTGAAGTTGAAATTCCGGGTTGTGAGTATGTGGTTCCTAAAATCGGTGATAAAAAACACCTGTTGCAGTTGTGTTACAAAAATGCCCTAGCCCATAAACAGGAAAGAGACAAACAGCTGGCCCTTACCAATCCAGAAAAACACAGTGAAAGGATACTGACCCAAATGAAAAAAGACCTGCGTTTAAGCGAATTGCCTCGTCGAATAGAAGGCTTTGACAACAGCAACATTCAAGGGCAGTTTGCGGTGAGTGCCATGCCGGTGTTTATAGATGCCAAACCCGCCAAAAAAGAATACAGGCATTTTAATATAAAAACAGTTGAAGGTCCCGATGATTTTGCCAGTATGCGCGAAGTCATTTACCGGCGGTATTCAAAATTACTTGAAGAAAAAACGCCTTTGCCCCAACTCATAGTGGTGGATGGGGGTAAGGGGCAACTGGCAGCGGCTATGGAAAGTCTTGAAGCTTTAGGTCTCAGAGGAAAAATCGCCATCGTCGGCATCGCAAAACGTTTGGAAGAAATCTATTTTCCAAACGACCCCCTGCCACTTTACCTTGATAAACGTAGTGAAACTCTAAAAGTGATTCAACACATCCGCGACGAAGCCCACCGTTTTGGCATCACCCACCACCGCAGCAAACGCAGTAGAGAAACCTTTAAAACCGAGTTAAACGAGATTAAAGGGATCAGTGATAAAAGCGCCGAAAAACTGCTTGTGGCTCTAAAAAGTGTAAAACAGGTAAAAGAGGCTGAGTTTGAAGAAATAGAAAAGATTTTAGGAAACAGTAAAGCAAAACTGGTATGGACGCATTTCCACGGTAA
>JALOMJ010000084.1 GCA_025455485.1 Bacteroidia bacterium | reverse complement strand
GGAGCCGGTGCAATAGGTGCTCTGGCGTATACTTTCTCCGATTCGTTTTGGTTTAGTGCCGTGGAAGGTGAAGTTTACGCGATGTCTTCCTTGTTCACAGCCATTGTGTTTTGGGCCATATTAAAATGGGATGAGGAAGATTCAGAAAATCCTGTTGCAGCGTTGCGTTGGCTGGTACTCATTTCTTACCTCATTGGCTTATCTATTGGCGTACACTTATTGAACTTGTTGGCCATTCCTTCCATAGTGTTTGTTGTGTATTACAAAAAATACAAGTTTACCTGGAAAGGATTCATCTACGCCGGCATTGCCTCGGTTTTGCTGCTTGGTTTTGTACAAAACATCATGATCCCCAAGCTTGTAAAATTCATCAGCGATTACGAAGTGTTTTTTACCAATAAAATACATCTGGGTTTCAGTGCCGGCACGGTTATCTTTTTCATTTTACTGGTGTTTTCATTAAGTTCATTTATTCGTTACACCATCGATAAAAATGAAAAATTTTACAAATGGGGCTATTATTCTCTTATTGTGTTTTCCATTTTTGCTGTTATCTCAGCGCCGAGCGCTGGCGGTATGTTTACCCGCTTGCTGGTGATGGGCGGCATTATATACGCCATCAGGCAGTACAAAAGTAAAACCATCACCCTCAATGCCATTTTTTTAAGTTTCGCCACACTCCTGATTGGTTATTCCACGTTCTTTATTCTTGTTATCCGCTCGCAGGCCAATCCGCCCATGGATGAGAACGACCCTGAAAATACCACCAATTTGCTCTCGTATCTTTTACGCGAACAATATGGCGATTTTCCGTTGTTATACGGTCAGTATTATAACGCCCCCATGGCTTCCAGAAATGAATTTGGGGATGCCGATCCACTTTATGGCAGAGATGAAAAGAACGGAAAATACAAGGTAATCGACGACAGAAAAAAATCTGTAGTGAAATACAACAAAGAATTTTGCACCATTTTCCCTCGCATGTACAGCGGCCAAAGTCATCACGAAGCTGGATACAGGTATTGGGGAAATGTGGAGGACCACCACCGCAATAAAGTAATGGAAGGTCGCGACGGAGAACCGGAAACTGTTCAAGTGCCTACCATGGCGGCCAACCTCACGTATTTGTTAAGTTACCAGATTAACTACATGTATCTGCGCTATTTTTACTGGAATTTTGTTGGACGTCAAAACGACATACAAGGCACCACCGGCAACAACATGGATGGTAACTGGATATCCGGCATTAAACCTATTGATGATTTTAAACTTGATACCGACACGTCTCAGAAAATATACCGGGATAAAAATAATTTTGCAAACAACTCGTTCTACGCACTCCCCCTTATTTTGGGATTATTAGGCGCCTACTTCCATTACAAAAGAAGGCGTCAGGATTCCTGGATTGTGTTCAGCTTCTTTTTATTTACAGGCCTTGCGATTGTAGCCTATCTTAACCAAACCCCTTACCAACCCAGAGAGCGGGATTATGCTTATGCCGGAAGTTTTTACGCCTTCGCCATTTGGATAGGATTGGGTGTGTTGTACCTCTTTGAGGTGTTAAGCAAAAAATCCGTTACTCTGGTTACTGCCATCAGTGCAACAAGTTTATCGCTTGTTGTTCCGGGCATTATGGCGGTGGAAGGTTGGAACGATCATAACCGTTCATTAAGAACCCTATCGCGTGACGTGGCCATCAATTATTTGCAAAGTTGTGCCCCAAACGCCATTTTATTTACTAATGGCGACAACGACACCTTTCCGCTTTGGTATGCCCAGGAAGTAGAAGGCATTCGCACCGACGTGCGCGTTGTGAATCTCAGTTTGTTACAAACCGATTGGTACATTAAACAAATGCGCCGTGCAGCCTACGACAGTAAACCGGTTCCTTTCAGCATCCCGGAAGAAAAACTGGAAGCATCTAAACTGGAATACATCTTCATCAACACTCAAAATTCTAAAGCTGTAAGCGCTAAACAGGCTGTAGAAATGGCTAGCAGCGATGATCCCAATACCAAAATTGAAAATGGCGGCGATTTGATTGACGTTCTACCTTCCAAAAGTTTATACGTTGATGTTGACAGTCTTCAGGTAATGAAAAACAAAGTCATTGCAATAAAAGATACTGCCCGCCTTGCGAAGCGTATCAACTGGACTTTGAGCGGCAGAAGCATGATTACCAAAAACGATTTAATGGTGCTTGATTTGGTGGCCAACAACAATTGGGAACGCCCAATTTACTTTGCTGTAACAACCGGCGACGAAGCCTATGTTGGTCTTAAAGACTACTTTCAGTTGGAAGGTTTAGCCTACCGTTTAGTACCAATTAAACAAACCCCTTCAGAATCTGCACAAGGGGGAAGAGTAAACACCAAGGTGATGTACGATAACCTGATGAATAAATTTTATTGGGGAGGTATGGATAAACCCGGCGTAAACCTCGATGAAAATTGTATGCGCATGGCGGGCAACCTCAGAATGCAAATGGGCATTTTAGCCGGAGCATTGATCAATGAAGGCAAAAATAAGGAAGCAACTAATGTGCTTGACAAATGCCTTGAAGTAATGCCGGAAGAAAATGTGCCTTACGACGCCACTTTATTCACTGTTTGCGCAGCCTATTACGAAGTAGGTGAATTGGAAAAAGCAAATACGCTTGCTAAAAAATTATTCGACATTTACGAAGGCGATCTTCGGATTTATAACAGTCAAAAACCTAAGCGCAGAGCGGCTTATGGAAGAGACATGGCCCAGGCAAAAGAAATTTTGAAAAGGGTTACTTCCTTGTCGCAACAATTTAAACAGGAAGAGCTGAGTAAAAACTTTATAGGTCGGCTGAATGGTTTGCTTACCGCGGAAGATTATGAACCCGGGGAGCGCAATCCTCAGTTGCAATAAAGGTCATGCTTTTGTTTTAATTTTATGTAGGATGTTACTGATACAACCCAGGCGTTTTCTTAAAAAAATTTACCCGAAAGCGCTCTGGCATTTAGAACGAGAGAACAAAACCATTTACCTCACCTTTGATGATGGACCGGTGCCGGGAATCACAGAATGGATTCTTGACGAACTCAAAAAGTTCAACGCCAAGGCCACGTTTTTTTGTGTTGGAGCAAACATTCTAAAACACAACACGGTGTTTTTACGTGTGCTTGAAGAGGGTCACCATGTGGGAAATCATAGCATGTTTCATAGCAGAGGTTTTTCAACCCGCCTCGAAAATTACATGGATGAAACAAACACCTGTCAGAAATTGATTGGCAATAACCTTTTTCGTCCGCCATACGGGCAACTGAAACGCGGACAATACAGGAGTTTAATTCAACAAGGTTACAAGGTGGTGATGTGGGATGTAATAAGTTACGACTATGAAAAAATAAGTCCGGAACGTTGTTTAAACATTGTGCTGAGCAATACCCGCAGCGGCAGTATTGTGGTTTTTCATGACAATTTAAAAGCGGAACAAAATTTAAAATACAGTTTACCAAAAACCCTTGAACACTTTGATAAATTGGGCTATACTTTTAAGGCCATCGATTTCAAAAACAGATAAGCGTCTATTAAGGTTTTGCTTTATATAAAGGCACCGTGCTGCAAGGCTCTCCGTACATAATACTTTTTACATGTGGTTTGAGTAAAGCCGTAAGTTCAGCAAATGCATTTAAGGGAACCGGTTTATCAGCACAGCCTTTTATTACCACCCGGGCTCCTTTGTATTCTTCAGGACGCAAGGTGGCTAGTTTTTCTTTAAATAGTAAGAGTTCCATTTCTGATTTTTCGGAACAAAATATCCGTTTTGCAAACGGCTCAAGAGCAATTACCACCAGCATAAACGCCCAGGTAGGCACTATGGCATCGGCACTGCAAACAACATTCACTAATTTTCCTCTGTAGCGTTCCCAGGAATGCGTTTTCAAGGCCTCTCTGAACTCTTTCTCTTTTAATATCAGCTTCTGAAACAAAAACGGCTTGATATCAAACTCTACACGCTCACCTTCAGTAAAATACTCTTCCAAATTTATGCTGACGATGCCGCTGCCCGCTACCTTATTAATTATTTCGCTCATAAATGGGTACTGCTGGTTATGTGAATTTAAAAATACACAATCCTTAACATAACTACTTGAGAATAATACCAAATTAATTCAAAAAAAACGGCTAAAACTAACAGTCAACTTGTGCATTTTATCTTAATAAATACCTTCAGGAATAGGAATTCTTAACAAGTGCGTCGCTAAAAAATCAATAACTTCACGCTGCTTAAAACCTATCTCTTTGTGAAAAAGCTTTGTATACTTTCGTTTCTGTTTCTGATCAATACGGCTCTGTTTTCCAAAACCAAAGATAGCTTGTTCATACATTATTTTGAAAACAATCCCTTTTCATATAGTGAAGGCACCTCGATAAAAGGCATTGAAATTGAAATTATTACCGAATACATCAAGTGGTTAAAAACAAATAAAAATCAGGAAGTATATGTACAGTACAAAGGCTTTTTTGATTTTGACAGCTTCTTAAGCAGCGTTAAAACCGCCAATAAAAACACCTTTGGTTTGGGTACCTTAACCATTACTCAGGAAAGAAAAAAGGAATTGGACTTTACTGATCCTGTTTTAAAAAATGTAGCTTTTTGCATAACCAACGGGCATGCGCCGGACGTGAATATAAAAAACAAGGAAGAGCTTTTAAAAGTATTTGGTAAAATGTCGGCCGTAACAATTCCCAACAGTAGTTTACATGCCTATCTGATGGATTTAAAAAAATCTTACCTTCCAGAACTGAAATTTAACTTTCAACCCAATCCTCAAAAAATTCTGGATGAAATTTCAAAAAATGTATTACAATTTGGCTATGTGGATGCCGTTTCGTTTTGGATATACCTCAAAAATAATCCGGGACGCTATCTTAAAATGCAAAAAACACTGAATCAATCTAAGGAGGAGTTAGGGTTTATAACACCAAAAGGCAGTGAACACACTGCACTCTTCAACGAATTTTTTAGTGGGGCTCAAGGTTTTAAATATTCGAAAACATACAGAAGTCTTCTTGAAAAACACCTGGGCTCTTACATGACTCAAAACATGGCCATTTATTGATTTCTCGCCAAAATGATAGCCATAGGCCATACCCTCATTAGTGAAGATGTTATAGAAAAAAAATTTGTTTGCGATTTAAACGCTTGCAAGGGTGCTTGCTGTGTTGCCGGAGACAGTGGCGCGCCTTTGGATAAGGAAGAATTGCCCTTGCTCGAAGAAGTGCTGGACGCCGTGAAACCCTACATGAATAAAAAAGGACTTGCGGCCGTAAAAAAACACGGAGCTTATGTGGTTGACAGCGATGGGGATTATACGACCACTTTGGTAAGCGAGAAAGCCGAATGCGCCTTTGTGTTTTTTGATGAACAAAAAATTGCAAAATGCGCCATTGAACAGGCTTACAACGAAGGCAAAATAACCTGGAAAAAGCCCATTTCCTGTCACCTCTATCCTATTCGAATTTCTAAACACAAGGGTTATGATGCCGTGAATTACAGCCATTGGGACATCTGTGCTCCCGCCTGCGCCTGCGGTCAAAAACTGGAGGTGCCCGTTTATAAATTCCTAAAAGAACCGCTCATTCGCAAGTATGGCAAAGCTTGGTTCAAAGCGCTTGAAAACAGCGCAAAATTATATTACAAAGCGAATAAAGTTTAGCTTTGATACTAATTTCCCAAACCAATTAATTTTACAGGATGAAAATATTAATCACAGGCTCAAACGGTTTGCTTGGTCAGAAACTGGTTTATAAATTAAGAAACAAAGCAGGTGTTGAATGCATTGCCACAGCGCGGGGAGAAAACAGGCTGATACAAAAAGACGGATATGTGTATGCCAGCATGGATATTACTAATGCAAAACAAGTACATGAGGTGTATGCAAAATTTCTTCCGGATGTGATTATTAACACCGCAGCCATGACCAATGTAGATGCCTGTGAAACCGACCGGGAAGGGGCTAAATTGATGAACGCCGATTCCGTGAAGTTTCAGGTAGAAGCATTGGAGCAACTACAGAAAAAGGATGCCAACTACAAACCCCATTTTATACACCTCAGCACCGATTTTATTTTTGATGGCACGCATGGTCCAGTGGATGAAAACGAAACACCTCATCCTTTAAGTTATTATGCCGAAACCAAATTAGAGGCTGAACAAATTGTTATTCTGTCAAATCTTAAATGGGCGATTGCAAGAACTGTTTTGGTTTATGGCATTGTCGACAACATGAGCCGCAGCAACATTGTGTTGTGGGTAAAATCTAATCTTGAGCAGGGAAAAACCATCACGGTGGTTGACGACCAGTTCAGAACCCCTACTCTGGCCGAAGATCTGGCCGATGGCTGCATCCTGATTGCTGAAAAAGGAGCCACGGGCATTTACAACATTTCAGGAAAAGACTTTTACAGCATCCTTGAAATGGCACACGTGGTAGCGGATTATTACAAACTGGATAAATCCCTCATCAAAGCCGGGAAAAGTGAAGACATCAAACAACCCGCCAAACGGCCACCCATCACCGGATTTATCATTGATAAGGCCAAACGCGATTTGGGTTATGCACCCCACAGTTTTACCGAAGGCATACAGCTTTTAGAGGCCCAGCTCAAAGCCATGGGCAAAGCCTGAATGGGCTTTCCTGTGTACAAGTCGTGGTTAATATCTTCGGTTAAGGCCATTTCTTCCTGAACGATTAATTCCTACTTTTAATTCGATTTCCTTCGCTGTGTCGAATCCCTTAAAAAAATTAGCCGGTCAAACGGTCATCTATGGCTTAGGCACAATTTTGCCAAGGCTCATCAACTACCTGCTCACCCCTCTTCTCACTTACATTTTTACACCCGCTGAATACGGCATCAACAGCGAGTTGTACGCCTTGATCTCTTTTCTGAACGTGGTGTTCACCTACGGCATGGAAACCACATTTTTTAATTTTAATTCCAAACTCGAAAACAAAACCACCGTTTACAACACGGCATTGGTGTCGGTTTTGCTTTCCACCGCTGTGTTTACTTTGC
The DNA here is from genome assembly GCA_025455485.1 of Bacteroidia bacterium. GTDB lineage: Bacteria > Bacteroidota > Bacteroidia > B-17B0 > Aurantibacillaceae > Aurantibacillus. Next base: position 2,220 of record JALOMJ010000084.1, on the reverse strand, counting down.
TGCTTGTGTTGTTCTCGGGGCAAATTGCCGAAGGCCTCTCCACCCCGGGTACCGTTTATTTACCACAGTTTATCATCTGGTGTGTGCTTATTATTGCCAGCGATGCTTTGCTGGCCATACCCTTCGCCAAGTTAAGAGCTGAAAACAAAGCCCTTGAATTTTCGCTGATGAAACTTGGGAACGTGGTGGTGAATTTCGGCCTCACCTATTTTTTGCTGGTGATGTGCAGAGAAAGCTTTGAACAGGGTGAAACCGGTTTTAAAGCCTCTCTTTACAATCCTGATATTGGCATTGGTTATGCTTTTCTGGCCAACCTCATCGCCAACCTTTTAAGTTTACTGGCCCTTTCAAGAATGTATTTTGGTTTGAATTTCAACATTGATTTTGCTTTGCTCAAGGACATGTTATTCTATGCCTGGCCCTTGCTTATTCTTGGTTTGGCCGGGATGGTAAACGAAACCCTCGATCGCATCATCCTTAAAAAACTGATGCCCGATAAAGAAGAAGCGCAAATTGCCCAGGGCATTTACGGGGCCTGTTATAAAATTGCCATACTCATGACCATTTTTATTCAGGCCTTTCGATACGCCGCCGAGCCTTTCTTTTTCAGCAAAGCCAAAGAAAAGGACTCCAAACAAACCTACGCCATTGTGATGAAGTACTTTGTGATCTTTTGCCTCTTTTTATTTTTAGGCACCATGCTCAATCTCGATTGGATACAATATTTTATTGGTGAAGAGTTTCGCGCAGGTTTGCATGTGGTGCCCATACTTTTAGGCGCCAACTTGTGTTTGGGCATCGTTTACAACCTCTCCATCTGGTATAAACTCAGCGGTAAAACCCGTTTCGGCGCCATCATTTCCATTACCGGAGCTGCAATTACCATACTGCTGAACATTCTGTTTGTACCAAAATTCGGCTACACCGCTTCCGCCTGGGCCACATTGGCTGCCTACGCGGGCATGATGCTGTTTTCATACTTTCTTGGTCAAAAATACTTCCCCATCAAATACAATTTCAGGGCGCTGTTTGTCTACACCCTCATTGCTCTTGGTTTATACCTTTTATCTTCATTGTTCACAGGGCTTGAATCCTTTTACCTGCGCCAGCTGTTGAACAATTTGTTGATACTCTTATTTGCGTTCATTATCTATAAGCTGGAACTTAATACCATCAAAAAACTCAGTTCCACATGATACCTCTGGCCATTAAAATCATTAACGCGTCCAAGCACCCCCTGCCCGAGTATGCTACTCCGCACGCGGCCGGCATGGACCTGAAAGCCAACCTCAGTGAAACGGTTCGCATAAAACCCCTGCAAAGGGCCCTGATTCCCACCGGGCTTTCCCTTGAATTGCCTATAGGGCACGAGGCCCAAATACGACCGAGAAGCGGCCTGGCCCTTAAACACGGGCTTACGGTATTGAACAGTCCCGGTACGATTGATGCTGATTACCGTGGTGAAGTTAAAGTGCTTTTGGTGAATCTCTCCGATCAGGATTTTGAAGTGAAAGACGGGGAGCGCATTGCTCAAATGGTAATTGCCCGTCATGAACAGGTGGAATGGTACGTGGTGAGCGAACTCGCACATTCCCAAAGGGGCAGCGGAGGTTTCGGAAGCACCGGACAATAATCATTACAAAATTAATTTAGTCTCTTTTAATTAGCTTTAACAGCAATCACTACTAATGCGCCAGGGATTGCAACGAAGGCACTGTGCTGTAAAACAAACTATGCCGTAGCTGTGAGGAGGCGACCAGAGGAAGCCACCGCAGCGCACAGGCATTTTGTTTTACAAACAGTGCCGAAGTGGAAAGCCCAGCCCCGACAAACAAAAACAAAAAGAGATATGCTGGTTTTTGTTTCGTCGGGGGGCGCCCAAAAAATAAACCTTCATATTAACCTTAAAAAACATTTTTGTAGCTAAAACACATTCGTCTTTTTCTAACTTTGCGCCGTGAGTAGAAAAATCATTATCGGCAGCAGAGGCAGCGATCTGGCCTTGTGGCAGGCCAATTACACCAAATCCCTATTAGAAGAAAAGGGACAGGAGGTTGAAATAAAAATCATACAAACCGAAGGCGATCGCTCTCAGCAGTGGAACACCTCTTTCGACAAACTCGAAGGCAAGGGATTTTTCACCAAAGAGCTGGAAGATGCTTTATTAAACAAAAGTATTGATCTAGCCGTGCACTCGCACAAGGACCTGCCCACTGAAAA
>JALOMJ010000083.1 GCA_025455485.1 Bacteroidia bacterium | reverse complement strand
CCGGGGAAGTGCTGAATAAAAAATTTTACGCCAACAAAGGGGGCATTCAGCTTCAGGAAGTTGAAATCAGCACCAGAGCCACTGAACGTACAGAAAACACCTCGGTGGCTGTTCAGAAAATTGATCCGGTGGTGATCTCCAAATTACCAAGCGTGGGCGAACCCGACATTGCTCAGTACCTGCAGGTTTTACCCGGGGTGGTGTTTACCGGCGACCAGGGTGGTCAGCTTTACATTCGAGGTGGTTTGCCCGTTCAAAATAAAGTAATTATGGATGGCATGACCGTGTATAACCCCTTCCACTCCATTGGGCTGTTTTCGGTGTTTGATAACGACATCATGAAAAATGCCGACGTTTACAGTGCCGGTTTTGGGGCCGAATACGGGGGGCGCACCTCCTCTATCATGGACATTAGTACCCGCGACGGCAACAAAAAGAGAATTTCAGGAAAAGTTTCGCTCTCCACTTTCGGGGCTAAGGCCAATCTCGAAGGCCCCCTGATGAAATTAAAAGACGATAGCAAAACCACGGCCTCCTACATCCTCTCCTTTAAACATTCCTATCTTCCTCAAACGTCAAAAGTGCTTTACCCCTACGCCGGCGAAGAAGGCTTGCCTTTTTATTACACCGATTTTTATGCAAAAACTTCCCTGAATTCAGAAGGGGGCAGCAAATTCAGTGTGTTTGGTTTTAGTTTCAACGATAAAGTAGATTACAGCGAAACCGCCACCTACAACTGGAAAAACGTTGGGCTTGGCAGCAGCTTTGTGTTGGTGCCGGAATACAGCAACATACTTATTGAAGGTATAGTGGCCTATTCCAATTACCAAATCAATTTCATCAACCCAACACTCGAAACCGATTCCAAATTCAGCTCCATCAATGGCGCCAACATGGGTTTTACTTTTGTGAAGTTTTTTGGTAAACAAGAGCTGCGCTTTGGTGTGGAAGGGGTTACCACCAACACAGAATATCAGGTGCAAAATCCGTCTTATGCCGTTATCAACATGAGTCGCTCTACCATTGACCTTGGTGGCTTTGCGAAATACAAATTTGTAAGCAAAAACAAAAAACTTTTGCTTGAACCCAGCTTAAGACTGCAGTACTACGCCACGCTGGCTGTGTTCTCGCCCGAACCCCGATTATCGGCAAAATGGAACATCAATAAAGTATTCCGGGTGAAAGGCGCTGCAGGATTGTACAGTCAAACCTTGATGAGTGCCAACAGCGACAGGGATGTGGTGAATTTGTTTTATGGCTTTATTAACGCACCCGAATCACAGGATCTTTCAAAACAATACCTGGATAAGGATGGAAATCCTCAAAGTGTAAATTCTTCCCTGCAAAAAGCCAATCACCTGGTGGCCGGCATAGAACTGGATTTCTTAAAATACTTTGAGTTGGATGTAGAGGTGTATCAAAAGTTTTTTAACACCATCATCAATGTGAACCGGGATAAAATTTTTGAAGACAACACAACCAATGCTTCACGCCCGGATGAGTACAAAAAAACTTTCGTAATAGAGCAAGGCAGAGCAAGGGGTTTTGATGTGGTGTTAAAATATGACCGCAAACGTTTTTATTTCTGGACCGTGTATTCACTTACGTTAAACGACCGTTGGTACGGCAATCCATCTACCGGTGTGGTGGATAATTATCCGCCTACATTTGATCGTCGCCACAACGTCAATCTGGTGAGTTCGTATAGTTTCGGTAAAAAAAGAAATTTTGAATTAAATGCCCGATGGAATTTTGGTACGGGATTTCCATTCACTCAAACGCAGGGGTATTTTAATCAACTCAGTCCGCAGGGCAACATCAACTACCCTTTTCCCACATCCAATGGCACTTTGAATTACATTCCCGCCGAGTTAAATGCCGGACGCTTTCCGGTTTATCACCGTTTGGATATTGGGGTGAAACACCGCTACAAAATCAACGAACGCAGCACCCTGGAAACCACACTGGGGGCCACAAACATCTATAACAGAGAAAACATTTTTTATGTGGACCGCGTTACCTTTAAAACCATTTACCAGTTGCCGATAATACCCAATCTAAACCTTAGTCTTAGTTTTTAAGCCTTTACTAGAGCCAATTCGTTTATTTCTGAATAACCAACTTTTTGTTTACCGAACGCGTCCCGTTGCTTAGCTTTAAAAAATACATTCCGTTCGCCAATCCGGAAAGAGATTTGGGTTCACTGTTTTCTTTGCTTAGCCTGAGAGCCCCTTTGTATACTTGAGTTCCGTTCACATCAAAAATTAATACCTCCAGTTCGCCGCTAATATCTCCGCTTGAAATGTAAACAATTTCCTTTGCCGGGTTGGGAAACACTTGAAGTGTCAGTAATTGATTCTTTTCTTCCTCCAACCCAACCAATATGGTTTTGCTGTTGCCGGTAACAACGGCGCTTACACTGGGTGTAGTGCTTCCGGTGATAGTTAAACTAGAATATGTAATATTCAAAACAGGAAATTTTTGGGAACCATGAAAGTAATTATACACAACCTGACGAATCGTTCCAAACGGGATAAACCCTAAATTTAGGTTGAGTGTTTGAACGCTTTTTACACGCAACACATTGCTTAATATCACTCCATCAGGAAGTTGTAATGTGCCACCCCCATCAGCATTTGTGCTAACGCTACCGCTAAAGGTGCCACTTAAAGAAAAATTAAAGGTGCCGGATACATTATCCGTAAAACTTACACCATAGCTTAGAGGAAATTTAGCAACAATGGCAGAATTGGTAAATGTAAGGTTCAGCGAATTGCTGCCAATACCGAGTAATTCTGTTTGCGTAGTTGGGCTTGTAACCGATTTAAAAAAATTATACAGGTTGCCTTGCTTTTGCACAACTGTGGCTGACGGATACGCGCTGGCCTCAGAAACTGAAAGCGGACTAACGTAGATTGCATTGGCTTTGGTAGCCGTTGAAATGAGATTACTGTAATTCCAAACGCTTGCACTTCCAGTAATGGCGTTAGGCAGACCGGAAGAAAAAGCGCTCGTATCCAAAATATGGTAATAACTGCTATCACCGATTACAGGTTCATAAGTGGCTTGTGTAAGCACCAGGGATTGCCCCATACTGAAAAATGATGATGCGATGAAGAATAACAGAAGTTTGAATTTCATAAAAACGTGTTTAGGTAAATTTAGGAATTTATTGTTTTGGCAGATCAAACTATCTGACTTGCATTCCGTCTGCGTAAATCAGGGGATTGCTCTTTTAAATGTTTTCTAACAGCACATGTTGTCTGAAATCAAAGGCATTTAATTCTTTTTTTAGGACCGTAATAAACTCCGCTCCGTATTTAAGGTAAAACTGAGAGAAATTATCTACTCTTTCCTGAGGCTGCTCATCGGGGAACAGTTTTTGGCGTATGGTTTTAATTTGATTGATTTCTGTTTCCGACTTTTGTTTTATGGCTCGGTTCATTTTGGCCTCTAAATTTTGTATAGCTACGAGCGTTTTTTGCAACTCTGCTTTAACCGAGGATTCCAGTGTTTTATCAATCACAATGGCTTTTTCAAGTACTTTTTGATAAACGGCTGTTAGGGAAGTATTTTCCACATTTAAATCGGGTTTAATGCCGGAACGGTCGATGATAGTTTGAACAAGGTGTTGCTCCGGCAAAAAAACCTCTTCCACTTTAAATTCGAGTTTGTGTATTTTATCCAGCACAGGTTTTTCAATAAGGCTCACGAAATTTCTTGGAAACAAGAGGGGAAAAAACACCTTATAGTGTTCAAACATGGTTTTGTATTGCAACCAATAGGCTAACTCGCCCGGTCCTCCAACATAAGCAAGATTTGGTAAAATACGTTGTTGAAACAATGGCCTGAGTACAACATTAGGTGAAAAGCGTTCGGGTTCTTCATCCAATTTTTGATTCAACGACTGTTTGGAAAATGTGAGTTCGGTTCCTAGCACTTTATATTCTGTTCCATCCTGTTCTAGTCTTGCCCGAAGTCCGGTTTGAGTAAAAAAACAATTTATTTTTCTGGGGTTTACTTGATTCGCGTAACCAAGATCAGACAGGTCGGCTATACTTTTCTCTACAAGGGCTGACGATGAATTGTTAAAGATGTCCTCTTTTAAGATGTCTTTAAACTGTTCTTTAAATGTTTTGTGATTCCCGTCAACGCATACCAATCCGTAAGCACCAAACAATTCATTCACCAAAAAACGAGTAGCGTTGATAAGTGTTTTTTGTTCGAGATAAGCCTCCTTAAACATTTTGCTTAGGGTTTCAGCGAGTTCACCTGAACCTAAAACTTCTCTCAATTGGGTGTACACGGGTTCCAAATCAGTGGTGTTGAAATCACCAACTGAACCGCTTTGAGAAGAGTTCCAGGTAATTGTTTTTCCAAAAAGTCTGAAATGGTTTACTTCTGCAAAATCGTGATCTTCCCCTGCCATCCAATAAACAGGCACAAAATCAAAAGAAGGAAATTTTTGTTTTAATTCTTGCGCCAGATTGATGCAGGAAATTAGTTTATAAATAAAATAAAGCGGACCAGTAAACAAACACAACTGATGCCCAGTAGTGATTGTAAACGTATTTTTTTGTTTAAGACGTTCGATGTTCTCAAAACTAGGTTTACTGGTATTTTTTACTGACTGAGATTGTTCATGTAACAGGTTTGAAAGCGCCTCTCTGTCCAGAAAAGAATAATCAGTTTCTTTCAGTGCTGCATCGCATCCTTTTTCATCGGGGAAATAAGAATAAAATGGTTTGAGTGCTGGCTTTTGATTTAAATAATCTAAAATCAAAGGGCTTACTGCTCCTGATTTTTGAAGTTCAATATAAGTTAGTTTAAACATCAGAGTTTTATGCCAAATGCCAAATCGCCGGCATCTCCAAGTCCGGGAACGATATACGAATGCGCGGTGAGTTCCTCATCAACAGCGCCAACCCATAATGTATAATTGGTGGATGGGAAATGTGCTTTAACGTAATTCAATCCTTCGGCACTGGCGAGAACATGCACCAAATGCACATGTTTAGGTTGTCCTTTCGCGAGAAGTTGTTTGTAAACACTCACCACAGAACCTCCTGATGCCAGCATGGGATCGCAGAGGATAAGAATTTTATCATTTAAATCTGCGCTTGAAACCGCCTCCACCAAAATATCAAAACTGTTGTTTTTATGATGTTGACGGTGTGCGCTAATAAATGCATTTTCCGCTTTATCAAAAATATTTAACATCCCTTGATGCATCGGAATGGCTGCGCGAAGTATACTAGCCACAACCGGTTGTTCTTTCAGTTGTTTGGTGTCGGCAATACCAAGCGGAGTGGTGGTTTTGGTATCCACATACTCCATGGTTTTGCTTATCTCGTATGCAAATATTTCTCCAATACGCTCAAGGTTTTTTCTAAAACGCATGCTGTCTTTTTGAATTTCTGCATCACGCAGCTCAGTCATGTACTGGTGAAAAATAGAATTTTGAGCGCTTAGCAAATGAACCATATTATCAGACATTAAAAATTAATTTGGGCTTAATTTACTGAAAATTACGGATTCTCAGCAACGTTCAATAACGGCTGCATAACCCTGGCCTACGCCAATACACATGGTAACCAGCGCGTAGCGTTTTTTATGTAAATTAAGGTCAATTGCCGCTGAAAGTAAAATTCGTGCTCCGCTCATACCAAGAGGATGGCCAAGGGCAATAGCGCCTCCATTGATGTTGATTCTTTGATCTTTGTCGTCTAATCCCCAGCTGCGGGTGCAAGCCAGACTTTGTGCAGCAAACGCCTCGTTTAGTTCAATCAAGTCAATCTCCTTAAAACTTAATCCGGCTTTTTTCAGTGCTTTATTTGAAGCTTCCACCGGACCTATGCCCATGATACGCGGTTCTACACCAACCACGGCAGAGGACACAATTCGTGCAAGAGGCTCTAAGGCGTTGCGTTTTATTCCATCCTCTCCCGCAAGCAAAATGGCCGCTGCCCCATCGTTCAATCCACTGGCATTGCCGGCTGTTACTGTTCCTTCCGGTCTGAAAGAAGCCTTTAATTTGGATAAACCCTCCAGAGAGGTTTGGGGTTTGACAAATTCATCTTGCGTGAAGAAAAGTGAGTCTCCCTTTTTTTGAGGAATTGATACGGGAATAATTTCTTTTTCAAACCTTTTACTTTCAATGGCTTTTGCGGCTTTTTGCTGGCTCCACAATGCAAAAGCATCCTGATCGTTTCTGGAGATTTTGTATTTATCGGCCACATTTTCTGCAGTTTCGCCCATGGCGTCCACACCAAATGCTGCTTTCATTTTTGGATTAATAAACCGCCATCCAAAACTGCTGTCGTACAGTTGTTGATCACGGCCAAACGCAGAGGAAGCTTTGCCCATTACCCAGGGTCCGCGGGTCATGTTCTCAACTCCTCCTGAAATCATGAGCTCTTCATCGCCGCACTGTATGGCCCTTGCAGCATCAATGCTGGCACTAAGTCCACTGGCACACAGTCGGTTAATGGTTTGACCTGGAACTGTTAATGGTAAACCTGCCAATAAACCCGACATACGGGCCACATTGCGGTTATCTTCTCCGGCTTGGTTAGCACAACCCAATAGAACATCGCCTACCTGTGAAAAATCCAGTCCGGCATTTTTTTCCATCAGCGCCTTCAAAACAACAGCTCCCAAATCGTCGGCCCGAACAGACGAAAGTGTTCCACCAAAACTTCCAATGGCCGTTCGCACACCATTCACAATATAAGCTTGTTTCATAACATCAATTGAATTCGTTGTAAAAGTAAAGGCTTTGGGTGAGTTATAAAAACCGTTTATTGAATACGTTGGAGATTACTCCCAGTTTTTTGAAGTTCTGTAAACAGTGCCTCTGAAAAGAGCAATCAACGTTTCAGGATGATTTTTTAAATACACTTTCACGGAATAATGACCAAGTTTTTCACTTTGATTATCGCATCTGGCTTCCGCGACTACTTCGTCGTTAATTTTCAAGGCTTTAAGATGAGCAATAGATGTGTCAATGCTAAGGCTTTTTCTTCCCCAGGAATTGGACGCAAAAGCCAAAGCACTATCTGCCAAAGAATAAGAAATTCCGCCGTGGGCGATGCCAAAGCCATTTAGCATGTCTTCCCGAAGCGACATGCTTAGTTGGCAAACGCCATTTTGAATTTCCAAAACTTCAATGCCAAGCCATTGTGAAAATTTATCATTTCTCAACATGGCTTCTACAACCTCCTTTGCTGTCATCTGAACACAATTAATATTTGGGTACCCAGGGAATTTCCTTGGCGTTTAATTTAAGGACCATCCAGCGTGATAGCATAAACAAATAATCGGAAAGACGATTGAGATACCTTGCATGAATTTCATCTACGAACTCGTTCTCAGCCAATCGCAAAACGGCTCTTTCAGCCCTGCGGCATACACATCTGGCAATGTGGCAATACGACACATTCACATGTCCACCAGGCAATACAAATGACTTCATAGGGGGCACGGCCTTATCAATTTCATCAATGGCTTTTTCAAGTACTACAATATCTTGTTCGTCCATGGCCGGTAACTTCATTTTAGATTTTACAGGATCACTTGCTAAGTGCGAACCAATAGTAAAGAGACGGTCTTGTATGAAAATCAATAATTCAATCAGCGAATTATCTTCGGTTACATCCCTTAACAACCCAATTTGGGAATTTAGTTCATCCACACTTCCGTAAGCTTCAATCCGAACGTGGTGTTTGGGTAAGCGGGTTCCTCCGATTAAAGAGGTTTCGCCTTTGTCTCCTGTTTTGGTGTATATTTTGGTGCTCATATTTTTTAAATCTCTGAGCCAACAAGGTACTTAGATTCGTTCAGAATTCAAACTTTTCTTGGATATAAGACAAAGGAGTACGTGTTATTTTTCCAGCCATTTCATAAACTCCTCTTTACGGCTTTTGGAAATAGGAATTTCCTGCCCATTCAACATCACGAGCATGTCAGAAGTTTTGAGGTAACGTATTACCTTGTTAAGGTTTATGATAAAAGAATGGTGTACCCTCATAAATGAGCTACGGTTACCGCAAAGGATTTCCTCATACTGTTTTAATGACTTCGAACTCTTCAGGCTGTCGCCATTTTCGAGATAAAACTGGGTGTAATTGGATTTTGATTCAAGACCAATAATCTGTTTGGTCTCGATGGATTCAATTCCAGATTTTGAGTTGACAATTACCTTGGGTTTATTTAACACTAACAAAGAGTTCAACATGTCATTGTAGACTTCAAGGGCAGTTCCGGGTTTATTGAGGATTTTCCGTTCTAATACCTTTTCTACAGCCGCCTTAAGTTCGTCAGCATCAATAGGTTTTAGGAGGTAATCCACAGCATCGGATTTCAAGGCCTTAAGTGCGTATTCCCGATGTGCAGTGGTAAAAATAAGATCAAAACCTTTGTATTTCAATTTTTTCAACATCTCGAATCCGTTCATTTGAGGCATATTGATGTCGAGGAAGACAATATCAGGACAATAATTTTCAATCATTTCAATGGCCAATTCCGGATTTCTGCATTCGGCAACAGATTTAACTTTTGGGCAGTGTCTATCCAATAGGATGTGTAATGAATTCAACCCCATGAATTCATCATCAATTAATATGGCTCTGAGAATTAAATCTGGGTTCATGTCAAAATTGGTAAGGTTATTTCAACTCTGGTTCCGCTTGCGTTCTGTTTATCTATAATTTCTAATTTGCAATCTAAATTATGGATTTTATTTATTAATTCAAGTCGAGAACGCACAAAAATGATGGCCATTGATTTTCGATTCTTGAACACATTTTCTTTTTGTATCCGCCCCAAACCGTTGTCATCCACAACACAAAAAAGGTATTTTTCATCCTGAATTGTAAAGGAGATATTTAAAAGTCGTTCTCCTTTTTTATTCATTAAGCCGTGCCAAATTGCATTTTCAACAAAAGGCTGAATCATCATGATTGGTAAACGAATTTGAGTGTTTGTTGTTGGGTCCTCTGCGGTTATTGTGTAACTGAAATTTGTTTGAAAACGCAATTGTTCAAGTTCCAGATAGCGTGTTAAAATATCTACTTCGTCAGTAAGGGTAATGCTTTCGGAGATATTTCCTTCGAGTATTTTTCGCATTAGCTTAGAAAACTTCAATAAATATGCATTTGCCTCATCGTTTTGATTGTTGAGGATCAGGTTTCGAATAGAATTTAAGGAGTTAAAGATAAAGTGCGGATTCATTAATGCCCTGTTCACCCGTAATTCAGTTTCAAGGAGTTTGGTTTGTA
>JALOMJ010000082.1 GCA_025455485.1 Bacteroidia bacterium | reverse complement strand
AGGACATTAATCAAATATACATGATTAAGCGCGCTTAAACAAGCCTGTATTGCTGAATTTTAGTACTTTTGCAAACCCATGCCAAATATTGTAGCCATAGTAGGACGACCAAATGTAGGAAAGTCAACCCTGTTTAACCGACTCACCGAAACCCGCGAGGCCATAGTGGATGAAGTAGCAGGCGTTACCCGCGACAGGCATTACGGAAAATCGGAATGGCAGGGTATTGAATTCAGTTTGATTGATACCGGCGGTTACATCAAAGGCAGCGACGATATTTTTGAAGGCGAAATTCGCAAACAAGTGCAAATTGCCATCGACGAATCAACCGCCATTTTGTTTGTGGTAGATGTAAACGAAGGGGTAACGCAATTCGACAGAGAAGTGGCCACCATCATTCGAAAATCACAAAAGCCTGTGCTAACGGTGGTAAACAAAGCCGATAATCACGAAAAAGCGTCTTACGCCGGCGATTTTTATCAATTGGGTATTGGTGAACTTTACCCCATATCAGCCATCAGTGGCAGTGGCACCGGCGATTTACTGGATGCCTTGATAAACATTCTGCCAAAAGATAAAACGGCCATTGAAGAAGCCTCCATCCCAAAAATAGCCATTGTGGGCCGACCAAACGTAGGTAAATCTTCCCTCACCAATGCTTTGCTCGGAGAAGAAAGAAACATTGTTACCCCCATTGCCGGCACTACCCGCGACACCATTAACTCACGCTATACAAAATTCGGACACGATTTTTATTTGATTGACACTGCCGGAATACGCAGAAAAGCCAAAGTTCACGAGGATCTTGAATTTTACAGCGTGATGCGCAGCATCAATGCCATTGAAAAAAGTGACATTTGTATTTTGATGATTGATGCAGAACTTGGTTTAGAATCACAAGATTTAAACATTTTGAGTTTAATTGAAAAAAACCGAAAAGGCGTTTTAATTGTGGTGAACAAATGGGACCTGGTAGAAAAAGATACCAAAACCGCCCTTGAGTTCGAAAACCGCATGCGCGAAAAAATTCAGCCCTTCAACGATATTCCAATTTTATTTATTTCGGTGAAGGACAAACAGCGCATCATGAAAACGGTGGAAGCTGCCATGCAAGTTTACGCCAACAAAACCCGCCACATCCCCACCCGCGAACTCAACGATTACCTGCTTCCTCTGATTGAAAGCCGTCCGCCCCAAGCTATAAAAGGCAAATACGTTAAAGTAAAATACATCACCCAATTAAAAGGCGAAGCTTTATTTATGTTTTATTGCAATTTACCGCAATACGTTACTGAGGCTTACAAACGTTTTCTTGAAAATAAAATTCGCGAGAAGTACGATTTTTGCGGTGTGCCCATTGTGGTGAGCATGCGTAAAAAAACCTGATCAGGGTTTATATCCGTTCTCAAGCCAGCATTCAATTAATTTTTTTTCATCGGCTGTTAAACCGGCAGGGGGCATTGGCGTTGGAATTTGATCAATAACCCGGGCTTTTATTCTCCCGCCCTCTCCTTTTGCTTTCAATAAATCATAGGTGTTGAGCATCACGCCAGCCGAGGGGTTGGGCTGAACATGGCAACCAGCAATGCTGCAATTTTTTTCTATTATGGGCGCTATATCTCGCGCGTAGCTGATCGTATCACACTGTGCAACGGTAGTTGGCTTGGGTTCAGTGCCCACTTTTTTTGTACAGGATAAAGCCAGCAATAAACAAACCGCTGATAAACTGGCAACTGAAGCCAGTGGTTTTAAAGCATTGAAACGTTTGATGATTCTCATGAATGATAAAATTAATAAATTTTCAATAAGTACCCTTTAATTGATGATTTATATTCTTATTTTAGGTTCAAAATTATACCATGATGCGAATCCTCCTTTTATTTTTTGTATTGCTCAGCTGTGGTCTTTATGCTCAAAAAGAACCAAAAAAAAAGAGCTCCATCTCTGCGGCTGATGAGGGCAAAATGGTCATTGCCAAACAAAAATTATACGCAGGGGATTACACGGCCGCTTTAAGTACTTACAAGGACGTTGAAAAAAACAACCCTAAAAACTCAGGCGTTAAGTATTACGTGGCCTATTGTCAGACGCAGCTAAATCAAAAAGCTCAGGCCAAAGACGTCTTGCTGCAAGCTCTTGAATTAAACAACGAGGTTAAGCCGGAAACCTACCTTTTGCTGGCACAATTGCTTCATGAAGAAGAAAACTTTGATATGGCGCTTGAACACCTTAGTACGTACGATAAGCTATGCGCTTCCTACAAACCGGAGACAGAATTTATTGCAGAAGCCAAACTTTGCCGGGCACAATGCAACACGGCAAAATCATTGATGGGCAATACTCTGAATATTACAGTCAATTCACTTGGCCCCAACATCAACAGCAAATATGACGACAAAAACCCCTGTATCTCTGCCGATGGCCGAAATCTGGTTTTCACCACGCGTCGGCCCCAAACCACAAGCTCTGACAGGGATGTTGAAGGCGATGGTGCCTATTTTGAAGATATTTACATTTCAACCCTGGATACCACCACAAAAAGTTTTAATGCGGCAGTTCGGGCCGACGGATCAATAAACACCAATGGTCACGATGCCTGCACCAGCATTTCGCCCGATGGCAAACAAATTTTTATCTACAAGAATGATGCGAGCAAAGCAGAATCAAGGGGGGGTAATATTTTTGTGAGCAAGGTGGCAGGCGATAAATGGAAAGCGCCTGTTTCGATTGGAAAACCTATCAATTCCAGCTACTGGGAAGGTGGCGCATGCGTTTCTCCCGATGGTAAACGCTATTTTTTCAGTAGTGAACGTAAGGGCGGCTATGGCAAATCCGATATATGGATGGTGGAAAAAAAAGCCAAAAACGAATGGGGAAAGCCTGAGAACCTTGGTCCGGAGGTGAATACCGAATACGATGAAGCCGGCATGTTTTTGGGCCCGGATGGAAAAACTCTGTTTTTTTGCAGCAATGGTTTAAACAGCATGGGCAATTACGACATTTTTAAAACCGTGTATGAAAACGGAAAATGGTCAACGCCGGTAAACCTTGGTTACCCGATTAACACCGTGGGCAAAGAAGGTCAAATTACCTTGAGTGCTGATGTGCGTTACGCCTACATTTCAAGTAACCGAAAGGGCAGCTTGGGTGAAAGCGACGTGTTTATGCTAAGATTAAACGATTATGCCATACTCGAAAAAGACGGCAAGCCCAAAACCAATAATGGTTTGAGTATTCTCAGAGGCACCATCCGCGAAGGCTACGAAGGGTACGGCATGCAGGATGCTGAAATTAAAGTTACAAACCTCGAGAACCAAGAGGTGAACTCCACCTTAACCAACGAGAACGGCGAATACTTTTTCACGCTTAAAGGTGGTCAGTACCGGATTGACATCAGTAAAAAAGGCTATTCCTCCATTAGTGAAAAAATAGACGTTCCGTTAGAAACTTCAGAAACCCCTATAGTGGAAAAAGGCTATCTGTTGAAAAGCAATTTGTAAAGCTTGAATACAGGCTGAACAATTCCTTGCCTTAAATGTTAATAATAACAAACTCACCTTTAAACGCATGCATTAGGAAGGTTTGCCAAAAGTGAGGTGAAAAATTAAAGTATATTTGTATAAATGGAAATTGTGAAAGGTTCAGGGTTTATTCCAGGAGAGTTGCTGGCGAAAATTAACTCACCCGCCGACCTCAAAGGTCTCAGTCAAGAGCAACTTGAACAAGTTTGCGACGAATTAAGGCAATACATTATCGACCTGGTTTCGGTTAAAGGCGGGCATTTCGGTGCCTCGTTGGGAGTTGTTGAACTCACTGTTGCCCTTCACCATGTTTTTAACACGCCATACGATCAATTGGTTTGGGATGTGGGCCATCAGGCTTACGGTCATAAAATTCTGACCGGGCGCAGGGATGTGTTTCATACCAATCGGATTTACAAAGGTATCAGCGGATTTCCTAAACGCAGCGAAAGTGAATACGACACCTTTGGGGTTGGCCACTCGTCCACTTCCATTTCTGCTGCGCTTGGCATGGCAGTAGCCAGCCGTTACCTAAACCAAAAAGACAAACACCACATTGCTGTGATTGGCGACGGGGCCATGACCGCAGGTTTGGCCTTCGAAGGCTTAAACCATGCCGGCGTAGAAAACGCCAATTTACTGGTGGTTCTCAACGATAATTGCATGAGCATCGATCCAAACGTTGGTGCATTAAAAGAATATTTAACCGACATTACCACCTCCCAT
Source organism: Bacteroidia bacterium (assembly GCA_025455485.1). Classification (GTDB taxonomy): domain Bacteria; phylum Bacteroidota; class Bacteroidia; order B-17B0; family Aurantibacillaceae; genus Aurantibacillus. The sequence continues at coordinate 6,510 of JALOMJ010000082.1, read as the reverse complement.
ACGTATAACAAAGCCAAAGACAAAATTTGGGAATTGCTGGGTAAAATAAGCAAGTTTGGACCTAATGCGCAGGAAATAGCCAGCAAAGTGGAAAACGCTTTTAAAACCACTCTCCTTAAACAAAGTAATTTATTTGAATCGCTAAAATTCAGATATTTTGGTCCGATTGATGGGCACGATGTGCACCGATTAACCCAGGTTTTGGCCGATTTGAAAGATATACCCGGCCCAAAACTCCTGCACGTGCTTACTAAAAAAGGCAAGGGATATAAATTCAGTGAAGAAGGCAACGAAACAGTATGGCATTCGCCGGGCTTATTTAATAAAGATACCGGCGAAATTATTAAAGTTACACCGCCTACCCCTCAACCACCAAAGTACCAGGATGTGTTTGGGCACACCATGGTGGAATTGGCAGAAAAAAACGATAAAATTGTGGGTATTACCCCGGCCATGCCAAGTGGATGCTCACTAAACATAATGATGAAAGCCATGCCAGAGCGCGCCTTTGATGTGGGCATTGCTGAGCAGCATGCAGTTACGTTTAGCGCCGGTTTGGCCACGCAAGGCTTGGTGCCTTACTGTAACATTTACTCTTCCTTTATGCAAAGGGCCTACGATCAGGTGGTGCACGATGTAGCTTTGCAAAACCTCAAAGTAATTTTTTGTCTCGATCGCGGAGGCCTGGCCGGAGCTGATGGACCAACGCACCACGGCGCTTTTGATTTGGCGTATTTCAGAAGCATACCAAACATGATTGTAAGTGCACCCATGAACGAGGAAGAATTGCGCAACCTCATGTACACAGCCCAGCTCGAAGAAACTCCGGGTACCTTCAGCATCCGCTACCCAAGGGGCAACGGCGTGATGGTAAACTGGAAAACCCCTTTCAAAAAAATTGAAATCGGAAAAGGCCGAAAAATTAAAGATGGCAAAGAGCTGGCTATAGTGTCTATTGGTCACCCGGGTAATTTTGTTACCAAAGCCATTGAAACTTTAAAAGAGCAAGGTATTAATGCAGCGCACTACGACCTACGTTTTGTAAAACCGCTCGATGAGACCTTGCTTCATGAGGTGTTTAACTCATATAGTAAGGTGATTACCGTTGAAGATGGCTGTATTGTTGGAGGAATGGGTTCAGCAGTACTTGAATTTATGGCCGACCATGGCTACACAGCCAGAGTGGTTCGACTTGGCATACCAGATAAATTTATTGAACATGGTGAGCAGGCTGAACTTTATGAAGAGTGCGGTTTCTCTCCTAAAAAAATAGCTGAAGCTGCAACGGACATTCTAAGAACTCAAAAAGACAATCTGAGCCAAAGCGCCTAAATGGATAAATTTAAAATATCTGTAAAATTACATTGCCCTGTGAAGGATGTGTTTACAGGTTGGCTAAACAATCAGACACATTCAGATTTTACAGGAGGCGCCTCAGCCAAAATAGACCCCAAAGAAGGTGGCAAGTTCAGCGCCTGGGATGGCTACATCACCGGTAGCAATGTAGAGATATTTCCATACAAACGCATTGTTCAAAAATGGAGAACCACCGATTTTGCCGAGTCCGACGAAGATTCTATGCTTGAACTGTTTTTCACTTATAAAGACAACCACACCCTGATTACGTTTACCCATAGCAATATTCCCGATGGCCAGGGTAACCAGTACAAAAAAGGCTGGAAAGAGCATTACTTTAAGTACATGAAGAAGTATTTTGAAAAGTAAGTTAAGGCCGGTACTTACTTTTATTCAAAATCTTGGCGGCGTCCTTTTCCATCATCATGTCTTCTAAACTTTCCGCTTTGTTGTTTTTCATGTAACTTCTCACAATCTGCCATCCCACCCACATGGCAATGCGCGGAGGACAGTCTTTGCTTATGCTTCCAGTAAAAGGCCCCTCACCGGTTAACTCCCGAATAAGTTCTAAATTATTATCGTATAAACGGTTTTTCTCAGCAAAATACGCCCAAAGTTTTTTCTCGTAAGTTTTGCAGTAACGCAACTGGGCGCCGGTGTAACCAATGATAATACTGTCTTCTGCCTCGGGCAACAAAGCATTTACGGCGTAAAATAATTTGCCGTAAAAAACACAATGGTTCAACAACTTGTTTTCGGGCGTTGAATTATCAAACTCAGTGAGTAGCCAGCCCCTGGCCACATCTGCTAAAAGGTAATCTGCGCTCATTTTGCGTGTTTGATAGAGCGGATAGGCCAGCATTTTATAAAATTCAGCCTTTTCTCCTAAATACATATCCAGCCCTATCAGAAAACTTTTGTCAACATAAGCAAAGGCATAATTCCATCCGGTTTGGCAAAACACCACCTTTTCAGGGGTTGTTCGCTCAGGGAAATGGTATTTAAAATATTTTATCGCGGTGTTCAACTCAGTTTTGAGCGCATTGATTTTTGTTTCTGTGTAAATACCCTGAATGGCGTTTTGTGCAGAACGTATATCTTTATCTTTAATAAAAGCCAATACACCCGAACGGTAATTGCTGTCGTTAGAACCTGCAATACGTAGGGGGTTCATAAGGTATTTTTGGTACACAGGTCCATACGTTTGAACCAAAACACCCGAAAGTGAATCAAAATTGTTTTCGTTGAGGGTAAATACATCCTCATCAAGTCGCTTATAATCAGGGAGCGTAACCTCAACACCCGAAACGTCCACCTCCAATTCATTTCTTGAACAAGAAAAAAGAAAGATAAGAGCAAACAGGCACAACAGTTTTTTCATGCGGTAAATTTATACATTTGCAATACAGTCATAAATCTTATACCATGAAAAGAATTCATATTACTTTGTTTACAGTATGTGTTTTATTAAGTGTTAGCAAAGCGCAAAATTCGCTCGAGGCTTTACACGTCAATACCTCCTTTGAAAGCAAGCAAGAAGCCGGCGGGGAAGATTTTGATAAAAAGTGGCGGTTTGGTTTAAGGTTTACCCCCCAAATCACCTGGTTTACCAGTAAAGAAAAAAACCTGCAAAGTGAAGGATCTGTATTTGGATACGGCTTTGGCCTGCACATTGAAAACAGATTTTCTGAAACGGTGGGTTTGGTTTGGGGTATTGGCTTGGATAACGAAGGCGGAAAATACAGTGTGAACTACGATACCGCAAACAATTATGCTGTGCGCTACTGGTTAAACGGAGAAGGCGAATTTCAGGCGCCTGAAAATGGCACATCGGTTACTCAGTTAAGAAAATCGGGGAATACCGAATATGTTCTAAACGATCGAACCATTAAAACACGTTACCTGACCATTCCGGTTATATTAAAAATGTCGACCAAAGAATTGAATGGATTTAAATACTCCGGCATGTTTGGAGGCGAAATTGGGGTGCGTTTAGGTACTGAAGCCGAAGACACTTACCATGAAGCCTACACCTTTGATGTTGCAGGACTTCCCGTAAAAAGCAGCACAACTTCTCAGGCAGAAATCAACCTGAATGATGACGCCCCGCTTATTCCCATGCGTTTGGGATTAAATTTAGGTTTGGGAGCAGAGTACCGTCTATCCGGCAACACATCCATCATGTTTTCTGCAAATTATTTTCAAAGTTTTGTAAATGTGCTTAAAAATCCGTCAGAACACCTTGTATCGAGTATTGAAACCAATGGCTCAGTGAACAATTATACCTTTGTAAAACAGGGCTTAATTATGCGGGCTGTTCGCTTAAACATTGGTATACTTTTTTAAGTTGCCATTCGGGCTTATTTTCCAAGCTTTTTTGCTTGTTTTTGCTCAAATTCAGGGATTATTTGTTAAAATACTCTTAAAAAATCCTTTTTTTAATGCAAAATACCTTTACTTTTGGAGCCACTAACTAAAACTATACATCATGAAATTAAACGAGATTCAGGATTTAATCAAATTTGTTTCGAAAAGCGGGGTAAGTGAGGTTGAACTCGAAACCAAAGAGATTAAATTGGTCATTAAAACCCCTAAATCGGGTTCAGGCATGCAGGCTGCTCCGGCTGTTTATGCTGCTCCGGTTGTGGCTGCACCGGCCCCTCAAGTAATGGCGGCACCGGCAGCACCGCAGATAAACGGAGAAACCAAACAAACGCCACCACCCTCCTCTAATGGCAGCGACGAATCTAAATACGTTACCATAAAATCGCCCATGATTGGTACTTTTTACCGCTCTGCCGGTCCGGATAAACCACCATTTGTAAATGTGGGAGACGATATAAACGTTGGCAAGGCCGTTTGCATTATTGAGGCCATGAAGCTATTCAATGAAATTGAAAGCGATGTTAAAGGCAAGATTGTAAAAGTACTGGTGAACGATGCCTCTCCGGTGGAATACGATCAACCTTTGTTTCTTGTTGATCCGAACTAATCTAAAGCTAAACACACTTTAGAACAGCTTGCTTTTCGGCAGGCTTACTATTAATTCACTAGAATGAAACCATCATGTTCAAAAAAATACTGATTGCCAACCGGGGCGAAATTGCGTTAAGGGTCATCCGTACCTGTCGTGAAATGGGCATTAAAACCGTGGCTGTGTATTCCACTGCCGATAAAGATTCCCTGCACGTTAAGTTTGCCGACGAGGCCGTGTGTATCGGACCTCCGCCCAGCCGCGAGTCGTACTTAAGCATGTCCAACATTATTGCAGCGGCTGAAATTACCAATGCCGATGCCATTCACCCAGGCTATGGTTTTTTAAGTGAAAACGCTAAGTTTTCGGAAGTGTGTCGCCAGAACAAAATTAAATTTATTGGTGCCTCTCCTGAGATGATCAATAAAATGGGCGATAAAAGCAATGCCAAAGCCACCATGATTGCCGCCGGAGTGCCCTGTGTGCCGGGCTCTGCCGGACTTTTGGAAAGTGCCGAAGAAGGCATGCGTTTGGCCAAGGACATTAAATACCCGGTGATAATTAAAGCCACCGCAGGTGGAGGCGGAAAAGGCATGCGCATCATTTGGAAAGAAGAAGATTTTGCCGCTTTTGGCAACGGAGCCATGTACATGGAAAAATACATTGAAGAACCCCGCCACATTGAAATTCAAATTGTGGGCGACCAATACGGCAAAGCCTGTCATTTAAGTGAACGCGATTGCAGCATTCAGCGTCGCCACCAAAAACTGGTGGAAGAGACGCCCAGTCCTTTCATGACACCCGAATTGCGTGATGCCATGGGCGAAGCCGCGGTAAAAGCCGCTCTTTCCATCAATTACGAAGGCGTAGGTACGGTAGAGTTTTTAGTGGACAAACACCGTAACTTTTATTTTATGGAGATGAACACCCGTATTCAGGTGGAGCATCCCATTACCGAGGAGGTGATCAATTACGATTTGATTCGCGAGCAAATTTTAGTAGCGGCCGGAGTACCTATTTCCGGTAAAAACTACTACCCTCAATTGCACGCCATTGAGTGCCGTATCAACGCTGAAGATCCTTTCAGAAATTTTGCGCCCTCTCCCGGAATGATCACTACCCTGCACACCCCGGGCGGACACGGCATACGTGTAGATTCGCACGTTTACAGCGGTTACCGCATTCCGCCGAATTACGACAGCATGGTGGGCAAACTCATTACCGTAGCTCAAACCCGTGAGGAGGCCATTGCTAAAATGCACAGGGCTTTGAGCGAATACGTAATTGAAGGAGTAAAAACCACCATTCCTTTTCACATTAAGTTGATGCAAAACGAAGACTTTAAGGCCGGCAATTACACCACCAAGTTTATGGAAACCTGGGATTTTAAAGCCTGAATTTTATACCACTAAAAAAATAAAGACCCATTCTAATTACAGGATGGGTTTTTTGTTGGGTGAAAATTTGGTTTATCAAAAATGAATGCATTTAACTAAAACTTCAGAGGTTAGCACCAACATGGTGTTTCTACTGAACCATAGACAAACACTTAGGGGATGTTAAAAACACTTATCTTTGCCGAGTGAGTATTATTGAATCAAATATGAATAAAATTAGGGACCTGTGTGCAAAACACCGCGTTTCAAAGCTTTTTGTATTTGGATCCGTTTTAACCAATAAATTTTCAAAGAACAGTGACATAGATTTTGTTGTAGCCTTCAACGACATCAATTTGTATGACTATGCTGATAATTATTTTGATTTTAAAAACTCACTAGAAAAATTATTCCAAAGACCTGTTGACTTGCTTGAAGATAATGCGATTAAAAACCCTTTTCTAAGAAAGTCCATCGATGCTTCAAAACAGATTTTATATGGACGTTAAAATTAAAACATGGTTATACGACATCCTGCAGTCCATTAATGAAATTGATAGCTTTTTTGAAGGCAAACCGAAAATTTATAAAGCCTATTTAGCTGACATTAAAACTAAAAGAGCAATTGAAAGAGATTTAGAAATTATTGGAGAAGCGGCCAACAGAATTTCAAAAAAGAACCCGAACTTTCAAATTAACAATGCGGATAAAATAATTGGCACCCGCAACCGAATAATACACGGTTACGATAAAATTTCTGAAGAGCTAATCTGGAGCATAGTGATCAATCATTTACCTAAATTA
>JALOMJ010000081.1 GCA_025455485.1 Bacteroidia bacterium | reverse complement strand
CCGGTGTTGCTTATTATAACATTTTCAACGCCGTTGAATTTACCTTTTACAAAACTGTAATACGGAATGTCGGCCAATTTAACATCGGTTAGTTTTTGCAAGGTATCCATAGCCATTGGTCCTTGCACGGCCAGTAAAGATGTTTGATCAGAAATGTTCTTCATATCAACACCCATGGTGTTGTGTTTTTGCAGCCAATTCCAATCCTTGTCAATATTTCCGGCATTTACAACAAGCATGTAGGTTTCTGCATTGATACGGTAAACGATGAGGTCGTCAACTATACCTCCGGTTTCATTTGGAAAGCAGGAGTACTGAGCTTTTCCATCGGTAAGTACCGACGCATCGTTGCTGGTTACTTTTTGAATTAATTCCAAAGCTTTGGCTCCTTTGAGTACAAACTCACCCATGTGACTCACATCAAATACCCCTAATGAATTGCGCACAGCAAGATGTTCTTCATTTAAACCTGTGTAAGACACGGGCATGCTATAGCCCGCAAAAGGCACCATTTTAGCTCCTAGCGAAATATGCAATTGGGTTAAGGCAGTTGATTTCATAGAAAAGGTATTTATAGTTTTCTTTTGGTGGCACAAAAATAAGAAAACCCTGCTCCTGGAACAGGGTTTTCGGTGTTACGCATGTTTTTTAATCCACGTTCTCGATAACCATGGCGCTGGCACCACCGCCGCCATTACAGGCTCCTGCTGCACCGTAGCGGGCTTTCTGGTGTTTTAAAATGTGGATTAATCCCACAATAATTCTTGCACCGCTGGCTCCCAAAGGATGTCCGAGGGCTACAGCGCCACCGTTTACATTCACCTTATCAGGATTGAGTTCCATTAAGCGTGTATTGGCGATGCCCACTACGCTAAATGCCTCGTGCAATTCATAATACTCAATGTCGCTTAACGTAAGGCCGGCTTTTTTTGCTGCCATTGGAATGGCTTTGCTGGGCGAGGTGGTAAACCACTCCGGTGCCTGCGCGGCATCTGCATAACCACGAATTTTTGCAAGAGGTTTAATGCCAAGGGCGTCGGCCTTTTCTTTGCTCATCAAAATGACTGCCGCTGCGCCATCGTTCATGGTGCTGGCGTTAGCTGCCGTAATGGTGCCGTCTTTTGCAAAGGCCGGTTTTAATTCCGGGATTTTTTCAAATTTTACGTTTTTATATTCTTCATCTTCAACAAAATCTACTTCTCCTTTTTTGGTTTTTACTTTCACAGGAACAATTTCTGCAGCAAAACGTCCTTTTGTCCATGCATCGGCTGCTTTTTTATAAGAGTTGATTGCAAATGCATCTTGTTCTTCACGTGAAATTTTCATTTCAGTAGCACAAAGTTCTGCGCAATTGCCCATGGCTTGTTTATTGTAAACATCCACCAGGCCATCTTTAGCCAAACCGTCCACCAGGGTGGTGTTGCCGTATTTTGCTCCCCAGCGGTTATTTTCGGCGTAATAGGGTACCTGACTCATGTTTTCCATACCGCCCGCTATCACAACATCATTATCACCAAGCATAATGCTTTGTGCTCCCAGCATAATGGATTTCATACCGCTGGCACACACCTTATTTATGGTGGTACACGGCACATTTTGCGGTACCCCTGCAAATAAGGACGCCTGACGGGCAGGTGCCTGACCCAAATTGGCCTGTAACACACAACCAATAAATACTTCGTTAACGTGTGTGGCATCCAAATTAATTTTATCCAAGGCGCCTTTTATTGCTGCTGCGCCTAAATGTGTTGCTGAAACGCCTGCTAAACTTCCGCCAAAAGATCCCATTGGGGTTCTTACTGCAGATACAATGTACACTTCTTTCATAATTGCTTACTTAGGTTAGTTCTTTTGATTTTAAACGCGCCTAAATTACTATTTTATGAAAAAGAACGGCGTTAAATCTTATGAACAGTAAGAATCGCATTTATTAGTAATTTCGGGGCACAGAGCATGACAGGATTGGTATTAAAATCTACGGGAAGCCGCTATCTGGTAAAATCAGAAGGTAAATTCTTTGAGTGCGGACTGAAAGGTAAATTAAGGTTAGAAGGCAGAAAAAGCACTAATCCGGTGTCTGTTGGCGATTTGGTAGAGTTTGAACCTGATGATAGCGGTGAAGCCGGGATATCACAAATTCATCCTCGTAAAAATTACATCATCCGCAAATCCATCAATTTGAGCAAACAAGTTCAAATTCTGGCAAGTAATCTTGATCAGGCGGTGCTTTTGGCATCACTTATTAATCCACGAACCAGTTTGGGCTTCATTGATCGGTTTTTGGTTACAGCTGAAGCCTACAGCATACCTGCGGTAATCATGTTTAATAAGTGCGATCTGTTGAATGAAGAACTAAAGGCTATTCAAAAAGATACTATTGCCATTTACCGGGCCGCAGGGTATCCATGTTACGAAATAAGCAGTTACAACCTTGAAGAAATACAAAAATTAATACCACTGTTTAAAAATAAAACCACACTCATTGCCGGACACTCCGGTGTTGGCAAATCTACTTTCATTAATGCGTTGCAACCGGGATTGGATCTTAAAACCGGTGCCATTTCCTCAGCACATAATAAAGGGAAACACACCACCACCTTCGCCGAATTACATGAACTGGCTTTTGGTGGTTACGTGATTGATTCACCGGGAATAAAAGAACTTGGCCTGGTGGAAATGAAAAAAGAAGAGTTAGGACACTATTTTCCTGAGATTCGTTCGCGCATGCAGGGTTGTAAGTTCAACAATTGCCTTCACGTGAACGAACCCCGTTGCGCCATTATGGAAGCCGTTGAAAAAGGAGAAATCAGTGAAGAACGCTACCACAGTTACCTGGGTATTTTAAACGGAGAGGAAATGGATTGGAAGGAATGGGAAAACCGGTGAGATTAAACCGCCTGATTAAACCGGTTTCAATAATCAAATAGCGATTTCTTAAAAATGGCTCAAGCGTTCGCCATAAGGCCCTATGAGGTGAAAAAAAATTACTCCGGGGCTTACATAACCACTTCCCTCTATTAAATGTAAATAAGATGATAAATCTAGTCGTGTTAGAGCGTATTTTTTTCCAAAAACATCAAACACTTTTTAAAGGCAGTTGCCCGATGGCTGATTGTGTTTTTAATTGAATCGCCCAGTTCGGCAAAGGTACTTCTGTAGCCTCTGGGTATAAACAAAGGGTCGTAACCAAATCCAAAATTTCCTTTAGCCTCATAGGCAATTGTACCTAACACCTCGCCCTCAAAAATATGGCTGCTGTTGTTATTCATTAAATACAACACCGTAACAAACCTGGCTTCTCGTTTCGTTTCTGTATTTAGTGCCTCAAGTAATTTGGTGTTGTTGGCAATATCGTTTTTAGGCGTGCCGGCATACCTTGCGCTATAAACGCCCGGAGCACCATTAAGTGCTTTCACTTCAAGTCCGCTGTCGTCTGCCAAAACCGCCATTTCTTTGCCCTTGTTTTTTAAATAGTCATACACATAGCGTGCTTTAATTTCTGCGTTTTCGGCAATGGTAGTTCCTGTTTCAGGTATTTCTTGTGTTATTCCAATGTCTGTTAATCCCATTAAGCGGATGCCTGGTGGAAGCATGGCCTGAACTTCTTTAATTTTATTTTGATTGGAAGATGCAAAAACGAGTTCCATTATTTTCTCAGTTCAAAATTCTGACCCAGGTACACCCTTCTCACCATTTCGTCGCTGGCCAGCTCTTCGGCTGTTCCGCTTTTGATTACGCTGCCGGCATACAACAAATACGAACGGTCGGTAATGCTGAGGGTTTCATGCACATTATGATCGGTAATTAGAATGCCTATGTTTTTTTCTTTCAGTGTTCTAACCACCTGCTGAATGTCTTCAACGGCAATGGGGTCAACCCCGGCAAATGGTTCATCCAGTAAAATAAACTTCGGATCGGTGGCCAAAGCTCTTGCAATTTCTGTTCTGCGTCTTTCTCCTCCACTCAGCTGATCGCCCAGATTTTTACGCACGTGTTTTAATGCAAACTCATCCAAAAGGGTTTCCACTTTTATTTCCTGCTCTTTGCGGCTGAGCTTGGTCATTTCTAAAATGGCATAGAGGTTGTCTTCTATGCTAAGTTTTCTGAACACAGAAGCTTCCTGTGGCAAATACCCAATGCCCAATTGCGCCCTCCGGTACATGGGCTCTTTGGTGATGTCAAGATTATCAAGAAATATCTTTCCGCTGTTGGGTCTTACCATGCCCACAATCATATAAAACGACGTGGTTTTACCGGCACCATTAGGCCCCAATAAGCCCACAATCTCTCCTTGGCTCACCTCAATGGACACCTTGTTGGCCACCACCCGGTTCCTGTAGCGTTTTACTAAATTTTCACTTCTTAGCACCATTGTTATAACATCAGCTGAAATCCGAACCTCAGGCCAAAGTTATCTTTTGGATTCGGGAATAAATAATTTAATCTCCAAAACACGTCCACTCTAAAGATTTTTAGGATATTTTCTACACCCAAACTAGCTTCCATGTAGGGCGATTTGTTCAGGTCAGAGAGGGTGGAGGGGAATATCAGCACATCCCTGTTCTCCTGGTTCACAGAGCCCCATACCCCTTTAAAAGTGGCCACTTCGCGCCATTTTAAACGTTTGAGTAATGGAATTTTATTTAAAAACAAGCCCTCAAAGTGATGAAAAACTCCAAGGGAAATAAACTGGTCGCTGGCAAACTCATAATAATTCATCATGTTGTAGGCCATGATGTCGTATATAAATGTTTCGTTACCGCCGTGCAACTCCATTAAAGGGTATGGCAAAACGCCCCAGATCTTTCCAACTTCAACCGCATAATCAGTATATCCGAGGATGGGTGTTATACGCACCCTGTCTTCCAAACGCAGCCCAAGTTTATGGTAATTGTAAGCGCCCTTAAATGCATTTTGCAAGGCCTTGGCATAAAGCACCTGAATAATTGGGTTTCTGGTGCCTAATGACAATCGTGTAAAGCCTTCGCCCACATACTTTTCTTTCCAGGCAAACCGAATGTTGATTCTGAATTCAGTATTGTTTATGGTTTCGTATTCTTTAATAGCGCCCTCATCATCGTAGTACAAATATTTGTTCGAGCCCAACGCTGTAAATTCTCTTCCTATCAATGTAAACTTGCTGATTAAACCCGGAAACCACTCCCGTTCATAATACGCCGAGGCCTGATTCACACGGGTAAGGTTGGTAAGCGGGTTGGTTCTGAACAAAGCCACCAATAGATTATCCTGCGAATATCCGTTTTCACTTTGTCCTAATATTTCATTATCGCCTTTGTAGGTGATACCCACAATTTGCCGACTGGGGTTTTTACTCAAAAAACTTTTAAACCCAAGGGAATACTTCCACTTTTCATCTTTTAAACCATAGGCCACATAGCCGTTTAACTCGTACCATTTGCTGAATTTTTCGCTGGTGCGCCCACCAAAGCGCAAACGCAAGCCCTCAATTTGGTTATACGACACCATGTTGGAATACGGACCAATTTCAAAATTGTTCACTTTTTGGTACCCGGTCATTAAGAGATAAAAAACATCCACCCAGGTGCGGTAAATGGGTAAAGATTGTATGGTATCCACCAATTTAATAATCTTCTTTTCTCGTGTTGTAAGGCTGTCGTGCCGGTGTTCATTCCAATATTCTTCGGTTTGTTTTGTGGCCTCCTGCTCTACTTCAATCTTATCGGCAAACTCATAAAATTTGTCGTCTTTGGGCTGGTTCAGCACTATCTTTTTATACGAACTGGTTTTTCTTCCATAAAACCCAATGGCCTTTTTTGTTGGTGCAAAATCCACCACCAGCCGGTCCCTCACCATGGTCCAGGTGCTGTCAAAATAGTCGAACTCCTGAATAACGCTTGCGGTGTTAATGAAGTTAACGTTGGCGTCTTTAGGCAAACTCATTTCCAAACGTTTGATGCCCCAAGTGGTATCGGCAATCCACATGTTGCCTGAAAAACTCAACTCCTGACTGCGTTTTGGTTTAAACGTAATGTGATAAATGTATTTATTATCCTCAAAGGCACTGTCTTGCAAATAATATTTATAATAGAAAAACCCGCTTTCGCTTAAAGGACTTGGTAATTGTTTATTAAAAATAAGTACGTTGTTGTCGTAGATGTTTATGTTCTGATACATGTCGCCCAGCACTTGCGATATGCTGGAGTTTTCCACCCCGGTAATTTTGCTGGCAAACACCACTTCTTTTTTACGCGTTGGGTTTTTTTTATAATAAAAATTTGAAAGGTTTTCCACCATAAAAAATGGCAGCGAAGGTCGCTCACTGCTGAACGTACTGTCTACATTATCGAAAATGAACTCCAGGGATTTGAGGGCCTTTTTTTCCTTCATTTCTTTAGGAATGCGGTTCAGGTCAAATTCCAGTTTATTATACACCTCGTATTCATAGGCCTCTAGATTGGACCGGTTGTTCTTACTCTTGTTTTTAACACAATTGCGAATGATGCGGTGGGCCGGATTCTCTCCTGCAAAAACCTCCACCTCTTCAAGCACCAAGCCATCGAGGAGTTTCATTGGAAAATTGATTACCTGCTGGGTTAAGGCTTTGTTGATGGGGCGCGACAGGCGCTGATACCCTGAATAAAACGCCACCAAAGAATCGCCAAGCCTTGGTGCCCGGAGCATAAAATTACCGTCAAAATCAGTTTGAGCATAGTAGCCCGTACCCTTGATAAACACCTGAACAAAAGGCATGGCTTCTTTACCGTCGAAAGAAAACACCTTTCCGCTAATGGTATATTGGGCCCTTAAAGCGCCACCGAAAACCAAAGTAAGTAGCAGAACCGCAAGAGCGAATGACCTCATCAAGTGACTAAAAGTACAAAATTAAGGTTAAAAAATCAGGCGATTGCCGCAGCTTAGTTAAGCTTTAGTGCAAAAAAGCAAGGTTTTTCTCCCCCGTTGCACCCCCTTTTGTTTAAGTAAAATAAATCGTACTTTGCGGTATTATTTTGTAATTCAAAAATTACATTATAATATTGCATATCAGCCCATTTACCGCAGGAATGAAAAACTTCTTTTTCATAGTATTTGCCTTTATATCCGGTTCACATTTCTTGTCGGCTCAGGGAAACAATGTTATCATTCTTGAAGGCACTTATCAGGGCAAAGTGCTTTATGTGCAAAACCCTTTTGCATCCAGCAGCGGGGTTGGTTTTTGTGTTACGGAGGTAAAGGTGAATGGCAACATTACCACCGATGAGATTACTTCAAGCGCTTTTGAAGTGGATTTTAAACCCCACAAACTCAATATTGGTGATAAAGTAACGGTTCAGATTTTTCATAAAGAAGGGTGTAAACCCAAGGTGTTAAATCCGGAAGTATTAAAGCCCAAAAGCACTTTTGAAGTGGTTAGCATGAATGCCGAAAAGGATGGTACCTTAAGCTGGACCACCAAATCGGAAACCGGAAAGTTAAGTTTTATAATAGAACAATACCGCTGGAACAAGTGGGTAAAAGTAGGTGAGGTAGAAGGCGTGGGCACACCCACCAGTAATGAGTATTCTTTTAAAATTGCACCTCACAGCGGTAAAAACATGCTACGCGTTCGTCAAACCGATTACAGTGGTAAGCCCCGCTTAAGCAAATCGGTGGAATTTGAAAGCGATGTCAGTAGCATAGATTTCGGACCATTAAAAACAACAAAAGATCTTGCTTTTTTTAAGAAAGGCGCACCTGAAAAACCCGCCGAAACTATGTATGAAATTTACGACCAATTCGGAAACATTGTTAAAAAGGGGTTTGGCAACAAGGTGGATGTGAGCAACCTTCCGAAAGGCAGTTACTTCATCAACTTTGACAACACCATGGGCGAATTCATGAAAAAATAAGCCCCCGCCAAAAGCTTTACCCTCTCCGCTTGAAGAGGGTTTTTTGTTTAATTAAACCTTAATTTTGCAGTATGTATAGCGCTGAACTCAACGGAAATCCCAAAATAAACTGCAGTTTTAAAATTGAAAATGGTTTGTTTGAAGCCATGATCAATGGCAGAGCAATGAACGGAGACCTTCTTAAAATAAATAATCAGCAATACCACCTTTTGCTGAATCAGGGCTCCTACACCATTGATGTGTTGAAATTTAACCGTGAGGAAAAATCGTTGCTGCTTCGTATCAACTCTAAACGCGCTCAGGTAAAATTAAAAGACAAGTTTGACGAGTTGCTTCACAATCTGGGCTTGGATGAAATCAATCAAAAGAAAGTAAACGACATCAAGGCCCCAATGCCTGGCATGGTGCTGAACGTGTTGGTAAAAGATGGTGACCAGGTAAAAAAAGGAGATGCCATACTGGTGCTTGAAGCCATGAAAATGGAAAACATACTTAAATCACCTTCGGATGGCACCATTAAAAAAATAGCGGTATCCAAAGGAACGGCCGTTGAGAAAAACCAATTGTTAGTTCAATTCTAATGAAAGAAGCGCGCAGGGATTTTTTAAAAAAAAGCGGCTTGCTGGGTTTGGCTACCCTTGGTAAATCTTTGTTTGGAAACATCGACCCAATGGCTTTATATACACTGGAAAATTCGCTTCAGGAAAAAACTTTTTTTGTGCTTCCTGAACTGCCTTACACCTTTGATGCTTTAGAACCCTTTATTGATAAAGACACCATGATGATTCACCATGGTAAACACCACAAAGCCTACGTAGATAATCTGAACAAGGCCCTGACAAATTATTCGGGCAGCAAAAATTTACCCGACCTCTTACGCATCGCTTCCACGCTTAATCCGGCCATTCGTAATAACGCCGGAGGACATTACAATCACACCTTATTCTGGAGCTTAATGAAAGCCCCATCCAATACCGAAGTGAATGAGGCCGAAGGCGACCTTCTCCTGGCTTTAAAAAACACATTTCAATCCACGGAACAGTTTCGCAAAGAATTCAGCGAGCAAGCCCTTAAAGTATTTGGCAGCGGTTGGTGCTGGCTGGTGTTAAATGCTGAGAAGCAATTAAAAATTTGTGTGAGCCCGAATCAGGACAATCCACTCATGGATGTTTTGCCTATAAAAGGAAAACCCATTCTTGCTTTGGATGTTTGGGAACACGCCTATTATTTAAAGTACCAAAACAAACGTACAGACTACATACAGAACTGGTGGAAGCTTGTAAATTGGCAAAAAGCAAATCAATTGTATTTAGAGGCCATTAAAGACAAAGAATAACAACGAACAATGCAGCACAAAAATTTTAAAAACATTGATAAGGTTACTTATGGCCGCGGGGCATTTGCTCAACTATCCGAAACCGTTGAACCCATCCGTGAGTTAAACAACCGTTATTTTGTGTATGTGGTGGATCAATATTTCAAAGGCAA
>JALOMJ010000212.1 GCA_025455485.1 Bacteroidia bacterium | reverse complement strand
TTGCTTTCCACTCATGTCTTTAATCAAATTCACCTCTCTGAAGAGGCCGGAAGAACTTGCAAGTGCTTGTACCTCATGCGCCGTTAAAGGGTTTAATTCTAAATACAACCTTCCACCGGGATTCAGAAGCAGGGAACAGTGTTCGATGATTTTTCTGTAAAACAAAATGGGGTCCGTGCCCTCCACAAACAAAGCGAGGTGGGGTTCGTGCTCAAGCACCTGTTTTTCCATTTGCGCTGCTTCAGAACGCAACACATAAGGCGGATTGCTTACAATCACATCAAAGCGTGCAGCAACATGGCTCGGAAAATCAGAGGCCAACACATCGTTTTTAAAAAACTGAATTTCGGTGTTATTCAAAAGCGCATTTTCCAAAGCCAATTCAAGTGCCTCCGCGCAAACATCACAGGCAAAGACCTCCGCTGAAGGCAGGTGTTTTTTTAAACTGATAGGGATACAACCCGAACCTGTGCCAATGTCAAGAAACTGTTTTGCGTTTTTGTTTTCCTTAATAATCCTATCACACAACTCTTCGGTTTCAGGCCGGGGAATTAAGACGTGCCGGTTGACTTTGAATTTTAAACCCATAAACCAGGCCTCTCCTAAAATGTGTTGCAGGGGGAGCTGTTGTTTAAGCGCCTTTGCACAATCGT
The DNA here is from genome assembly GCA_025455485.1 of Bacteroidia bacterium. GTDB lineage: Bacteria > Bacteroidota > Bacteroidia > B-17B0 > Aurantibacillaceae > Aurantibacillus. The sequence continues at coordinate 2,417 of JALOMJ010000212.1, read as the reverse complement.
AAATATCAAGTACCTCACTTTGTTGTAAACGCTGTTGCAGTTCTGAAGCCAGCTTAGCTTTTGGTATTCCCAGGTAATGCTCAACTGCCAGTTCAAACAAAGCTTGTGTTTCACCTTCTCCATAAATTGGAACCAGTTCTTTTTTATAATACGCCTGCATGGCTTTCAGGCTGTTGTCGGAAATGCGCATAAATCAGTCCCTGATCAGTTTGAAATGATAATTCCCTGTTGAGTTGCTGAGTTGAAAAAGTAAAAGACCATGGTAATGGTTCAATAGAAACGACAAGTTGAGTTCAGTGCTGGTTTCCATTAGTTTTTGTTCCATCAGCAAACTGCCTTTGGCATCGTACAATCGCGCAAGGGTTTCTTCATTTATATTTTTTAAACGAACCGTCAATGCATCCGAAAAAGGATTTGGGAAAACCTGAGCAAAATCCCCTTCCGTTTTTTCTGCTACACCCAGCACTATAGGTTCATTGCATAACAGGGTTGCTTTACCATCTAATTTTCCAAAACCCCAGCGGGGATGAGGTAGCGCGTTACCGGTGTATCCATCCTGATAAGCGCAATGGCGAACGGCCGAAATTATTTCTCTGTTTGTGGCGTTGGGGTTTTTCTGCAAATAGAGTGCAGCCAAACCTGCCACCACCGGTGAAGCCGCTGAAGTGCCTCCGGATTGAATGTGCAAACTTCCCTCAGCAACAATTTGTGGAAAATTTTGAAGGTAAGCGCTTTGCCAAAACAAACACATGGGGGCTGTGACATTGTTTCCTGTAGCACTCACATCGGGTTTCTGCCGCAAATCGCGTGTAGGCCCCGAGCTGCTTTCAGGCGATAAGTTACCGGCAATTTCGTTAGTATTCACTGTAGTATTGTTAATGGCCACAAAATCTCTGGTGTTCACGTAATTTGCAACCGTTAACACCTCATCGCTGCATTGAAATCCACTGACCATGTTCATGAGCGAATCAGGTTTTGCGTAACGCAGAATGGCAGGGTATTGGTTACTTGACGGTAGTGGTGCTGAAACAAAGTCAAAGTTCCATGCATCTTGCAAACCTTGTCCGGTGGTTTCAATTGACCAGAGTAAATTGCTGCTGTCGGCTGATATTTTGTAACTTAACTCATACACCCCTGAAGCATTGATGGACGCTGCACTTTCGATAATACCAATTCTGAAGTTATTGTGTTTTAACGTATCTTTTCGGATGGTGTTAAGGGCATAACTGTAGTTTTTGAAACCTATGTTTCCTAAATAAGAATAGTTGCCTCTGTTTGCACCAATGCTGAATTGGAGTTGTTGCAACTGATTTACGTTAGCATAAAGGCTGTGTTCAAGTTGCGAGCTGTTGTTTTTTATCCAGGTAAATGCAGTGTCTCCTGCTTGAACTTGTGTTCTGGTGTGAAAGGGGATGTGGCCCGCATTGCCGGCTGCAGCCACCATCACTCTGCCGGGTACATCCGCAATGAGGGATTCAATGGTTTTTGATTCCAGATCGGTAGCGTCGTGACTGCCGTAATATGTGCCAAGACTTGCATTAATAACAAAAGGTTTGTTTAACAAAACAGCTTTGCTCACAATGTAGTGAACGGCATCGGCTACTGTGGGTCCGTTCAAATTAAAATCAAGTGCCACGATGATAAAATCACAGGCAGGAGCAACACCTTCGAATCGGCCGGTGGCCAATGCGTTTCCGGAGGCAAGGCCGCTTACACCGGTGCCGTGGCCATAATATAAAGCATCGGAGTGGGTGCAAAGGTTTGCGTCGATATGTGCGGAAGTCCATTCTTGTCCGTAATTGTAAGGTTGTGGTGTGTTGCTGTTGCCGGGCACACTCTGATCCCAAAGGTAACGAATGCGTGTTTTTCCTTGAGCATCTTTAAAATCAGGATGAGTGAAATCAATACCCGTATCAATTATTCCCATAAGCACGCCGCTTCCATCGTAGGCATTGGGCAAAGGGGAAGTCCAAACTTTTACGGCCTTTACGCGGTTGCGGTAGTATAGGGTGTCGTTAAAAGGTTGTTTATTAGCAAGAATAAGTTCGGCTCGGTGAAGAATTCCGGTGTTGACCAATTCTGCGAGTGTTTTTGCACTGCAGCGAATGGAGGCCATATTACCGGAGATGTATTTGATGTGTACAGCTTTATTTCGTTTTAATTCCGTAAAGTTTCCTTGCACCAGCAAGTCCAAATCTTTTACGGAATTTTGGCGCTTATCCATTTCAAAAATTAAAGCGTTATTATAAGCGCTGTGTTGGGAATACAGTAGTCCTGAAAAAACATATAGCAAGACAACTAACAGGCCTTTCATTTAGGATAATTTAATGACTAAAGTTACGCAAAAAGCCCGAGATTTGTGGTTATGCGGACCGTTTCCCTTTATTCGATTTGTTTTCAATTTCTTGTGTTGTTCT
>JALOMJ010000080.1 GCA_025455485.1 Bacteroidia bacterium | reverse complement strand
TATTTCGTTTACATCCACCAGGTTATCAAACATTGGGAAGGCGCTGTTGGTATAATAACGGCGAGGTACACCGGCTAAACCGAGGAAATGCATTGGGAAAAATACACCATAGGCACACACAATGGTTGTCCAGAAATGCAAATACCCGAGCTTTTTGTTCATCATTCTCAGGAATAATTTCGGAAACCAATGGTATACCCCGGCAAACATTCCGAATATAGCACTCAAACCCATTACAATATGGAAGTGCGCCACCACAAAATAAGTATCGTGCACGTTGATGTCTAACGTAGAATCTGCAAGAATAATGCCTGTAACGCCACCGGTAATAAAAGAAGACACCAAACCTACAGAGAACAACATGGCCGGGGTATATTGTATATTCCCTTTCCACATGGTGGTGATGTAGTTAAATGCTTTTACCGCTGAAGGAATAGCAATCAGTAGCGTAGTAAACACAAATACTGAGCCTAAGAACGGGTTCATTCCCGTCATAAACATGTGGTGCCCCCAAACAATAAAGGAAAGAAAACCAATCGCTAAAATAGACCCAATCATGGCTCTGTAACCAAAAATTGGTTTGCGAGAACTTGTAGAAATGATTTCAGAGGTGATACCCAAAGCAGGCAATAAAACGATGTAAACCTCAGGATGCCCTAGGAACCAGAACAGGTGTTCGAACAAAATAGGACTTCCACCCACATTGTCAAGCGGACGGCCTCCAATATAAATGTCAGACAGATAGAAGAGGTGTTGAAACTTCTATCAAAAATCAATAACAAAGCGGCAGAGAATAACACAGGGAAAGAAAGCACACCAAGGATGGCTGTAATTAAAAAGGCCCAAATGGTTAGCGGCATACGGGTCATTTTCATACCCTTTGTGCGCATGTTAATAACCGTGATAATGTAATTTAAACTGCCAAGAAGGGAGGAGATGATAAAGATGGCCATAGAGACCAACCACAATGTCATTCCCAATTTAGAACCGGGCATGGCTTCTGGTAAAGCAGATAAAGGCGGGTAAATTGTCCAACCGCCTGAGGCCGGGCCATCTTCAATAAACAAGGAAGAAAGCATGATAACGCTGGACACAAAGAAGAACCAATAAGAAAGCATGTTCAGGAACCCGGAAGCCATATCCCTTGCACCAATTTGGTAGGGAATAAGAAGGTTACTGAAAGTACCGCTTAAACCACCGGTTAATACAAAAAACACCATGATGGTGCCGTGAATGGTAACCAGAGCTAGGTACATGTTTGGGTCAAGGATACCATCTTTTCCCCACTTGTCTCCCAGCATTGCATTGATAAAGCCAAATTTTTCTCCCGGCCAGGCCAATTGCAAACGGAAGATCACCGACATTACCATCGCTACAACAGCCATAACAACAGCGGTTATTAAAAACTGTCTTGAGATCACTTTGTGATCCATGCTAAAGACGTACTTGCTTACAAAACTCTCCTCGTGATCGTCGTGATCATGCACATGTTCGTGATGTGCCAGGTGTTCCTGTTCTAATGTGGTTGTGGTAGGGGTCGACATTTGTTTACGGTTTAGAATTTTATATATTTTTAATTTGATGCCACTGTTTTGGACGCTGCTTTTTGAGCCCTCCATAGTTTGAAATCAGCTAAAGACTCAACTATCACATTCATTTGCATGTTGTAGTGAGAAGCACCGCAAATCTTATTGCACAATAAAAGATAGTCAAATTCTACAGGCTCTTTATTTTCTTTAGCGCGTTGGGCATTTATGCCCGCCATCATCTTAATCACATATGGGTCCTTACGCATTTCGGCAGTAGTTTTGGTTGGCTTAAATTTGAAATAGGTAATCATACCAGGCACACAGTTCATTTGAGCTCTGAAATGAGGCAGATAAGCACTGTGAATCACATCACGACTTCTCATTCTGAGTTCAATTTCGGTGCCAACAGGAATGTGAAATTCGTTTCTTACAAGAATGTCATCTTTTCCTTTAACATCACTAGTATCCATGCCTACAGGGTTGCTGCCATTAATTTGGCGGTAATCAGTTTCTCCCAAAACATTGTCTTTACCTGGATAACGCGCAGTCCAATCAAATTGTTTAGCGTATAACTCCACAATAATCTTATTTTCTTCATTTGAAGGCGCCATAATTTCATTCCAGTACTTTAAACCAAAAATGATCACAAAGGCCAATGCAATAGCAGGCACCACAGTCCAAAGTAATTCCAGTTTGTTGTTGTGTGCAATGAACTCGGCTTTTGCTTTACTGTTTCCGCGGTATTTGTATGCGAACCAGAACAAAAAGAAATTGGTTACTAAAAACACAAAGGTGATGAGGTAGATGTTGGCATCCCAGAGTAAGTCCACTTTTACGCCATGCTCGGAAGCAGCGGGAGGTAATGAACGATCCATCCAACGGTTTACTTGCCAGAAAAAGAAGGCAAAAAACACTACCATAAACCATAACATGGCTTTTCCCATAAGGTTATTGTCTGCATCGCTAATTTGCCATTCCTTGGTTTTTTTCAATCCGCGGCTCAGCTCGATTACTTTAAGTAATTGATGCCCGGCTACAATGAGCAGTATAATGGCTAAAAGAACTAATAGATTCATCGTGTTTGTATTTATAATTTTTACTCTTTTATATCTTCACTTAATTAGATCGAATGATGCAGACTTTCTTCCAAAAACGGGTGGTGCTTTACCTTTAAAGGGGCTTTTGCCAGGGCATTTAATACCACGTAAATAAATAAACCAAGAAAAAAGAAAAATGTTCCGAATTCCATCCAGCTTAGTCCAGTCCATGAGTGACCAACAGTGCCGGGCATAACAATCATGATAACATCCAGATAGTGACCAATGAAGATGATGGTACCAACAAACATGAGGAAAAAGAAGTTGCGTTTGCTGTCGCGGCTCATCAACATCACCATTGGAAGGGCAAAATTTATAAAAAATACTGTCCACATCAAGGCCTTGTAACTCTCCCAGCGGGTTTGATAATACACAACCTCTTCAGGAATATCGGCATACCAAATCAGCATAAATTGAGAGAAATAGAGGTAAGTCCAAAGGAAAGATATAGCAAACATCCATTTACCCATGTCGTGAATGGTGCTTTCGGTAACAAACTCAAGATATCCGAGTTTTTTTAACCATATAATCAAAATCGTAATAGCAATGAGCGCGCTAACCCACATGCCTGAGAAAATGTACCATCCAAACAAAGTAGAAAACCAATGTGTATCGATGCTCATCACCCAATCCCACGAAGCCGTAGAAGAAGTAACTGCAAACAGCACCATAAACCAGGCGCCCAACTTAACATTTTTCCAGTGGAAGCTGTTGTTGATATCAATGTCTAATTTATCGGCTGCTAAAGAGTTATTTCTCAGCTTGAAAGTAAAGTAAAGCCAACCTACAACATATAAAATGGTTCTTACCCACCAGAACCAGCCAAAATATCCCATTTTGTTGGCAATCACCTCATCATAATTCGCATGGCCAGGGGTTGAAATGCCTTCGGCCATCCAGTGGTAAATGTGATGAACATGAAGTTGACCAAGAATAAAAAGTAACATCAATAAAGAAAGGCCCCATGGTAAAAACATCGTAACGGCTTCAATCACACGCTTAATGGTAGTTGACCAACCGGCTTCTGCGGCGTATTGTAAGCCCAGAAAAAAGGCAGCAGCCAAGGCTATTGCCATAAAGAAAAAAGACCCTGCAAACACATTGCTCCAAGCGCGGTTATGATGATAGTGTTCATCTCCCTCCACATGATCAGTTAAAAACATTACAATAATGGAGATGAGACCCACCGCCATCAGCGCCATAGCAAACATTCTGGCTTTAGAGGGTACTGTAAAATTTAATTTTTCGCTATTCATAAGTTCTTACTCTGTTAATTTAAAAACATCATTTAGTGGTGGTGGTAGCAACCGGAACCGCAACGGCAGTGCTGTCGGTACCGGTAGTTTTAGGGCCCTGTAGCTTTTGAACATACGCCACCAGTTTCCAGCGCTCTTCTGCTGTAACCTGACTGGCGTGTGATCCCATTGAATTTTTTCCGTACGTGATGGAGTGAAATATTTTTCCTTCAGGTAAATTTTTAATAGCAGCACTGCTATATGCAGGAGGAGGGCCTGGAAGCTTTGCTCCTACTTTTCCATCCCCTTCACCAGCAGCACCATGACAGTGAACACAAAATTTGCCGTACAATACTTCGCCATCTTTTTCCCACATTTCTCTCTTAGACATATCCAAGGGGCTTTTTAGATTCAAGCCGGCTTGCTCATAGCCTTCAGGGGTATTTGGGTAGGTGTATGGCACATACCCTCTGGCAACGGTTCCGGCCACAGGGTGCTTTGCGTTGTATACGGTGTCGCCGTCTACGGTGTGTACGCTGTAATATTCCAGCGAAGGGGAGCGGTACATATCAGGGAAAAATTCAACGCCCGGACTGTTCGCGTCTTTTTTACCGCATGAACTCATGGCAGCAATCAACAAACCGCCAAAAGCAGTTGCAAATGAAAAGCGCGTGAAGCTATAATGTTTTTTCATGATCAGTTTAGTGTGTTTCTTCAATTACGTATTTTGGCTCAACTGTATAAGATCCTTTGTGATTAACCTCTTCGGCACCACATTCCTTTAGAACGGCTTCAGCTTTTTTAGCCTGTTCATCATTTAAATCCAGATAAACCAAAAATTTGTCATCTGTGGTTCTTGGATCCGGATTTTTAGCCTTTGCACCCGGAACCAGCCAGCAACGCAGCAAATACGTTAATGCCATACCGTGGGCAGCACAAAACACTGTACTCTCAAAGGTGATGGGAATAAAAGCCGGAATGTTGAAATAGTAAGCCCAATTTGGTTTTCCACCGATATCGTTAGGCCAATCAGAAATCATCATGTACCACATCATTAAAGTGGCAAGACCCATGCCGGTTAACCCATAAATAAAGGCACAAATGGCCAAACGTGTGCGCGGCACGCCAATTACAGAATCGATGCCGTGAATCGGGAAGGGAGAAAACACGTCCTTTACCCGAATACCGGAAGCTCTTAATTTTTTGCACGCATCGAGCAATGGTTCCTCATCGCCAAAAACCCCGTGAATGATGTGTTTAGTAGTTGCCATAGTTAAATTATTTCAATGCTTTAGTGGTGTGCGTGTGAAGCCACAGCTTTCTTTTGTGCTTCACCTGATGATTTAAGTATTGTTTTCAATTCTGCCTGTGCAATAACAGGGAAATAACGTGAGAATAACAAAAAGAAGGTACCAAACATGCCTATCGTTCCTACAAAAATTCCAACATCAATAAAACTTGGTGTGTAGGTGTTCCATGAAGAGGGCACGTAAGTACGGCACAAGGTTGTAACAATGATTACAAAACGCTCGAACCACATACCAATGTTTACCACAATAGAAAGAATAAAAGTGGCTAAGATAGACGTGCGAATCTTTTTAAACCAGAACAGTTGCGGTGAAACCACATTACAGCCCATCATGATCCAGTAAGACCAGGCTAAAGGCCCGGTTGCGCGGTTTAAGAAAGCGTATTGTTCCCACTCAACCCCTGAATACCAGGCTACAAACAATTCGGTTAAGTAAGCCACACCAACAATAGATCCTGTAACGATAATTACAATGTTCATGTATTCGATGTGTTTAATGGTTAAGTAGGATTCGAGTTTGTAAATCTTTCTAACCACCAGCATCAGCGTTAATACCATTGCAAAGCCTGAGAAAACGGCTCCGGCAACGAAATAGGGAGGGAAAATGGTGGTGTGCCAACCCGGAATAACCGAAGTAGCAAAGTCAAATGATACAATGGAGTGCACAGAGAAAACCAGCGGGGTGGATAAGCCGGCTAAAACCAACGACACTTCTTCAAAACGGCTCCAGTGGCGGGCACTTCCACCCCATCCGAAGGAGAGTAAGCCATAAAATTTTTTCTGCCAAGGTTTGATAACACGGTCGCGAATCATACCAAAATCGGGAATCAGACCTATGTACCAGAACACCAATGACACCGTGAAGTAAGTGGAAACCGCAAAAACGTCCCACAATAAAGGTGAGTTAAAATTAGGCCAAAGAGAACCAAACTGGTTTGGTAAAGGGAACAACATGTAATCCAACCATGGACGGCCAGTGTGCAGCAACACGAATATGGCAGCGCACATTACCGCAAAAATGGTCATGGCTTCTGCTGAACGGTTAATGGCCATACGCCAGCGTTGGCGGAACAATAACAACACAGCAGAGATAAGTGTTCCCGCATGCCCGATACCAATCCACCAAACGAAATTGGTGATGTCCCAGGCCCAATCCACACCATTGTTACTTCCCCATGAACCAATGCCTACACCTATCGTGTAAGCAAGGCAGCCTATTCCCCAAAGGAAACACAATGCGGAGATGGTGGTTAAAGCATACCAGCCTCTGGCTGCTTTTCCTTCAATCGGCGCAATAATATCGTCTGTAATCTGGCGATAGCTTTTATTGCCGAGTATTAGAGGGATCCTGATTTCTGATTCTGCGTGCATATACTCTCTGAATTTTTATTCTTATGAATGTTTTTCTTCGTGTTGTTCTTGTTTGCTCTCAGCTTGATTTACACCTTCTTTTTCAAAGATCATTTGTTCATCCTGATTTCTCACTTTTACTTTATAAGAAGTAGTAGGACGAACACCAATGTCTTCCAACAAATAGAATGTTCTTTCATCGTTCCTGTCTTTGCTAACCATCGACTCAGTGTCGTTCAGGTCGCCAAAAGAAATTGCGCTGCTTGGGCATGCCGACTGACAAGCGGTTTTAATGGCCCCATCTCTAATGGCAGTGCCTGCTTTTTTAGCTTCCAGTTTTCCGGCTTGCAAACGTTGCTGACACATTGAACATTTTTCCATAACACCGCGGCTGCGCACCACCACATCAGGATTTAATACCATGCGGCCCAGTTCCTGCTGTGCCGGATTTACATCGGCAAAGTCTGGATTCTCGTTTAGGTTAAACCAGTTAAAGCGACGCACTTTAAACGGACAGTTATTGGCGCAGTAGCGGGTACCAATACAACGGTTGTAGGTCATCATGTTTAATCCTTCTGTGCTATGGCTGGTAGCCAATACCGGACAAACAGTTTCGCAAGGCGCGTGATTACAATGTTGACACATCATTGGCTGGAACGTTACCTTTGGATTAGCCGAAGGATTTTCCATTTCGATGTACATTTGTTTAGAACCCAATCCCTCTTCTTCACCCTTGCGGATGTTCATGTCGGAACTGTAGTAGCGGTCGATCCGCAGCCAATGCATATCTCTGGTTTTTCTTATCTCACTTTTTCCAACAACAGCCACATTGTTTTCAGCCGTACAGGCCACTACACAAGCGCCGCAACCAAAACAAAGGTTCATGTCTATGCTCATGCCCCATTTGTGATTCGGACGTTCGTGTTGTGCCCAAAGATCGATCTCACCCACGTCCTTTTTTTCTCCATGAACAGTAAGTTGAACGGGAGGATTCCAGTAATTTTTATCTTTTTCTTTGAATTCTTTTAACGACACCTCACGCAAGAGGTATTCTTCTCTGCCCATGATGGTGTGTTGAATTTGTGTGGCGGCAAAGCTGTGTGTTTCTCCGTTTGCTTTTAACTCAACATTGGTACTGATGTTTTGAATCGTACCATTGCTCATGTTCATGAACTGAAAGGCATTTACACCAACGCCGTGAGCCACTTTTAAGGTTTCGGCATTTCTTCCGTAACCTACGGCTAAACCTATTGAACCTGGCGCCTGGCCGGGCTGAGGATATACTGGCACAGTAACAGTAACACCATTAACCGTAAGATCAACAATACTGCCCTCGATATCCTGACGCAGCATTTCATTTAAGCCCATGGCCTTCACATCAATGGGGCTCATGGTAACGTAATTGTCCCAGGTAACTTTGGAAATAGGATCAGGCAATTCCATCAACCATGGGTTATTGCTATAGTTACCATTGCCGGCTCCTGTTTTCTCATAAACGAACAATTCAAGCGCCGCACTTTTTAACGAGGTAGCCATATTGCCCGCTTTGTTATAATCGGGTGTTACAGTTACAGATTCAGATTCAACTGTTATAGATTTTACTGCATCAACAGGCGCAGCTGAAACCAGCGTGGTGCTATCGCTTTCTAAGGCCTCTTCACTCATGGCCATTGGCGATGCGCTGCCGGAAAGAATTGGTTTACCGGTGGTGTCTTTAGGAATAATTGCATCCAGCGCTGTGGCTGACTGTACGTAGGTTTTCACAGCACCATCGTGAAGGGCATTGGCCCAAAATGACTGGAAATCGAGGTGCTTGCCCTGATTAGGAAACACTCGGTTGTTCCAATACCCTTGAAGATAGGTTAAATAATCGCTCTTTATGCCCGACCACTTCAACAAAGAATCTTGAAACTGACGGGTGCCTTCATGACGCGGTGAGGCAAAAACAGGGTTAATAGCGGGTTGCTGGAGGGTAAACCAGCCGCGTTTTGGATGTGCATCACCCCAAGACTCGAGATAATGATGATCAGGACAAATAATATCTGCTAATTGAGCTGTTTCATCCAATACTGTAGCAAATGAGATTTTATTGGCTACTTTTTTGTAAGCATCGGCAAATTTTAAAGAAGCAGGCGCTGTGTAAACCGGATTACAATTGTAGGTTAATAAGGTACTAACTTTTCCTGAAGCCATCTCGGCTACCAAGTTGTTAAAATCACTATCGTTCCCTTGTTTAAAATTGCTGTAATTCTCAACATCTAACGTTTTACCGTAGTTGTTCAACATTTGGTTGATACCATTGATAAGGGTTTGAACCCCCTCATCGTTAACGCCTGAAACCACCAGCGACTTTCCTTTGTGCATTACCAATTTGGACGCTACAGATTTAACCGCCTTTGCGGCCTCTGCATTTTCAATTTTGTCGTTTCCGGTGGCTTTGCTGTTGGACGTAGCCACGGCAATTTCATTGAACAAGGCCAGAGTTACTTTCCCAAGCTCGCTTGGTTTTACCATGTAACGGTAATCGGCATTGGCACCGGTAAGCGACATATTACTCTCGAAATGGAAGTGCTGACTCATTTCGGGATTCTCCTTACTTACTTTTCTGTTCTTTGCATATTGTTTTGCAAATTCACTTCCTGTTAACCAGTTTCCAAGGAAATCGCAGGCGATACCCACCACAAGTTTGGCTTTACTGAAGTCGTATGAAGCAATTACTGACTTTCCAAAAACATTTTTATTGGCAAGTACCAACGCATTGTAAGATACCGCATCATAGGTGATGTGTTTTGTACCGGGATATTTTTCAATTAACTCTGAAATAACCGCTTTGGTGGAAGGACTAATGATGGTGGATGTAAGAACACGAACATTTCCGCCTTTCAGTGCTGATTTAACAGCATCATCGGCTGCATTCCAGGTAGCAGCATTTCCTTTCATTACCGGACCTCTTAACCTTGCGCCATCGTAAAGTCCAAGCACTGAAGCCTGAACACGCGCATTGGTGTTGGTATATGGCAACCCTTTTACATCGTTGCTTTCAATTTTAATCGGCCGGCCTTCGCGCGTTTTAACAAGAACGGATGCGAAATCATGTCCATCGTAAAACGTACTGGCATAAAAGTTGGCTACACCCGGTGTTACCTCTTCAGGTTTAACTACATATGGTATAGAACGGTTAACGGGTGTTTCGCAAGCGGCCAGTGCAACCGCTGCAGTAGAAAACCCCATCACTTTTAAAAAGTCACGACGGCTGGTGCCTGATTTTTCTGCTTCGTTACTGCCCAGAAACTCCTCCATTGGAAGGGGTTCTGAAAACTCATTCCGGTGTTGTTCTGCAAATTCAGGACTGTTATGCAGTTCGGGCAATCCTCTCCAGTATTTTTTTGACATAGACATTAGGTGTTATGAATCTTTAATGTTTCTAATTTTAATAGTGGCACTTTCCACACTCTAAGCCGCCGATCTTTTCTACAGTAAACTTAACATCGTACTGACCGGCATATTTTTCTTTTAGCGCTTTGTGCAATCTGTCGTAATAAGGGTTTTCGGCCATGGCCACTTCCGTTTTACGGTGGCAATCAATACACCATTGCATGGTTAATGGTGCTTTTTGTTCTGCAACGGTCATGTTTTTGAGATCGCCG
>JALOMJ010000211.1 GCA_025455485.1 Bacteroidia bacterium | reverse complement strand
AATTCCTTATCTTTACCAGCGTATGAAAAAATACACGCTCAGCTTTTTTTATTTGGCGCTATTGATTTTGGTTTGTCCTGCTTTTTACGCCCAGCAAAAAGACGAACAAGGCCGCAAACAAGGGTACTGGAAAAAAACGGACGAGAAAACGGGGAAGCTGGTTTACGAGGGGCGTTTTAAGGACGATAAACCAATTGGGATTTTTAAATATTATAACACCAACGATTCGGTTAAAACCATTATTGATTTTAAGGCCGACGGTAAAACTTCCTATGCTAAGTATTTTCACTTCAACGGCAAGTTGGCTGCTGTTGGAAAATACTCAGACAAAGAAACCAAGGATAGTGTTTGGGCCTATTACGATGAGATGGGCACTTTGATTTCGAAAGAAACCTAAAAAAAAACGGTCCGGCAAATGTTTACCTACCTGATGGCAGCACTTCTGAAACAAAAAATTTTAAGGACGGATTAGAGGATGGTGTTTTTATACAATACTTTGAAAAGGACAAAATAAGAACAAGGGGGCAATACGTTCAGGGTGCAAGAGAGGGAAGGTTTATTTACTACTATCCCAATGGTGTGGAAGTAGCGAATGGTTTTTTCAAGTAGCGAATGGTTTTTTCAAAAAAGATTTAAAGAACGGGCCTTGGATATACCGCAGTGAGGACGGAAAAATAAAAGAAAAAGAATTGTACAAAAACGGGAAAGAAGCTACTCAGAAGGAGACGGAAGCTTTTTTCAACAAGAACAAAACACCTGAGCCGGCTGATGTAAAAAAACCTTCAACAAACAAGTCGCCGGCCAAGAAATAAGCAAAGCTTAATTCGATTGTCTGTATCTGTAAAGATTCGGAATGGCATCCGGTTAATTTTCTTATATTTAAAAGAACAAATTTAATTGGCGACCTTGAAGGCTTCGGTTAGCTCTCTCTTTATTGTGGTATTGACCCTTTTCTTTTTTAAAAATCCTGGTCAAACCAATAATCCCGGTGCGTACTGTGTGGGTAGTTATTCCTATGTGCCTTGTTCTGGACCTGGTCCACCCAACGCTGGCGGAAATACCGTTAATGACTTTATTGATAGTCTATTTACGACAGGTGCAAATCAAAACCTCAGCACCATTTCTCCTGGTTGCAATGGTTTGCCTAACAATTACATTTATAATTGCAATCAATATCTGGAATGTAGTCCAGGGCAAACCGTACAATTACATTTAAAATCGGGAAATCCATATCCTCAAGTCTTCTTTCTTTTCATAGATTGGAATCAGAATTTCCAATTTGATCTTCCATCAGAATATATCAATTTTGCTTCTACGCAGTTTTCACCCGGAACCTGGACGAGTATTGCTTTTCCTGTTCCTATAAACGCTTTATCTGGAGTTTACAGGATGCGAATCAGAAGTTCCTGGCAAAACATTGGAGCTTCTGCAACCCCCTGTGGTGCTATGGATTGGGGAGAAACAGAGGATTATAACATCTCAATAGGATCAGTAGTTCCAGCAGCGCCAACAAGTGCAACTGCAAGCAGCAATTATAGTATTTGTTCCGGGCAAAGCGCCACCTTGCAACTTCAATACAGTGGAGTGCCCCCTATTAACTTCGCCTGGACAGGACCATCAGGGTTTAGCTCAAGCCTGCAAAATCCATTTCTTAACTTGGTTCCTCCTGCTTATAATGGCTTTTTTCATTGCTCAATGGGCACAAGCACTTGCCCCTTATTGGCCAGCACTTACCTGTGGGTGCAAAGTACACCCAGTTTGCAAGTCAGCGCCAACAGCACTTCGGTTTGTGCCGGCACTTCTATTCAGCTTACAGCATCAGGATATTCAATGGTTACCTGGCAACCAGGTGGTTCAAGCAATTCCACACTCAATCTTGTTCCGGTATCGTCGACTATCTATACCGTGTTTGCGCAAGCGCCATACGGCTGTTCAAGCAGTGAAACGATTGGCATAACGGTTAAACCCAATTTTACGGTTCAGATTGCCGCAAGTACTACCTTGATTTGCGCCGGTGAAACCTTAACCCTTCAGGCAAGTGGGGCTGAGTTTTACCTTTGGTCTATTCTTCAAACTGGTCCACAGGTGATGTATCAACCAGGCAGCTCAACTGTTGTGAGCGTTACCGGCAGCGGCTCTCTTTGCAGTGCCAGTTCGAGCCTGGAAATAAGCGTTGATGTATGCGAAAACCTAAACGAGTCAACACCATCCAATTTTAAACTCAGCTACCAAAATCCGTTTCAAGAGGTTTTTTTATTAGAAAGTCAAACACCGGTTGAGATTTCCTTCTTTTCCATTGAAGGGAAAAAGCTGTTTTCCTTGCCTATATCGACTCAATTCTATGTTGAAACCTCAGGATTAGCTTCAGGTATTTATCTGATTTGTATTTCTAATTCTCATTCATATACTTCGATAAAAGTTATCAAAGACTAAAACTGAACTAATCCGGTCGTTTTCCCTGCATTTCTTGCTAACTTTACGGCACAAATTTCATGAGCAAAAAAGGTAAAGTATTGGTAGCCATGAGTGGCGGAATTGACAGCAGTGTGGCTGCCATGATGTTGCACGAACAAGGTTACGAGGTAATTGGTATTACCATGAAAACCTGGGATTACAACAGCTCAGGCACCGGCAAGCGCGAAACAGGCTGTTGCAGTTTGGATAGCATTAACGATGCGCGCAGCATGGCCGTTAATTTTGGTTTCCCGCATTACATCCTGGATATACGCGGAGAATTCGGGGAATTTATCATCAATAATTTCGTTGAAGAATATCTGGCCGGCAGAACACCTAACCCCTGTGTGCTCTGCAATACCCACATTAAATGGGATGCCTTGCTGAAACGGGCCGATATGCTGGATTGCGAGTTTATTGCCACCGGCCATTATGCCAGAATAAGAGAAGAGAATGGTCGACGGATTATTTCTAAAGGGATTGACGAAACCAAAGACCAAACCTATGTTTTGTGGGGCCTTGGGCAAGACAGTTTGAAACGCACCATGCTGCCTTTAGGAGGATTCAGAAAAACAGAAATTAAGGACATGGCCCGGCAGGCCGGATTTCACGATTTGGCGAATAAAAGCGAGAGCTATGACATTTGTTTTGTGCCCGATAACGATTACCGCGCCTTTTTAAAACACCGCAGACCCGAACTTGAAGCGCAGGTTGAAGGAGGAGATTATTTTTTTAAAGGGAAAAAAGTTGGTAAACACCGCGGATATCCATTTTACACCATTGGTCAGCGTAAAGGATTGGACATTGCCCTGGGTGCTCCTGTTTTTGTAAAAGAAATTATTCCGGAAACCAATACGGTTGTGTTGGGCGATAAAGACGATTTACAGGAAAACCATATGATGGTTAGAGATTATAACCTTATTAAATACGAGCGTTTGCCTGAGGATTTTACAGCCCTCACCAAAATCCGATACAAAGATGCGGGCACACCTGCAACCATCAATGTTATTGAAGATAAGCTTGATGTTATTTTTCACCAGCCTGTAAATGGCGTGGCGCCAGGACAAAGCGCTGTTTTTTATGAAGGCGATGACCTGGTTGGTGATGCCTGCGCAAACCACATACCGTGCTTTTCGCTTTTTTAGTCAGGTTTTATTTTATCTTTTTCTTCCCTTTGCATTGTCTTCCCAGGACAACGTTGGCGTGTATGGGCATTACGGTTTTATTTTTGTACACTCCGATAATGTTGAAAATACAAGGAATTCCAGGCCTTTCGGCATTCAGGCCGACTTCATTAAACTGCGTTATGATTCTACAAACTACACATCTTGCAGATGTTATCCTAAAACGGGATTTAGTTTTTACTACTTCAATTATGATAATCCTATTTTAGGTCATAATTTGAGTGCAGCTTATTTTTTAGAACCTGCGTTCCGCATCAGTGGGGATCATTTGCTGGTATTTCGAGGAACGGTTGGGCTTTCTTATTTGACTAACCCTCATCATCCGGTAAACAATCCCGATAATTTCAGTTATAGCACAAGCTTAAGTGCTTTGTTGGGCCTGGGCGCAGGGTTTGATATTCGCCTTCATCCCCAATGGCGATTCAACCTTATGGCCAATTTTCTTCATATTTCAAATGGAGGCATTAAGGATCCCAACAAAGGCATCAATTGGCCTACTTTGAGTGCAGGAATGACATATGCCCCAAATCCAAAACTTTCGGTGTATCGCAAAAATAAGGGTACATACATTGATAAAGAACAACGGCTCGACATCTTCGCGCCGGTATCCAGCAGAATTGCAGAAATTGGAGATAAAGCCCGTTATTGGGTGTTTGGCACCGGGGCACTTTACTCAAAACAACTAAGTGCGTTAAACGCCATCACCCTGGGAGGCGAATGGCATACGGATTTGGCACTTGAAGAAAAACAACGTCGTGCAGGGTATAGCGAGGCCGAGCACCAATTTGCCGGAATAGGTATTGGGCATGAATTTATTTTAGGTCGGTTTTTGTTTAGTCAGCAGATTTATCTTTACGTTCATCGTCCGCAGATAATTTCTCAAGATGTTTATCATCGCTGGGGTTTAACTTACAGAGTCAACCGCCATTTTCAATTTGGGATGAATTTAAAAGCTCATGCACAGGTAGCGCACTTTCTGGATTTCAGATTGATATATTCCTTTGTAAGGTGAGAATGCCAATTCGAGTGAACAATTGAACGCCTGCCCTTCCCCATTTCATTCCAATAAGGCAAGATGTCATTGAATAATTCCCGGATCAGCCTTAACAATAGGTTTTGAAGAAAAGAAAAAACCCTCATTTTTTATCTCGGAAATTCCGTTAAATTTACCTTCCATATACAGCAACGCATTTTATGAAAAAAGCTTACGTATTCCCCGGACAAGGCTCTCAATTTCCGGGCATGGGCAAGGATTTATACGAAACCAATGCTCAAGCCAAAGACCTATTTGAAAAGGCCAATGAAATTTTAGGATTCCGCATCAGCGACACCATGTTTTCGGGAACCGAAGAGGAACTGAAACAAACCAAAATCACTCAGCCTGCTATTTTTTTGCATTCTGTTATTCTTGCTGCTACGTTGGGAGAAAGCTTTCGTCCCGATATGGTTGCCGGACACTCCTTAGGAGAATTTTCGGCTCTGGTGGCCAATAAAACTCTGGATTTTGAGAGTGGCCTTAAACTCGTTTACCAACGCGCCATGGCCATGCAAAAGGCCTGCGAAAAACAAGCCAGCACCATGGCCGCCATTTTAAATCTGGATGACAAAGTGGTGGAAAATATTTGCGCTGAAATTACCGCGTCGGGTCATGTTGTGGTGGCGGCCAATTATAATTGTCCGGGTCAATTGGTAATTTCAGGAAGCATAGAAGGTGTAAACATCGCCTGCGAAAAACTAAAAGCAGCAGGTGCCAAACGCGCTCTGGTGTTGCCGGTGGGCGGGGCCTTTCATTCGCCTTTGATGGAGCCGGCCCGTGTAGAATTACAAGACGCCATTACCAATACAAGTTTTAATCACCCCATTTGTCCGGTTTACCAAAACGTTACCGCATCTGCTGTTATCTCTCCCGATGAAATAAAAAAGAACCTCATTGCTCAATTAACCGCCCCGGTAAGGTGGACCCAAAGCGTGCAAAACATGGTGCATGATGGCGCAACACAATTTATTGAAGTTGGTCCCGGAAAAGTATTGCAAGGTCTTGTTAAAAAGATTCATCCGGCTGCAGAAGCTATGAGCGTTTAAGGCATGCGGAGTACCATTCATATTCTGTTATTTTTACTTCTTCCTAGTTTTGTTTTTGCTCAAAAAATAAAATTCAAAGGG
>JALOMJ010000079.1 GCA_025455485.1 Bacteroidia bacterium | reverse complement strand
GGTTTCCATAAATTCTTCGAGCCAAATAATCGCCTCAATGTCGAGGTGGTTAGTGGGCTCGTCGAGCAATAATACATCCGGATTTTGGAGTAAAAGTTTGGCCAGCTCAATGCGCATGCGCCAGCCTCCGCTGAATTCAGCGGTTTGACGGTCAAAATCCTTGCGTTCAAAACCCAAACCTTTTAATATCTTTTCAATTTCCTCGTTGCGGTTGGCTGCTCCTAAAACATCCAAGCGGGAGTACACCAGCGATTGTTCTTCAATTAAATTCGCATAAGAAGCGCTTTCATAATCCGTTCGGGTTTCCAGCTGATGGTTAATCTCATCAATGCGCTTTTCAAGAATGTTGATCTCCTGATAGGCTGTTTCCGTTTCTTCAAACACGCTGCGCCCGTGCTGGTGAATCATGTCCTGAGGCAGATACCCAATCTTACAAGATTTAGGCATGGAAATATCCCCTGAGGTAGGGTTTTGATTTCCGGAAAGAATTTTAAGAAGGGTACTTTTTCCCGCGCCGTTTTTCCCGGCCAAACCAATGCGGTCTTTGGGATTGATTAAAAATGAAATGTTTTCAAAAAGGTTATACCCCCCGAAAGAAACTGTGACTGAATTTACTGAGATCATGCCTGTACCCTGCTAAGGCGGCAAAGATAAGCTAAATTTATGTCTCTGAAGTGGTTAAGAAATCTCAAAAAGCACTTATTTCCTTACTTGTTCTTGTATTCTTAAAAAGCCTTCGATAAGCCTGGCATCTTTTTCAAATTCTAACTTTGATTGTGGCAGTGCTTCAACACTTTTTATCCTCTCCTCTGTTTCAGGATGGGTGCTCAAGTATTTCATCAATTGGGGCATCTCCTGACTCTCCCTTTTTAATAATTTCAAAAGCTTTAACATGCCCTCCGGTTGAACTCTATTTTTCACCATAATGGCAAGGCCGTTTTTGTCAGCTTCGGTTTCTAATGCTCTTGAATAATCTAACTGGGTGAATTGGTCGGCCTGAGAGGCTATTCCGGATGCATCGCCAAGTAAAAGCATAAATAACAAACTTGAAGCCAACGAACGAAGAATACTTTTTAAGGAGTGCCTTTCAGTAACATGGGTCACTTCATGGCCGATTAAAGCTACCAACTCCTCAGGGCTTTCCATCTTTTTGAGCAAGCCCGAATAAATAAAAATATTTCCTCCGGGCACCGCAAAAGCGTTAATTTCTTCTGAAATAATCACCTTTACGTTTATGGGATAGGTTTTATCCAACTCAAGTTGTTTCACAAATTCTTCAAGGTAAAAATTAACCGAGTCGTTTGTTACTGAGGCTCCGGTAAGGTTGTCGGTAATGCTTTCTCCGAGTGCAATCTCAGTGTCAACGTAAGCGAAGCTGCTCCTGAAAGGCATCAAACACCACTTTCGCCAATGGCCCTGTGCCCATGAGTGAGGCCATATTTTTATTGGTAAACAAAAACGAACTACCGTTTGGTTCTGCTGAACTGAGCTCTTTCAGACTCCAGGAAATTTTCTGTTCATCCAATCCATTGAGAAAGATGTGGAGTTTGTTCTCTTCAAATGTGTAGGAACAGGGCATTGGCAGGCTTGATGTGCCGTTGTTGTAAAACCCCTTTTCGCGATTTACGTAATCCATGCTTTAGTTCAATTCGTATTTCACGGCATTAAATTTATCAATGGCCATCAGAAATTCTGAGTTAATGGCCACCTTGCTTTTACGCGAAAACAATTTCACACTTTGTTTTAATTCCTCGTCTTCCACAAAAAACTCTATGCTGCTTTTGCCCACATGTTCGTTCATTACTTCATCCAATTTTTGAACCACCTCTTCGTTCAGCTCCTTTAGTTTTATTTTGAGGCGAATGGAATTAAAACTGTTCTCCTTCATGGTTTCAAGCAAGTCAATGGATTTGATTTTTATTTCCAAACTGCCCGCCTGGTTGAAACGCTCCTGAACGCGCGCCTTAACAAACACAAACAAACCCTGCACCATGTATTTGTTGTACTCCACAAAATCTTTTCCGAACAACATGAGCTCTACACTACCCTGATAATCTTCAACAATAAGTTTACCGAACGCATTTCCGGTTTTACTGGTGCGGTTTTCAAATCCTGTGATAATACCACCAAAACTAATTTCTTTATTTTTGAAGGGTTCAAGCCCGGCTTTCAGAGCCGCGCAGCTTGCATTACAACGGTGATCTAAAATAAATTTATAAGGATCAAGAGGATGCCCGCTGATAAAACAGCCCAGCACTTCTTTTTCACGGTTTAGCTGTTCAATATCCGTCCACACGCGAGTTTTGGTGAGTTGTGGTTCGGAGACTTCCACCTCATTACCTTCTCCAAACAAACTGGATTGCGAGGTATCGTTGCCGGATTGTTTTTGATTGGCGTATTTAATCAAGCGGTCAGTTAAGGTGGTTCCATCGCTTAAATCGGGCTCAAAAAACATGGCCCGGGTTATGTTTTCAAAACTGTCCATGGCTCCTGCCAAAGCCAAACCTTCTATGCTTTTTTTGTTGATGGTTTTGGATTCCAATCGTGCGGCAAAATCAAACACCGAAACAAACTTTCCGTTTTTGGTTCTTTCTTCTACAATAGAATTTACAACGTTTTCCCCTACTCCTTTTATGCTGGCCATGCCAAAACGTATGCTGTTGTCGGGCATTACACTAAACTTGGCAAAGCCCTCATTTACATCAGGACCCAAAACCTTAATGCCCATGCGTTTGCACTCGTCCATAAAAAAGGTAATCTTCTCAATGTTGCCGCTGTGGTTTAACACCGAGGCCATAAATTCGCTTGGGTAATGCGCCTTGAGATAGCCGGTTTGCATGGCTAAATACGCGTAACAGGTGCTGTGCGATTTGTTGAAAGCGTAACTTGCAAAGGCCTCCCAGTCTTTCCACACTTTTTCTGCAATCACCGTATCATGACCATTGCTTTTACAGCCCTCTAGGAATTTGCTTTTCATTTTGTCCAGCACATCCTTTTGTTTTTTACCCATGGCCTTTCGCAAAGTGTCCGCATCGCCTTTGGTAAAATTCGCCAGTTTTTGAGAGAGGCGCATCACCTGTTCCTGATAGACCGTGATGCCGTATGTTTCCTTCAGGAATTCATCCATGCCTTCAAGATCATAGGTAATGGCTTCACGCCCGTGTTTACGTGCAATGTAATTTGGTATGTATGCAATGGGTCCCGGACGGTACAATGCGTTCATGGCAATGAGGTCGGTGAAGCTATCCGGCTTAAGGTCTTTTAAATGTTTCTGCATGCCGGGACTTTCAAACTGAAAAATACCGTTGGTTTCGCCGCGTTGAAATAATTCCAGACTAAGCGGGTCATTTAAATCAATGGCGTCGATATCCAATTCAATGCCTTTGCTTTGTTTGATAAAACGAATGGCGTCTTTAATGATGGTAAGCGTTCTTAAACCAAGAAAATCCATTTTCAACAGGCCGGCGCTTTCAGCAACAGAGTTGTCGAACTGGGTGAGCAGCATGTCGCTGTCTTTGGCCTTTGTAACCGGCACAAATTTGGTAAGCTCATCGGGCGTGATTATGACGCCGCAAGCATGAACGCCGGTATTACGCACACAGCCTTCGAGTTCATAGGCTTGCTTTAAAACGGTAGCTTCGGGTGAGTTTTGTTCAGAAAGTTTTCTGAATTGATGAGATTGATCCACCACCTCGCGGCGGTCTTTAATTTTTTCGAGGTATTTTTCGTCAATGCCTCCCGGTTTCAGCAAAGATTTGAGTTCTGCTTCCAAACTATCGGGGAAGGATTTGGCAAGTTTATCGGCATCGGCCAAAGGCAAACTGAGTACCCTTGCGGTATCGCGAATGGCGCTTTTTCCGCCCATGGTGCCGTACGTGATGATTTGTGCCACTTGATTGGCGCCATACTTGTTGATAACGTAATCAATGACTTTGTCGCGGCCTTCATCATCAAAGTCAATATCAATATCGGGCATGCTAATACGATCAGGATTTAAAAATCTCTCGAAGAGCAAGTCGTATTTAATAGGATCTACATTGGTAATGCCAAGGCAATACGCTACAGCACTTCCGGCGGCGCTTCCCCTCCCCGGGCCAACACTTACGCCCATTTCCCGGGCCTTGGTGGTAAAATCTGAAACAATTAAAAAGTAGCCCGGAAACCCCATGCGTTCCATCACAGAAAGCTCAAAATCAATCCTGTCTTTTATTTCAGGACTCATGTTTGGGTATTTCTTTTTTGCACCCTCATAGGTAAGGTGTTTTAAATAGGCGTTCTCTCCCCGATTGCCCTTGCCTTCGTCGTTAGGGTCATTGTCGCGCTCATCTTTAAATTCATCGGGTATTTGAAACTTTGGCAGAAGCACATCACGACCAAGTTTAAACGCTTCAATTTTTGAACAAATTTCAGAGGTGCAGGCAATTGCTTCAGGAAGGTCGGCAAAAAGGCTTTGCATTTCCTGAACCGACTTAAAATAAAATTCATCATTTGGTAAAAACAACTTGCCATAACGCGCGCCATTTTTTAATTCTTGTAACTCGGCAGGGTTAGCAAAATTTAAACCTTCCTTAACACTAATTAAAATATCGCGGGAGTAAGCGCTTTTCTTTTCGAGATAATAATTGGAATTGGCGGCGAAATAGTTTACACCGTGTTTTTTTGCAAAACCAAGTAAAACCGTGTTCACGTGATCTTCTTCCGGCAAACCGTGGCGGTTTAATTCCACATAAAAATCATCGGCAAACTGTTCTTTGTACCATAAAAAGGCTTCTTCGGCCTGTGCCTCGCCAGCATTTAGAATTAACCAGGGAATTTCGGCGTTTAAGCCTCCTGTGAAACAAATCAAATCGTTTTTATAGTGTAAGAGAATTTCCTTGTCTATTCGCGGCACGTAATACATGCCTTCGGTAAAACCAATGGAACTTAGTTTTGAAAGATTTTCATAGCCCTTTTTATTTTTTGCAATGAAAGGCACCGCAAAGCCATTGTCTTGTTTGCTTTTGTTGTGACGGTCTTTGGTTATATTCAATTCACAACCAATTATACATTTTAATTCCTTTTTAGGTTCACCGCTTTTTTCTCCTTTTTCTATGGCCTCATTGTGTACTCTAACGCCCTTATTGTGTTTGTCAACCGATTGCCAGAATAAAAAGGTGGCATACATGTTTCCATGGTCGGTAAGTGCTACCGCTTCCATATTTTGTTCAGCTGCTTTTTTTACAAGCTCGGCCACCTCGGTAACACTTTGTAAAACCGAATATTGTGAATGGTTGTGCAGGTGAGAAAAAGGGAATTTCAGTTCTGATGAGATTTCAGCTGGCTTTACAGGGGCCAATGGGGGGTGTTGTTCCTGAATGGCTTTTTCTTCTTTCAGTGCTTTTTCTTTCAGCAGCAAGTCCGAAAGATCGATGTCCTCAAAGTGTATGGCTTTGGCTTCGTTCGCACTCAATTCGTTAACAGTGATGATACGCCGTTTTAAAAGTTCGAACAAAACACGGGCAGTGGCTTGCACGTCGAAGGCCGCATTGTGCGCCTCTTCAAACGTGTTGGAGAACAATTTAAAATACAACTCGCTTAAAGTAGGCCATTTAAATTTTCCTCCGCGTCCGCCCGGCAATGCGCAAAAATTAGTAGTCGCATCATTTTTTGTGTCAATTTGCGTTTTGCCTTCAAAAGGTGTTTTTAATCCACAACGCAAAAATTCAGCGCCTATGATGTTAAGGTCAAACTCAACATTGTGTCCGCAGAGGTACTGCGCATCGTGTATAGCCAGTGTAAATTGCTCAAGGGTTGATAACAAACTTTCGCCTTCTTTCAGCGCCCGTTCTGTTGAAATGCCATGTACCTGAACTGCATTAAACGGGATGGTGTAGCCTTCTGGTTTAACTATTAGGGTATTACTTTGAAGCAGTTTGCCCGTTATATCGTGCAGCTGCCAGGCAATTTGCACCATGCGCGGCCAGTTGTCGAAATCGCTGATCGGAGCATTGTAATTACGAGGTAAACCGGTGGTTTCTGTATCAAAAATTAAAAACATAGAAGAAAAATACGTGTTTTTAAAGTTACATATTTGCCGGGGCTGAGCTGCACATGTTGAAAACTGCGTAAGAACCTTTAAATTGAGAATTGTCCTGCTTTTAGATTCTTTGTTGTCTTGCCAATCTAAGACACTGAATAACAAAACCTTACATTTTGGCTTAGGATTTCCGAATTTCATGCAAAGCCTTATCTTTGCAAGTCTTAAAAAAATCGTACACGACCACCATGAGCAAAGAAAAACAAGCATCACAAGCCGAAACAACACCAAAGAAAGAACGCATCAGTGTTTTGGAATCCATCAGAAGAAGAACCGGGCTGCTGGTAGGCATCGTTGGCCTTGCACTCGTCATATTTATTCTTGAAAGTTTATTAGGCTCCGGCTCTTCTATTTTTGGTGGCGACGAATTCACCACAGTTGGAAGCATAAACGGCAAAAAAATTGACCGCAACGAATTCGTCAATCGCATGGAAGTTCAGCTGAACAACTACCGTCAGCGTAACCAAAACAACGATGTGGATGATCAGACCCGAGCCTCCATCATTGATAATATCTGGCAACAATACGTAGTTGATTTAGCCATTCGTCCTCAATTTGATAAAACAGGTATTACTGTAGGTGAGGATGAATTGTACGACCGCGTGGTAGCTAACCCGGTGCAATACATTGTTCAACAATTGAGCGACCAGCAAACCGGAAAAGTAAACGAGCAGTTCGCAAAACCTGATGGCTCACTTGATCTGGTAAAATGGAAACAAGCTGTTCAAAACCTTCCTGTTGACCAGGAGCAGGTGTTACGCAGCATGGAAGAAAACGTTAAAACCACGCGTTTTTTCGAAAAATTCAGAATGCTTGTAAACAAAGGTTTATATGTAACCACAGCAGAAGTTAACGCAAAAGTAAAAAGTAAAGCCACAAACATTGATTTCTCGCACATCATTAAGCGATATGATGCGGTTAGCGACAGCAGCGTAAAAGTCAGCGAATCCGATCTTGAAAAATATTACAAAGAAAACGCTTACCGGTTCCAAAATCCCGAAACCACCCGCTCAATTGAATATGTAGCGTTCAACGTGGTGCCAAGTGCCGAAGATATTGCCGCTGTTGAAAAAGAAGCCATTCGCGCTGCTGAAGAATTTAAAGGAAAAACGCCGGCCGAAGACAGTCTTTTTCTGGCTCAGGAAAGCGAAAACGGTGAAATCAAAATTGAAAACTTCACCCGCAAGACCATGATTGTTCGTGATTCAAGCATTTACACTTCAGCTCCCGGAACTGTATTTGGTCCTTACAACGAAGGTGCATATTTTAAAGTGTACAAATTAAGTGCTGTCAATTCTTTAGCCGACAGCGCCGAAGTACGCCACATTTTAATTGGCCTGAACGACCCTCAAACACAACAGCCAAAACGCAGTAAAGAAATCGCAAAACGTGAAGCCGACAGCTTATTAACACTTTTAAAATCAAAAACAGTAAACTTTGACACGCTGGTTAAAACGGTAAGCGACGATTTGGGCAGTAAAAACAATGGCGGTAATTATGGTTGGTTTGATGAAAAAAAGGGCTTTGTTGAACCTTTCGCCAATGCCGGTTTAATGGGCACCAAAGGAAACATTAGTGTGGTTGAAACCCAATTTGGTTATCACATTATTGAAGTTCTGAATGTGAGCAAATCCCGTCACACTGTTTATAAAGTGGCCCAGGTATTTAAAGCCATTCAAGCCAGTGATGAAACCAATCAAAGCATCTTCGCACAAGCCAGCCAGTTTGCAGGCGAAAACAACACCGCCGACTTATTCGAAAAAGCTTTAGAAGCAAAAAAATTAACCAAACGGGTAGCTGATAATATTAAAGAAGACGATCGTGTATTGCCTGGATTGGATCAGGCCCGTGACTTAGTGCGATGGGTCTATACCGCTGAAAAAGGCGATGTGAATCTCTTCACCCTTCAAAACAAACACGTGGTAGTGAAATTAAGTGGCATTCGTAACAAGGGCACACTGCCTCTGGAAGACATAAAAGACGAAGTCACCCGTTTGGTGATTCAACAAAAAAAGGCAGACTTGTTTATAGAAGAGTTTAAAAAAGCAGGCTCAAGCGCTACTTCTTTGGATGCATTAGCAAACGCCCTGCGACTTGAAGTGAGATCTCAGGACAATTTTAACACCGAAAATATAGCCATCATCGGACTCGGGAACGACAACGTGATTGCAGGAACAGCATTAGGGCTTAAACCCGGCGTTTTAAGCAAACCGCTAATTACAGATAATGGTGTTGCGGCAGTGCATGTGAACAAATCAACCCCTTCTCCCGCTACACCGGATTTTTCATCTGAAAAAAACATCATTGAACAAACTCTGAGCAGCCGCAGTGATTATGAAGTATTTAATGCGCTTAAAGAAATAGCAGACATTGAAGATCACAAATCCAGAATTGATTAATTCATAAAAATAAAAAATCCCCTTCCTCAACCGAAGGGGATTTTTAGTTACGGTTGGCCCCTTACTTATGATAAAAGTTAGCGACATCACTAAATGTCTTGAAGAATTGGCGCCTCTGGCCTATCAGGAAACTTACGATAACAGTGGTTTGCTGTGCGGAGATTCAGAAGGGGAAGTGGTATCCGCTTTGCTTTGCCTTGATTGCACCGAAGAGATTATTGACGAAGCCATTGCCAATGGATGTAATCTTGTGATTGCACATCATCCCCTTGTCTTTTCCGGTCTTAAAAAATTAACAGGCTCTACATTTGTTGAGCGTACCCTTATTAAAGCCATTCAAAACCATATAGCCATTTACGCTTGCCACACCAATCTGGATAATGTCAATCACGGGGTAAACCAAAAAATCGGTGAAAAATTAGGCCTTAAAGACCTCAAAATTCTGGCTCCAAAATCCGGACAACTCAGTAAATTGGTCACCTTTGTTCCACCGACTCACCTCGAACAATTGCGTACCAGCTTATTTCAACTTGGGGCCGGGCACATTGGTAATTACGACTCCTGCAGTTTTTCTCAGGAAGGCACAGGCACCTTTAAAGGCAATGCCCAGTCGAATCCATTCTCAGGCAAACCCATGCAACTCAGCACTGAAAAAGAACTGCGCTTAGAAGTAATTTACGAAACCCTGCATGAAAAAAAATTAATAGAAGGTTTAAAGAAAAACCACCCTTACGAAGAACCTGCCTTTGATTGTTACCCTATAGCCAACAGCCATCCTGGAATCGGAAGCGGAATGATTGGCAGCTTTAGCACCGCCTTTTCTGAAATCGACTTTCTTACGCTATTAAAAGACAGATTGAAAGCACAAAGCATCAGGCATACCCGACTTCTTTCCAAACCAATAAAAACAGTTGCGTTTTGCGGCGGAAGCGGGCGTTTTTTACTAAATAGGGCGATTGCCTGTAAAGCAGATGCGTTTATTACCGCCGACTTCAAATACCATGATTTTTTTGATGTGGAGGGCCAACTCTTGCTGGCTGACCCCGGACACTTTGAAACTGAGCAGTTTACGCCTGAAATATTTTATGATACTATTCGGAATAAATTTCCTAAATTTGCAATCCGTTTATCAAAAATAAACACCAACCCGATACAATACTTCTAACAAGATGAGTTCAAAAATTAAAGAGAAAATCGACGCCTCGGTTGAAGGAAAATTAAAAAGTCTTTACCAATTACAGTTGATTGATAGTAAAATTGACAAATTGCGTACCATCCGCGGTGAATTGCCTTTGGAAGTAAGCGATTTGGAAGACACGGTTGCCGGTTTGGAAACTCGTCTTACCAACATTACTGAAGAAGTTGCGGAACTTGAAAATCAGCTAAATGAAAAGAAACAATCCATAAAGGATTTTCAATCCAACATAAAAAAATACGAAGCCCAGCAAAGTAAGGTTCGCAATAACCGTGAATACGATGCCATTACCAAAGAAATTGAATTTCAGAATTTGGAAATTCAATTGGCTGAAAAGCGTATAAAGGAAGCCAAAGCAAGCATTCTTTTGAAAACAGAGGTGCTTGAAAAAAGCAAAGCTGAATTTGAAGAGCGCAGCAAAGACCTCAAAGCAAAAAAGGGTGAGCTGGATGAAATCATCGCCGAAACAGAAAAAGATGAAGTTGAATTAATAAAAGAAAGCGAAAAAGCATCCGCTGCCATTGAAGACCGTTTACTGAATGCTTACCGTCGTATTCGCGCCAATTCACGCAACGGACTTGCAGTTGTTGCTGTTGAACGCGACGCCTGCGGTGGCTGCTACAATAAAATCCCACCTCAACGCCAGCTAGACATTCGTTTGAATAAAAAAATTATCGTTTGTGAACACTGCGGTCGCGTGTTAGTGGATGGCATGCTGATTCCGGATGCAGGACTTATCGAATAATTTTTAAAAAACTATTGCCGATATAAATTAATCATCTAAATTTGCAAACCATTTTGGGGGTTTAGCTCAGCTGGTTCAGAGCATCTGCCTTACAAGCAGAGGGTCGGCGGTTCGAACCCGTCAACCCCCACACAAAGCCTCACGGAAACGTGAGGTTTTTTTATGTTATGGCTTTTTACACCTATATCCTCTTTTCTGACTCTAAAAACAAGTACTATGTTGGCTCAACAAGTGAAACTTTGCAAGAAAGAATCAGAAAACACAATTCCAATCACCAGGGGTTTACAGGCAAGAATGCTGATTGGGTTTTAAAATACTTTGAAAAGTACAGCACTAAAACCGAAGCGCTCATAAGAGAAAAACAAATCAAAAACTGGAAAAGCAGAAAACTCATCGAAAAACTCATTGACTCAGCTGGTTCAGAGCATCCCGACATTGCGCAGCAA
>JALOMJ010000021.1 GCA_025455485.1 Bacteroidia bacterium | reverse complement strand
GCGGTGGTTAACAGCGAGCCCAAGGCCCCAAGTTACAAAGTGTATTTCAGGATGATTAATGGTGAGGCCGCTGAGCCCAAAGTGCAGCTCGACAACATTAAACTTCTGTATTTATGATAAGCAGAAGATTAACCACCTTTTATTATATACTGGCCGATTTTTTTGCTGCCGGCCTGGCCTGGACCATCTTAAACTACTACCGCAAAACCAAAGTAGATGCTTTAAAGTTTGGTTTTATCAGCGAAGAAATTTTCGACCGGCAGTACTTTTTCAGCATATTGCTTTTGCCTTCGGTGTGGGTGCTGGTATATTATTTATCCGGTTCGTACAACCACGTGCTTCGTAAATCACGCATTAACGAGTTTGTGCAAACCCTGGCTACATCCATCATTGGTGTAACGGTGTTATTTTTTGTGTTGCTGCTCGATGATTCGGTGGTGTCTTACAGGTTTTATTACAAGCTGTATTTTGTGTTGTTTATTTCGCACTTCACCTTAACCGCTGTGTTCAGGTTACTGCTATCCACCAACACCAACAACAAAATTCACCACCGCAAATTTGGTTTTAACACGCTGATTATCGGCAGTAACGAGCGTGCTCTAAAAATGTTCAGGGAGGTAAACGCCCTCAAATACGGCACCGGCAATTATTTTGTGGGGTTTTTACATGTGGAAGGAAAAAACGGCTACTCCGAAGAATTGAAAAAAGAAATTCCACACCTTGGGGAATACCACCAGATGCGCCGGATAATTGAAGCCCACAACATTGAAGAGGTAATCATTGCGCTTGAAAGCTCAGAACACGAATACATCAAAAACATTGTAAACGACCTGAGTGATATGGGTTTAATTATTAAGGTAATTCCCGACATGTACGACATTTTAAGCGGGCATGTAAAAATGACCAGCATTTTGGGCACCCCGCTCATTGAAATAAAAAATCAGATTATACCTGAATGGCAAATTGCCGTGAAGCGGTTTATTGATGTAAGCGTTTCTTTGATTGTCATGATTGTGTTCAGCTGGCTATACATCATCATTGGCCTGGCCGTAAAACTGAGCTCCAAAGGTCCTGTTTTGTTTCGGCAGGAGCGCATTGGCATACATGGTAAACCCTTTTCTATTTACAAATTCAGAACCATGTACAAAGATGCGGAAAAAGCGGGGCCGGCTTTATCAAAAAATAACGACCCCCGGGTAACCCCTGTTGGCCGGTTCTTAAGAAAAGTGCGCATGGACGAAATTCCGCAGTTTTACAATGTGTTGGTGGGCGATATGAGTATAGTAGGCCCTCGCCCCTACAAACACCTGCAAAAAATTCGTCCCGGCATTACCAGTTGGGGCCAGGTAAAATACGGCTATGCCGAAAATGTGGAACAAATGGTTGACCGTTTAAAGTTTGATATTTTATACATTGAAAACATGAGTCTTTTGCTGGATTTCAAAATTCTGGTACACACTGTTTTGATTGTTATACAGGGAAGAGGAAAATGATGCCCTTTATTTATTTTTTATGCTAAGTACGCTAAACAAGTACCTTTCCTTAATCAAATTTTCGCACACCATTTTTGCTCTGCCCTTTGCAATCATTGGGTTTTCTATGGGCCTGCACTCCAGAAAAGCAGTGTTTAATGCAGAAAAATTTATACTTGTTGTTTTGTGTATGGTGTTTGCACGCAGCGCTGCCATGGCCTTTAACCGTTACATCGATCGGCGTTTTGATGCCAAAAATCCAAGAACGGCCTCGCGTGAAATTCCGGCTGGTCTTATTTCTCCCGGTGCGGCCTTGGCACTGGTGATTGTTACTTCTTTGGCTTTTGTTTACAGCGCCTTTCTTATCAACACACTGTGTTTTTACCTTTCGCCGGTTGCGCTTTTGGTGGTGCTGGGCTACAGTTATACAAAACGCTTCACCCCACTCTGCCATTTGGTGCTGGGTGCAGGTCTGGCGCTTGCTCCAATTGGCGCTTATCTCGCGCTAACCAAACAGTTTGATGCCGCGCCACTGCTCTTGAGTTTTGCGGTGTTTTTTTGGGTGAGTGGTTTTGATATTATTTATGCCTTGCAGGACGATGCCTTTGATAAAAGTCAATCACTGAAATCCATACCCGTTGTGTTAGGAAGAAACAAAGCCCTGTTTTTATCGCGCTGCTTTCACGCTGTGTGCGCTGCTCTATTGCTTAGTTTATTTTTTGTTGGCGATTTTGGTTTGCTCTATATACTTGGGCTTTGTGCTTTTGTGTTTTTACTCATTTATCAGCAACTTTTGGTGAAACCAAATGACTTAAGCAAAGTGAATCTCGCTTTTGGCACCACCAACGGCATTGGCAGTGTGGTGTTTTGCATGTTTGTATGTGTAGATATTTTTTTCTGAGGCCAGGGCTGATGCTCGAAAAATCAGTTTACAGGTTCCGAAAATGAAAGTGACGTACCTGTCCTTCGCAAGTTATGTTAACACGACTGTGTTGGACATTAATCAGATCTTCAATTAAGGCCGGCCATTCAATAAAACAGAATGCGCCTGAATCCAGGTAGTCCTCAACACCAATATCGAATAACTCTTCAGTGGTTTTTATGCGGTAAAGATCGAAATGGTAAATCTTGCCTTTGGGCGAGTGGTATTCGTTTACAATAGAAAACGATGGGCTGCTGAAGTCATCGGTACTGCCGAGCTGTTTACACAAGTGTTTGATGAAGGTGGTTTTACCGGCACCCATCTGGGCATTAAGCAAAAACACTTTACAATCGCCGGCAAAAGCAAGTAATTTTTCTGCGACCACTGGCAACTGGTTCAGTTCGGAGCAGATTATAGAAAGTTCCTCTGGCATACCCTTTTATTTGGGAAGCAGAACGATGTAAGGGATAATTATTTCTTCCAAACTCACACCGCCGTGCTGAAAGGTGTTTTTATAGTAACTCACGTAATGGTTAAAATTGTTGGGATAAGCGAAAAACCTATCCTCCCTTGCAAACACAAAACGCGAACTGGGATGTTGCACGGGCAAATAGGCCTCGGCCGGGTTTTTAATCTCAAACACTTCTTTTGGATTATAATCCAAGGCTTTTCCTTGTTTGTATCGCAGGTTGGTGTTCACGTTGCGATCGCCCAAAATTTTGGTAGGCTCTTTTACGTGCACGGTACCGTGATCGGTAGTAATCACCAGTTTCACTTTTTTTGAAGCCAGTTGTTTAAGGATATCAAATAAGGGCGAGTGCTCGAACCAGCTGTAGGTAATGCCGCGGTAAGCTGCTTCGTTTTCGGCGAGTTCGCGTATTACCTCCATTTCGGTGCGGGCGTGGCTGAGCATATCCACAAAGTTGTAAACAATCACATTCAGTTTATTTTGTAACAAATTACTGATGTTATCGGCCAGTTTTTTTCCGGCCATGTGATTGGTGATTTTGGTATAGCTCATTTTAAAATCTTTACCCAGGCGTTTCATTTGTGCCTGCATAAAAAACTCTTCATTCATGTTTTTCCCGCCTTCCTCCTCATCGTCGAGCCATTTATCGGGGAAACGTTTGGCGATTTCACCGGGCATCAATCCGCTGAAAATGGCGTTTCTTGCGTATTGTGTGGCGGTGGGCAAAATGCTGTAATAGGTTTCTTCCGATTCGGTGCGGTAATATTCCTGCAGCATGGGTTGAATAATTTTCCATTGGTCGTACCGCAGGTTATCAATCAACACAAAAAATACCGTGTCGTCCGACTCCAGCTCTTTCATGAATTTGTTTTTCACCAGGGTGTGGCTCATGGTAGGCGGATTAGGGCTTTTGCCGTTCAGCCAGGCGATGTAATTTTTTTCGATGAACTTAAAAAACTGGTTGTTGGCATCGGATTTCTGCATGTGCAGCACTTCCAGCATGCTTTTGTCCTGCAACTGGTCCATTTCCAATTCCCAGTAAATAATTTTTTTATAAATCTCGGCCCATTCTTCCCAGTCAGGATTGCTGTTGATGCTCATGCCAATGCTGCCAAATTCTTTGCGGTAATCGGTATTGGTTTTTTCACTCACCAAACGGCGGTTATCGAGGGCTTTTTTGAGGGCAAGCAATATCTGACTTGGGTTGACAGGTTTTATGAGGTAATCGGCAATTTTTCCTCCTATGGCATCGTCCATAATGTGCTCCTCTTCACTTTTGGTAATCATAATTACCGGAAGGTCGTTGTTCACCTGTTTTATTTTCAGCAAGGCGTCTAAACCGCTGATGCCGGGCATATTTTCATCGAGCAGCACGGCACTCAGGCTATTGTTTTCTTTTACCACATCCACTGCTTCGTCTCCGCTTCTTGCGGTTAACACCTCATAGCCCTTTCCTTCCAGAAAAAGGATGTGAGGTTTTAGAAGTTCTATTTCGTCGTCGGTCCAGAGTATTTTAATTTTGTCCATATTTGAAGCATTATTCAAATGAATAACGCCTTAAATTTATGGCTATTGTTTTAATTAACGAATTTTAGGTCCATGCCCACCAATAAACGTAAAATCATCAACGACCCTATATATGGCTTTGTGAGCATTCCCGGCGAACTTATTTACGATCTGATCAATCATCCCTGGTTTCAGCGTTTGCGGCGCATCAAACAATTAGGCCTCACCAATCTGGTGTATCCCGGCGCACTTCATACCCGCTTTCATCATGCCATTGGCGCTATGCACCTCATGCAGGATGCTGTGAATACCTTGCGCCAAAAAGACATCGACATTAGCGATAAAGAAGAAGAAGCTGTGCTAATCGCCATTTTGCTTCACGACATTGGGCACGGTCCGTTTTCGCATGCACTTGAACACAGTTTGGTAAAAAGCATAAAACACGAAGCCCTCAGCGCCTTGTTTATGGACCGCCTGAATAAGGAGTTCAAAGGCCGTTTAACGCTGGCCATTCAAATTTTTAATAACCGTTACAAAAAAAGCTTTTTGCATCAGTTAGTGAGTTCGCAGCTGGATATGGATCGGCTGGATTATCTCAAACGGGATAGTTTTTTTACCGGCGTGGTGGAAGGCGTAATTAGCAGTGAGCGCATTATTAAAATGCTGAATGTAAGCAAGGATGAGTTGGTTGTAGAACACAAAGGCATTTACAGCATTGAAAAATTTTTAATTGCGCGCCGGCTCATGTACTGGCAGGTGTATTTGCACAAAACGGTGCTCAGCGCAGAGAACCTTTTGGTAAAAATTCTCCAAAGAGCAAAAGAATTATCCTCTAAAGGCCAAACCCTGTTTGCTACACCGGCCTTTTCGATTTTTTTAAAAACCAATTACAAACACAAAGATTTTTTAACCAACACCCGATTGCTGGAACTGTTTGCCCAGCTGGACGATAACGACTTGATGGCCTCCATAAAAGTTTGGTCAGAACATAAAGATCCGATACTAAGCCGTTTAAGCACTAATTTACTCAACCGAAAATTGTATAAAGTGGAAATGGGCAATGCTCCTATCTCAGCCGAATACAAAAACAGTTTACTGCAACATGCCTGCAAAAAATACAGCATCAGTGCGGCTGAAGCCACTTACTTTGTGTTTGGCGGCACGGTAAACAACAGTGCATACGATGCGAAAAGCATACACATTCACATTCTCATGAACAACGGCAGTTTGGTGGATGTGGCCAACGCAAGCGACCTGCTGAACCTAAAAAGTTTGAGCAAAACCGTTAGAAAACATTATTTGTGTTACCCAAAAGATCTGAAGCACTAAGCGTTTTGAAAAACCCGCAAATACATGTAAACTTGAATTTTAAACTATGAAAACAATATTCTCTTTACTTGGCATTGGTTTAATGCTAATTTCCTGCAGTTCCGATTCCAACGAACTTTCCGGGCACCAAGCAAACAAGGACAGTTTGACGTCTGCCCCTATTGAAAAATTTGATTACGTGGCCGAGCAATTTGCCGACCTTAGGGTGCTTCGCTATCAGGTAAACGATTTTAATACCCTTGATTTAAAAACCAAAACACTGGTGTATTACCTCTACGAAGCAGCGCTGTGCGGCAGAGATATCAATTACGATCAAAACTACAAATACAACCTGGCCGTTCGTAAAACGCTGGAGGCCATATTAAGCACCAAAAGTCATGACAATGAAAGTGAGGAATTTAAACAGCTGGAAAACTATGCCAAACGGGTGTGGTTTAGCAATGGCATACACCACCATTACAATAACGATAAGTTTTTTCCTGAATGTTCAAAAGAGTTTTTCACCCACGTATTAAGCCATGTGGAGGAAAAATTTCTGCCGATTAAAAACGGACAAACCAAAAACGATTTTGTGGCCTTTATTGCCGATGTGATTTACAATCCGGATATGGCGGCCAAAAAAGTAAGTCTGGATTCTAAAAAAGACCTCATTACGTCTTCAGCGGTTAACTTTTACGAGGGTGTAACAGAAAAAGAAGCGGTAGCATTTTATTCGGCTCAGGTTGATACCACCAGCGATGAACAACCCATGTATGGCCTTAACAGCAAACTGGTAAAAGAAAACGGCAAACTGGTTGAAAAGGTTTACAAGGTGGGCGGCCATTACAGCTGGGCCATAGAAAAAATTGTATTTTGGCTGGAAAAGGCCATAACTGTGGCAGAAAACGACAATCAAAAAAAGGCCCTCGCCGCGCTGGTAACGTATTACAAAAGTGGCAATTTGCGCGATTTTGATTTGTATAACATTGCCTGGGTAAACGATACCGCCAGCGTGGTGGATGTGGTAAACGGGTTCATTGAAGTGTATCAGGACCCTCTTGGCAAAAAAGGTTCATTTGAATCTGTGGTTTCCATCAAAGATTTTGAGGCCAGTAAACGCATAGCAAAAATTGGTGCCAATGCGCAGTGGTTTGAAGACAATTCCCCTATTCTGCCGCAACACAAAAAGAAAAACGTACGGGGCATTTCTGCTAAAGTAATCAATGCTGTTGTAGAAAGCGGAGATGCGGCCCCAAGCACGCCCATTGGCATTAATTTGCCCAACAACGAGTGGATTCGCGAAAAACACGGCAGTAAATCGGTTAACCTGGGCAATATAGTGGAAGCGTATGAGCAAGCTGCCGGAGGTTCGGTGGTGGATGAATTTTATTACAACCAAGAAATTAAACAACGCGTGAAAGACTATGCTCCGCTTGCTGATAAATTACACACCGACATGCACGAAGTGATAGGGCACGCCAGCGGAAAAATTGACACCTTGGTTGGACAGCCGCACGAAACACTTAAAAACTATGCCAGTGCCCTGGAAGAGGGGCGTGCCGACCTGGTGGCACTTTACTATCTTATGGATTCTAAACTTGTGGAACTTGGCGTGATGCCTTCTTTGGATTACGGAAAGGCCGCTTACGACGAATACATCACCAAAGGTTTGGTGGTGCAATTGTCGAGAATTAAGATGGGCAACAACATAGAAGAAGCACACATGCGCAACCGCCAAATGGTATCTGCCTGGGCTTACGAAAAAGGAAAAGCAAAAAACGTTATTGAAAAAAAACAGGAGAACGGGAAAACGTATTTTGTGGTAAACGATTATTCTGCCCTCAGAACCTTGTTTGGCGATTTGTTGAGGGAATTGCAGCGCATCAAATCCCAGGGCGATTACAAGGCAGGCAAAGCTTTAATAGAGGGGTATGGTGTGAAGATTGATCCAGTATTGCATAAGGAGGTTTTGGAGCGCTACCAAAAACTGAACATTGCTCCCTATGCCGGTTTTATTCAACCCAAATTGGTTCCGGTGATGGCGGAGGGTAAAATAACAGACGTAAAAATCGACTACCCTAAAGATTTTAAAAGTCAAATGCTGGAGTACGGCAAAAATTACGCTTTACTGCCAAGCTACAATTGATGTGAGAATATACTTTATAGTTTGCATTGAAACCGGATTTACTTCCGGTTTCTTTTTTTATCGCAATTGCTGCAATCCGGAAACCAGGTATCAATAAGATCGGGTAAATCGGTTAAATGCCCTTCCTTCTCCTCTGCTTTAAGCTCTGTAAAGAAGATTTTGGTAGCGGAGTTTAATCCGTTTAAAAAGTTGACCATCTCACGCGTCAGAAAGTTGGAATTGCCCTCAAACACTTTTGTTTCCCGCTTTAATTTTATGTGCAAGCGGTAATTTAAAATCCGAGCCTCGGTGGGATTGCCAAACCTGTCCATCACAACCAGTTTATAGGTGGTATTGTCGAGCACCACTTTTGCAAGATTGGAACTTTTTCTAACCTTTATGCTGGGTGGATCCTGAGCCAAGAAAGGGGCGCTGGAGGCCAGAAAAAAAACAAGCGTGAACAGGTGTTTTAAACCGCTGAACATGGGCTTAATCATGGTAAAACTTATTTCAGAAGCTCCAAGGCTTCCTGAATCGGTATTTGTTCGTTTTTAAACGTGGCAATGGTAAAGGCATCTGTAAATCCTTTTGCTTCTAATTCTTTGCGGTGTTTTTCCGCATCGCTGTAGCTGGCAAAACTTCCTGAAGTATACCGAACGCCGCCTACAGAAGTGGTTTGTTTTTCTATACCATTTAAATCCTTAATCTTTTCTTCCATCATGGCAATCATAGCCGGTTTTTTCAACGGCACGCCCAATTGTACTTTAAAGGCCACCAGGGTTTTATCAACTGAAGAGAATATCTTGTCTTCGTTCATATCCTCCACAAAGGTCTCCTCCACCGTAGCTTTGGTTTGGCTCAACGGAATGCGTTTACCCCCTTTATAGGCGGTAACAAAGGCATCGCTGTAACCCTGAACCACCAGATCTGCTCGCGCCGAAGCCGCTTGTGTTATGGATTTATACCCTCTGGTAACATAACGGTAAATGTTTTCTGATGTTTTTAATTCAACCACGCTTGTGGAGGTATTGAATATGCTGGTGGAGATACGGTTTTTAAAAGCACCCAATTGCACACGATAAATCACATCTTCAGGATTGAATGTTTCTTCCGATTCCTGTAAATCGCGACTGGCTTTAATTTCCTTGGCTTTGGCCTTCATGCCCAAAGTTCGCAAACTGTCTTTAATTTCCGGGGTGGCGTTATTAAACTCGTCTCCAAACAAGCCTGCAAAATAATCATCGCCTTCCATTTGGGTGCGGATGGTATCGCCATCGTCAATAATGGTAATGTTCATGAGGTCTTCCAATTCTTTCCTTAACTGGGCGTCTATATCTTCCTCTTGCATTTTCTGAACTTTTTTACCTGCAATTTTGGCTACTTTGGCCGTGGAATTGCCCGATAGTTTAAACTCGTCTTTACGTTTCACCGCATCGGCCAGGTTATCGTATTTTCCGGTAGTATACACCACGGTGCCATCATCCAAGGTGGTGGAAACGATATCACCAATACTAAGGAGGTAAGCCAATTCGTCGGTAGGGATAGGACCGTTATACCTCACTAGTTCAACGGTATATTCGTCTTTTTTCTCTTCTTTCTTACCTTTTTTAGGCTGAGCCGCAAATGCATTGTAAACCACCTGAATTTCGCGGTCGGTACTTAAGGTATCGTTCAGGTAGGCTTCGTAGTAATCTTTCCAGTAAGCATCGGTTTGTGCAATGCCTTTTTCATTCACCGGAAAACCTGCCGGTGTGTTAGGTTCCTCATCGCGGTAATTTGGAATGCCATCACCGTCGGAGTCAGTTGGACAGCCGTTAAGGTCTACTTCAGCACCGGCTGCTGTACCCAAACAATCGTCTTTTAAATCCGGCACACTATCTTGATCGGCGTCTGCATTGTCAAAGGCCAGCCAAAACGCATCGCTAAGCGTATCGGCATAAGTTTTAGATTTTGGTTTGGCAATCAGATCATATTGAAAGGAGAAGGAAGCGTAGGAAAAATTGTCGTTTTTACTGTTTCCTTTCCTGTTACCCAAACTGTTTTCGGTGATGCCATCAATGTAATCGGTACCACTGAAGTAATATTGCCAGTTGAGTTTCATGTTCACCCGGTCGGTTACTTTGGTAAGGATTCCAAAGCCTAAGGGAAAAGCTATTGAACGCTCATTGTATTTGCCAAATCCATCGAGGTTAAGTTCGCGAATGTCGGATTCATACACATAATCCCTCACCAAATCTTTTGCTTCCTGAGCACCTGCAGCGCCTTCGGGCATGTCTTTTATGCTGCCATCTTGCCAATAATAATAGGTATTGCCGTTTGCATCTTTTATGTCCGTTTTACTGAGGTATTCAAACCCGCTTACACCAATACTCACATACGGCCGCACTCTGTAACGCTGAGGGATGATGTTGCCAAAATCGTACATGAGATTCACCCCACCCGAGCGAATTTCGGAAACCATGTTTTCATGACGATTGGGCAAATTTTCGCTGGCGCCTAATTTCCCGAACATCACATTAAATTCCAGTTCCAGAAAACGGAAGAGGCGCTGGGAAATGGCAAGGTTAACAGCGGGACGACCTTTTAAAGTTGGTTGAAAATGTTTGGAATAGAGGTCGCCAGTAAAGCCTAATTTTCCAAAGCCAAGTGCTATTTTGGGTTTAAATTCACTGAATTCAATGGTGCTGGTGTCTTCCGGCCCAATCTCATTTTGCATAAAATAATCGTAGCGAAACAAAGGTTCTGCACCCACTGTATCGGTTGGAATGACTTGTTCGTTGAGCGCTTTGTAAGTAGAATCACCAATTTCAACAGGGCCTTTATAAAACTGTGGGGGATTGGGTTCATTCACATAAAAATCCAGAATCTGCTCGTAAGATAAACTGTCGAGTGCCGCGTATTTAAGAGAATCCGGCTCCTGAGAACGGATGTTAAGGGAAACGAGAAATAAGAGAAGGAGAAGTACTCTCTTCATAAAGTGTGTAATTGGGGTAAAAATAGCAAAATTTTTTATTTGAACCATTTTTGATTTACTATCATCAGGGCTTCCTGAACCGTTATGCGTTTCCCATTGTTGTAGGCCACTACAAATGCGGATTTTACACCGTTGTCACTCACCGCTTTCTCTCTTTGGGCTCTGGCCGATTTGTATTCGTCATAGGCACCAAACATAAACTTGGAGTACCCTTCCTGGTATTCGCTTCTAAGGTTCTGAGTCAGTTTGAATTTCCGTTTCAAGGTCTGAGCACTCACTTTTTGATTGGTAAAAGCGCCCACCTGTATTGCAAAACGTGTTGTTTGTTGTTGCTGTTTGCTTTGTTTCTCAAGCTGGGATTGCACCTCGGTTGTTTGTTTTTCCTTTAAATCTGTGTTTTCAGTAGATGTTGTTTTCTTCGGTGCTTTGTTGTCTGTGCTATTAACCAGTGTTGGTGTGTTGGAAGTTGAAAAGCGAATAGTTTGTTCAGGAGCAACCGCTTTTTTGCTTTGGTTATGCTCTAAGTACGAATACTCTCCTTTTAAAAGCAGTTCGGCCATTGTTGATTTGCGCACCAGAATGTAACTCACGTTCAATTCTTCTTTTTCCGGTACCGTAACCCAAACAAATTTTATTTTGCCATCGGCTATTGAAAAGGAGCTACCGTCTGTTTTTACCGCTTTAGCCGTGAAGCCTTCTTCCAGATTGTCGCTATAACGTGCAAAGCCTTTGGTGATCCCTTTTTTGATGGTGATGTCGATTTTTTTTTCGTCAGCCGTGTTTCCATCAACTAATGTTTTTAGTACTTCCACCAAACCGGCCGGTTCCGAATGCGATTCAACAGGAGATATGCCGTTACCAGGGTTCTCTGTGCTACTCAGCGCCGGCTCTGTTTCTCCCTCTTTTAAAACCGTAATTTGTAACGGTGTGAGGTCGGTACTTCTTTTTTCATTGTTTTCTATGTAATAGAGGCTGGCGCCCAATGTTTTTTTGCCCAAGGCCGATGCATTTGGTGTGATGCCAATGCTAATGCTGAATTCTTCTTCTTCCGGTAAGGTAGTCCAGGTCCAGATGATTTGTCCCTCGTTTATGCTGCAGGTGGCCTCGGCATTTTCAATTTCGCGTGGGATAAACCCTTCAGGAAGATCCATTTGAAATGTGGCAAAACCGGTAATTTGAGATTTCGAAATTTTAATTTCCAATACGGCTTCCTGGTCAATGACCATGGTAGACGGTATGTTGGTTGTGATCTTTGGATCACCATTGGGTGCAAAAACAGGCACCAGAAAAAAAAGAATGCTGTTAAAGAGAACAAGCAGTTGATATATCATGCCTCTAAAATAGAGGCAATACTTGCTGCTAAAGCCTTACCCTTAACGCATTTAGTAACAGCAAACTGTTAACATTACAAGCTTGATGTTCGGCCTCCGTCCACGGGCAGGTTAATGCCGGTGATGTAAGAAGCTGCCGGCGAGGCAAGAAAAGCAACTGCATTGGCAATTTCTGATGCTTCAGCAAAACGTTTCATGGGTATTTCATGAATCATCTCGGCTTTCACGGCATCGGTGCTGCTGTTGTTTTTTTGTGCCTTGTTTTCAAGGATGTTGCTCAAACGCTGCGTGGCTGTGGCTCCGGGAAGCACATTGTTCACAGTAATATTAAATTCAGCCAGCTCATTGGCCATGGTTTTTGCCCAATTGCCTACTGCCGCCCTTATGGTGTTACTTACACCCAAATTGGGCAAGGCTTGTTTTACTGAAGTGGAAATGATGTTGACGATGCGGCCGTAGCCTGTATTTTTCATACCTTCAATGCAGGCCTGTGCTAAAATGTGATTGCAGATAAGGTGGTTGCTGAAGGCAGTTACAAATTCTTCTGTACGCGCTTTCACAATCGGCCCTGCCGGTGGTCCGCCGGTATTATTCACCAAAATGTGCACCGGACCATTTCTTCTGATATAGGCGTTTACGAGTTCTTCCAGTTGTTTGGGGTTAGAAAAATCGGCACAAAGGTAGGAGTGCACTTGCGCCCCGTTATTAGACAATTCGGCTTTGGTTTTTTTTAAACTCTCTTCATTTCTGGCCAAAAGAGTAACGTTGGCGCCCAGTTTAGCCAGGGCAAGAGCCGATGCTTTGCCTATACCCTGGGTGCTTCCGCACACCAGAGCGTTTTTTGATTTTAGATCAAGATTCATGGGTGTCAAAAGTAGTGTTAATTTGTTCCATCACCAGATCCGACTCAAAGCCTTTGGCTGTTAAGTATCGGTAAACTGAAGCCTTTAGCAGAGCGATGTGACGGTTGCCGGATGTTTTGAGTCTTTTTTCCGCAAGCTGTTGTATGGTATTTTTGTATGCCGTTTCATCGATGCTATCCAATGCCATTTGAATGTTGGGTTCTGACACGCGGTGTTTTTTCAGATCCATTTTTATTTTCACTCTGCCCCAGTGCTTTATTCTGAATTTTCCACCGGCAAAGGCCTTTGCAAAACGCTCTTCATTCAGGAAGTTCTCCGAAATCAATTCCGATAATATGACTTCAATTTCATGTTCTTTTAACCCTGTTCTTTGAAGTTTTATACGGGCCTCGTTGTGCGAACGCTCCTGGTAAGCACACCAGCGTTTTATTTTCTCCAGTTCCTGCTTTGGCGAGAGGTTTAATTGCTTTTCTTTGTAATTCACAGAAATAAAAACAAAGGAACTGTTTAATTCCAAAACATGCCAAGCCTGCCCCTACAATTTTTAAACAGTCTTAAACACCTTCCTTTGCCCGATGAAGAGGGTTTTAAACGTGTGCATTCATCCGGAGAACAAATTACTTCCATCCGCTGCAATCCGTTCAAATTGTTTTCACCGGAATTTGAATTGAAGGAAACCGTGCCATGGAGTTCGATGGGACATTACTTGGAAAACCGACCTTCTTTTACACACGACCCTTCTTTTCATGCCGGTTGTTATTATGTGCAGGAAGCTGGCAGTATGTTTTTAGAATACGCCCTCTGCCAAACTATAGATTTTACTGAAAGTCTGTCGATACTCGACCTTTGTGCCGCTCCGGGAGGTAAAAGCACCATTTTGAATTCGCTGATGAGCGATGACAGCCTTCTGGTGTCGAATGAACTGATTCACAACAGGGCTTCCACCCTGGCCTATAATCTAAGCAAATGGGGAAGGGCCAATACCATTGCAACGAACAACACACCGGAGCAATTTGAACGCTTGCCCGGCTTTTTTGACCTTTTGGTTGTGGATGCCCCTTGCAGTGGCAGCGGTTTATTCAGAAAACAAGAGGAGGCCATGGACGAATGGAGTCCTGAGCACGTGAACGCTTGCTCCTTAAGGCAAAAAAACATTTTGGGTTCCGCCTTAAAATGCCTGAAGGAAGGGGGGCTGTTGTTTTACAGCACCTGTTCTTATTCTAAAGAGGAAAATGAGGACATTGTGGACTGGATGGTACAGGAGATGGGCATGGAGGTGCATACCTTGAAAGTGGACCCCAACTGGGGCATCGTTCAAAACGCAAAAGGTTTTCGGTTTTACCCGCATTTGCTCAGGAGCGAAGGTTTTTTCTGCTGTTTACTCGTTAAACGCGACCCCGGTAATGAAAAAAACCAGAGGGTTCACCTCAAAAATACACTTACCGAAAAAGAAAGAACGGTGCTGGAAATGCAGGTGAAAATCGGGGACATGGATTTGCTTAAAAAAAATGAAAAATACTACCTTTTAAACAGAGCCTGCCACGCATTTTTGAACCTGCCCGTGCCGGGATTTTATTTCCGGAAAGCCGGCGTGTGTTTGGGTGAATTAAAAAACATGACAC
Organism: Bacteroidia bacterium; assembly: GCA_025455485.1. Lineage (GTDB taxonomy): Bacteria > Bacteroidota > Bacteroidia > B-17B0 > Aurantibacillaceae > Aurantibacillus. The sequence goes on along the minus strand of JALOMJ010000021.1, from coordinate 14,748 downwards.
TGGTTCCGGATCATGAATTTGCCTTAAGTTTATTTGTATCAGATACCTTGCCAAGGATAGAACTGGACAAAGCAAGAGCCCTTACTTACCTTAAAAAAGAAAATTTTTCGGTGGATGAAAAACATAAGGGCTGGGTGTGTTTTACCCATCAAAAAAACGGACTTGGTTGGGGAAAATTAGTGGCCAACCGAATCAACAATTACCTCCCTTCCAACCTCAGAATTTTGAAATAGTTTTCCTGACCTGATTTTTGATAAGAAATTGAAATTATTTGACGTGATTATTTTGCGTGAATGAAAAGTATTGTTACCTTTGCCATCCCTTTAAAAGGGGTAGTTCTTTCAAATCAAGTAAAAAGCCGAAGTAGCTCAGCTGGTAGAGCAGCTGATTTGTAATCAGCTGGTCGGGGGTTCGAGTCCCTTCTTCGGCTCTTTTGCAAGGGGATATACCAGAGTGGCCAAATGGGACAGACTGTAAATCTGTTGTTTCGACTTCGGAGGTTCGAATCCTCCTGTCCCCACATTGGTTGCCGTTTTCGATGCAAGGTGTTTTGGCAAAGTTAACCGGTAATAGAACTCCATTATCGACTGTTTTCACCGCGCCATGTGATTGCAAGCGATAATAAAAGCGGAAGTAGCTCAATTGGTAGAGCTCCAGCCTTCCAAGCTGGAGGTTGCGGGTTCGAGACCCGTCTTCCGCTCAAATGACCGAATGACGGGTCGAGAAGTTTATCCCGACGCATGTCGGGAAGACCCGTCTTCCGCTCAATAAATGACATCACAAATATTGATTTGTGATAAAAAAGTGAAGTTGAAGCGTGCGTTCATACGCCTGGCTGTGAAAACAGGAGAGGCGGCTAAAACAGGAGGATTAGCAGACGCGATCCAAGAGTTTTTGAAAAGTCCCAAACTGAGGGACTTTTGGCGTGTGGAGAGGGCTGTTCTTTGTTAAAATGAGATTTTTGAGCAGATAAGGCCTATAAAAGCCAAGTCGGACAAAAAAATAAGCTGTTGTAGCTCAGTGGTAGAGCACTTCCTTGGTAAGGAAGAGGTCGGCAGTTCAATCCTGCTCAACAGCTCAAATTAGACGTTAAACTAATTAAATAAAAACAATACAATTAAATAAAAAACAACTATGGCAAAAGAAAAATTCGACCGTTCCAAACCACACGTAAACATTGGAACTATTGGTCACGTAGATCACGGTAAAACTACCTTGACTGCTGCAATCACAACCGTACTCGCAGGTAAAGGTCTTGCTGAAGTGCGTGATTTCTCATCAATTGACAACGCTCCTGAAGAAAAAGAGCGTGGTATTACCATCAACACCTCACACGTGGAGTATCAAACCGTAAAGCGTCACTACGCTCACGTTGACTGTCCGGGTCACGCTGACTATGTAAAAAACATGGTTACCGGTGCGGCTCAAATGGACGGAGCTATTTTAGTGGTAGCTGCAACCGACGGCCCTATGCCACAAACCCGCGAGCACATCCTTTTGGCTCGTCAGGTAGGTGTACCCCGTATTGTTGTGTTCATGAACAAAGTGGACATGGTAGAAGATGCCGAGTTATTGGATTTGGTTGAAATGGAAATCCGTGAATTGCTTACCTTCTACAAATTTGACGGTGACAATACACCTATCATCCGTGGTTCGGCCTTAGGTGGTTTGAATAACGACGAAAAATGGGTTCCAAAAATCATGGAATTGATGGATGCTGTTGATGAATACATTCCACTTCCTCCACGCGATAAGGAAAAGCCTTTCCTTATGCCGGTAGAAGACGTGTTCACCATCACTGGTCGTGGTACTGTAGCCACTGGCCGTATCGAAACCGGTGTTATCAACACGGCTGACAACGTTGAAATCATTGGTATGGGTGCTGAGAAATTAAACTCAACCGTTACCGGTGTGGAAATGTTCCGTAAGATTCTTGACTACGGTGAGGCTGGAGATAACGTAGGTTTATTGCTTCGTGGTGTTGAGAAAAAAGACATCAAACGCGGCATGGTAATCTGCAAACCAGGTTCAGTAAAACCACACACCAAGTTCAAAGCTGAGGTGTATATCCTTAAAAAAGAAGAAGGTGGCCGTCACACGCCATTCCAAAATAAATACCGTCCTCAGTTCTACTTCCGTACAACTGACGTGACAGGAGAAATCAGCCTGGAAGCTGGTCGCGAAATGGTATTACCTGGAGATAACGTGACTATTGAAGTGAATCTGATTAACGCTATCGCCATGGATAAAGGTTTACGTTTCGCTATCCGCGAAGGTGGACGTACCGTAGGTGCTGGTCAGGTGACTGAAATTTTAGACTAAGCCATAGTCAATAATATAGGCGAAATGGCTCTCAATTTTGAGAAGCCATTTTGCCATTTATAGATGGCAGTGATCTTAGTTAATATTTCATAAAAAAATAGAGAAGCGGATCCAAGATCAACTTCCTACAAACGGGCGTAGTTCAAGGGTAGAATTACGGTCTCCAAAACCGCAGATGGGAGTTCGAATCTCTCCGCCCGTGCTTGTTTAAAGTTTTGATTATCAAAACATTGAATTGAACTGATTAAATAAAGAATAGAAGGATAACACCTCAGAAAATAGTAACATGAGCAAAATTGGCACCTACCTTTCAGAAACAAAAAACGAACTGGTTAACAAAGTAAGCTGGCCTACCTGGCCCGAATTGCAAAGCAGCGCCATTGTGGTGATGGTTTCATCTGTAATTATAGCCTTACTTGTGTTTGGAATGGATTTTTTGTTCGAAATACTAATGAAACAAGCTTACGATATTCTTAAATAAGAACTAAAACCGTGCAGCAAATGACCGAACCAATCAAAGCAGATACGACCACAAAAAAATGGTACGTGGTGCGCGCCATCAGTGGGCAGGAAAAAAAGGTGAAACAGTACATTGAGATGGAGATTTCCCGCCTGAAACTGAACGATTATGTGTCGCAGGTGCTTATTCCTACCGAAAAGGTAATTCAGATCCGCAACGGTAAAAAAACCACCAAAGAGCGCTCTTTCTATCCGGGCTATGTATTAATTGAGGCTGTATTGGCCGGAGAAATTCCACACCTCATCAAAAACATTACTGGGGTTATTGGGTTTTTAGGTGAGAGCAAAGGCGGAAACCCCGTTCCTATGCGTTTGAGTGAGGTAAACCGAATTCTGGGTAAAGTGGATGAACTTGTTGAAAGTGAAGGCACTATGATGAATAATTATACTGTGGGCGAATCGGTGAAAGTGATCAATGGTCCTTTCAATGGCTTTAACGGGGTGATTGAAGAGGTGATGGAAGACAAAAAGAAAATTAAAGTCACCGTTAAAATTTTCGGCCGCAAAACACCGGTTGAATTGAATTTCGGAGAAGTTGAATTAGAATAAGGCTTCAACTCCGCTCAGCCTGACCTTAGGGTGAAACGTAGCGGAAAAAAAGAGAATTAACGCATTGACGGTAGAGGGGGATGAAGAGGTGCTTTGCTGCTTCCAACTCAAAGCTCGGAACCCAAAACCAACAATAACAACAAATAAATAAAACATAAACAATGGCAAAAGAGTTATCAGCAATTGTAAAGTTGCAAATCAAAGGTGGAGCTGCTAACCCCTCGCCTCCCATTGGACCAGCCTTAGGCGCCAAAGGTGTAAACATCATGGAGTTCTGCAAACAGTTTAATGCAAGAACCCAGGAACAAGCCGGAAAAGTATTGCCGGTAATTATCAATGTTTATACCGATAAGTCGTTTGATTTTGTGATCAAACGTCCGCCTGTGGCCATTCAAATTATGGAGGCTGCTAAAATTAAAGCAGGATCGCCAACCAGCAATCGTAAGAAAGTGGGCTCACTCAACTGGGAACAAGTTCGCAAGATTGCTGAGGACAAAATTGTAGACATGAACTGTTTTACAATTGAGTCGGCCATGAACATGGTGGCTGGCACTGCACGTAGCATGGGGGTAACAGTAACCGGTGAGAAACCTCACTAAATCAATCAATTAACCAAAGCGGCTAAATCCCGTTTTACAAAACAAAAAACACTTACAAAATGGCAACGTTGACTAAAAAAAGAAAGGCTGCAGTATCGAAGTTCGATGCCAGCAAGTCTTATTCAGTTGCAGACGCCTCGAAAATTGTGAAGGACATTACCAACACAAAATTTGACGCTTCTGTGGATCTTGCGATCCGTTTAGGAGTTGATCCACGTAAGGCAAACCAAATGGTGCGCGGAACGGTAACCTTACCACACGGTACAGGCAAAACCCTTCGCGTGTTGGCTATAGTGACTCCTGATAAGGAAGCTGAAGCCAAAGCCGCAGGCGCTGATTACGTAGGATTGGACGAGTATATCGAAAAAATCAAAGGCGGATGGACCGATGTGGATGTGATCATCACCATGCCATCCGTTATGGGTAAAGTTGGCGCTTTAGGCCGTGTGTTAGGTCCCCGTGGCCTGATGCCGAATCCTAAAACCGGCACTGTAACCATGGATGTAGCGAAAGCCGTTCAGGACTCCAAAGGCGGAAAAATTGATTTTAAAGTAGACAAAGCAGGTATCATTCATGCCGCAATCGGAAAAGTATCGTTCGACGCGAACAAAATTTCCGAAAACGCCAGTGAGTTGCTGCAAACTATTATGAAATTAAAACCTTCCAGCGCAAAAGGCACTTATGTAAAATCGGTTACAATGAGCAGCACCATGAGTCCCGGTGTAGCCATTGACGCCAAATTATTCACCTAAAAACCTGCTAAACAATGAACAAAACCGAAAAAACACAGGTCATTGAGGAGTTGGTAGAGAAATTAAACGCCAACGACAAGATCTATTTAGCAGATTGTTCAACTTTAACCGTTGAAAAGGTAAACCAGTTCCGCAAACAGTGCTTCGATAAAAAAGTATCGATTACTGTGGTAAAGAACACTTTACTTAAAAAAGCTATTGAACGCGCAAACGACAGCAAACTGATTGAGCTGATTCCCGCATTAAAAGGAGAAACTGCATTAATTTTTACCGAAACCTCAAACGTTCCGGCCAAAATAATGAAAGAATTCCGCAAGGGTAACAGCAAACCGGCTTTAAAGGCTGCGTATGTAGAACAAATGGTTTTTATTGGCGACGAGCAATTGGATGCCTTAGCTGCCCTTAAATCGAAAAACGAACTCATCGCCGACGTGATTATGCTATTGCAGTCACCAATCAAACGCGTTTTGGGTGGTTTGGAGAACAAAGGCGGAGAAGATAAATCTGCAGCTTAAACTGTTGAAAAACAATCAACTAAATTAAATTAATTAAATTAAAAATTACACTTAAAAATTAGAAAAAATGGCTGATATTAAAGCAATAGCTGAACAACTAGTAGGCTTAACAGTAAAAGAAGTACAGGACTTAGCAAAAGTTCTGAAAGATGAATATGGAATTGAACCGGCAGCTGCTGCAGTAGTGGTAGCAGGTGGCGGCGGAGGCGGAGAAGCCGCTGCTGCTAAAACTTCATTCGACGTAATGTTGCTTGAAGCTGGTGCTGCTAAATTAGGCGTGGTAAAAGTTGTAAAAGACCTTACCGGATTAGGCCTTAAAGAAGCAAAAGACCTTGTTGACGGTGCTCCAAAAGCCGTTAAAGAAGGCGTTGGCAAAGAAGAAGCTGAAGCCATTAAAAAGGCTTTGGAAGAAGCTGGTGCTAAAGCAGAGATTAAGTAATCCTGCACCAAACACCTTGAAAAAGGCCCTCTTCACTTTGGGAGAGGGCACTTTTTCCTGTTTTGAGACCAAAACAGTGTTCTTTAAAGTCAATATTGTATAAACCAACATATCCCGATACCCTTGGCTGCAAGTACAAAAATCCAAAAACGAGTGAACTTCTCGTCAAACAAGTTCCCTGTTGAATACCCAGATTTTCTGGATATACAGGTAAAATCGTTCCAAGACTTTTTTCAACTCGAAACAACACCTGAAAACCGTAAAAAAGAAGGGTTATTCAAAGTGTTCGCCGAGAACTTCCCCATCTCCGACGCACGCAACAACTTTGTGCTCGAATTCAAGGATTATTACATCGATCCGCCCCGCTACTCTCTCGACGAGTGTATTGAGCGCGGTCTCACCTATTCCGTACCTCTGAAGGCCAAGTTGTACCTTTATTGTACCGACCCTGAACACGAAGATTTTGAACCCATCATGCAGGACGTGTATCTGGGAACCATCCCGTACATGACCCCAAAAGGTTCATTCATCATAAACGGCGCTGAACGTGTTATTGTATCGCAGCTCCACCGCTCACCCGGTGTGTTTTTCGGACAAAGCCGCCACGCCAACGGAACCAAACTTTATAGCGCCCGCGTTATTCCATTCAAAGGCAGCTGGATTGAGTTTGCTACCGACATCAACAACGTGATGTACGCTTACATCGACCGTAAGAAAAAATTACCGGTAACTACCCTGCTCCGTGCTATTGGTTTCGAAAGCGATAAACAAATCCTCGAGATTTTTGGATTGGCCGACGAAATTAAAGTGAGCAAAGCCGGCTTAAAGCGCGAAGTGGGCCGCAAACTGGCTGCACGTGTGCTCAAAACCTGGCTGGAAGACTTCGTTGACGAAGATACCGGAGAGGTTGTTTCCATTGAGCGTAACGAGGTGATTCTCGACCGCGAAACCATACTCGAAGACGATCACATAGATACCATCGTTGACGCCGGCGTGAAATCCATCATCCTGCACAAACAGGACGTGAATACCGCCGACTTCGCCATTATTTACAACACCCTTCAAAAAGACTCCACCAATTCGGAAAAAGAAGCGATTGAGTTCATCTACCGTTTGCTTCGTAACGCAGAACCACCGGATGAGGAAACCGCTCGCGGGGTGATTGACAAATTGTTCTTCTCTGATAAGCGTTATGACTTAGGAGAAGTGGGACGTTACCGCATCAACAAAAAATTAGGATTAAACATTCCTCCTGAAATTCGTGTGTTAACGAAAGAGGACATGATCCTCATCATTAAATACCTCATCGAACTCATCAACTCTAAAACGGATGTGGACGATATCGACCACTTGTCTAACCGTCGTGTTAGAACTGTGGGTGAACAATTGTACTCTCAGTTCGGTGTTGGATTGGCCCGTATGGCCCGCACCATTCGTGAGCGTATGAACGTTCGCGATAACGAGGTGTTTACACCAACCGACCTCATCAACGCCAAAACCCTGAGCTCTGTGATCAATTCCTTCTTTGGAACCAATCAGCTGAGCCAGTTCATGGATCAAACCAACCCACTGTCCGAGATCACTCACAAACGTCGTTTGTCGGCACTCGGGCCAGGAGGTTTAAGTCGTGAGCGTGCCGGTTTTGAGGTGCGCGACGTACACTACACCCATTACGGTCGTCTCTGTACCATCGAAACACCTGAAGGACCAAACATTGGTTTGATTTCCTCATTGTGTGTTTACGCAAAAGTGAACAAACTCGGCTTCATTGAAACCCCTTACCGTACTGTAACAGCAGGTAAGTTGGACGTGAACAAACCGATCATCTATTTAACAGCAGAAGAAGAAGACCAGAAAAACATCGCTCAGGCGAACGTGAATCTGGATGATAAAGGAAACATCGTTAACAAAAAAGTAACCTCGCGTTACGAAGGCGACTTCCCTATCCTTGAGCCTGAGAAAGTGCATTTGATGGACATTGCTCCAAATCAAATTGCCTCTATCGCCGCTTCTTTAATTCCTTTCCTTGAGCACGATGACGCTAACCGTGCGCTGATGGGCTCTAACATGCAACGTCAGGCGGTGCCATTGTTGCGCCCGCAATCGCCAATTGTTGGAACCGGTATCGAAGCCCGTGTGGCCGAAGACAGCCGTGTGTTGATTAACTCAGAAGGCGAAGGTGTTGTAGAGTACGTGGATGCTAACGAAATTACCATCCGCTACAACAGAAACGAAGAAGAAAAACTGGTAAGTTTTGAAGGCGATGTAAAAACCTACAAACTCACCAAGTTCCAGAAAACCAACCAAAGTACCTGTATGAACCTGAAACCTATCGTTAAAAAAGGCGATAAGGTAACCAAGGGTCAAGTACTTTGCGAAGGCTACGCCACACAAGATGGTGAATTAGCACTCGGTCGTAACCTTAAAGTGGCGTTTATGCCCTGGAAAGGTTACAACTTTGAGGATGCGATTGTGATCAATGAAAAAATCGTTCGTGAAGACATCTTTACCTCGATACACATTGACGAATACACCCTTGAAGTGCGCGACACCAAACGCGGTATGGAAGAATTAACGCCGGATATCCCTAACGTGAGCGAAGAAGCCACCAAGGATCTGGACGAAAAGGGCATCATTCGCATTGGCGCCGACGTGAAAGAAGGCGACATCCTGATTGGTAAGATTACACCTAAGGGCGAAACCGATCCTTCTCCGGAAGAAAAATTGCTTCGCGCTATTTTTGGTGACAAGGCCGGTGACGTAAAAGACGCTTCCTTGCGTGTGTCTCCTTCCATTAAAGGGGTCATCATCAACAAAAAATTGTTCTCTCGTGTGATTAAGGATAAAAAAGCAAAGGCCGAAGAAAAACCAATGCTTGAGAAACTGGATTCGGATTACGAGAAAAACAACTACAACCTTAAACTAAAATTGGTTGATAAACTCTTTACCCTGGTGAACAACCGCACCTCACAAGGTGTGACCAACATTTTGGGCGAGCAAATCATTCCAAGAGGCACCAAGTTCACCCAAAAATTGCTTGAGCGTATTGATTACAGCGAAGTGAATCCGGGTAACTGGACGACCGATAAGGACAAAAACGAACAAATCGAACGTTTACTTCATAATTACCTCATTCAGTTCAACGACTATTTGGGTAAATACAAGCGTGAGAAATTCCAGATTATGGTGGGCGACGAGCTGCCAAACGGAATTGTTCAGTTGGCCAAAGTTTACATTGCTCAAAAACGTAAGTTAAAAGTAGGTGATAAAATGGCGGGTCGCCACGGTAACAAAGGTATTGTTGCGCGAATTGTGAAAGAAGAAGACATGCCTTATCTGGAAGACGGCACGCCGGTTGACATCGTACTGAACCCACTGGGCGTACCTTCGCGTATGAACTTGGGTCAGATTTACGAAACCGTATTGGGCTGGGCCGGTGAAAAATTGGGCATGAAATTCTCTACCCCTATTTTCGATGGCGCTTCAACCGACCAAATCGACGAGTACACCAAAAAAGCAGGTCTGCCACAATTTGGCCGCACTTACCTGTACGATGGTGGAACCGGAGAGCGTTTCGACCAACCGGCAACCGTTGGTATCATTTACATGCTGAAACTGGGCCACATGGTTGACGATAAAATGCACGCGCGTTCTATCGGACCTTACTCCCTCATTACGCAACAACCTTTGGGCGGTAAAGCTCAGTTTGGTGGTCAGCGTTTTGGTGAGATGGAGGTTTGGGCACTCGAAGCATACGGTGCCGCGCACGTGTTACAGGAATTGTTAACCATTAAATCTGACGACGTGACCGGAAGAGCGAAAGCTTACGAGGCCATCGTTAAAGGTGAAAACATCGGTACGCCGGGTATCCCTGAATCGTTCAACGTGTTGTTGCACGAACTCAGAGGTCTGGCACTCGACATCACCATGGATTAATGAAGTGTGAACCAGTTAAGGACTAAGGCAATTAATTTAAAAACAATTAAACCATAAAAATGGCTTTAAGAAGAGATAATAAACAAAAATCGAATTTCTCTAAGATCACCATCAGTCTGGCTTCTCCGGAAACTATTCTGCGCCGTTCAAGCGGTGAGGTGTTAAAACCGGAAACCATTAACTACCGCACTTACAAACCTGAAAGAGATGGTTTGTTTTGCGAGCGTATTTTTGGTCCGGTGAAGGATTACGAATGCCACTGCGGTAAATACAAACGCATCCGTTACAAAGGGATTGTTTGCGACCGTTGCGGTGTTGAGGTAACAGAGAAGAAAGTACGCCGTGAGCGCATGGGGCACATCAATTTGGTGGTTCCTGTAGCGCACATCTGGTACTTCCGTTCACTTCCAAACAAAATCGGTTACTTGCTGGGCTTGCCTACCAAGAAACTCGACATGATTATTTATTACGAGCGTTACGTGGTAATTAATGCCGGTATCGCCGCTGAAAACGGAGTGAGCTACCTCGACTTCTTAACTGAAGAAGAGTACCTGAACATTTACGATGCGCTTCCAAAAGAAAACCACCAGTTGGATGAAAACGATCCGAACAAATTTGTGGCGAAAATGGGCGCTGAGGCCATTCAGGAATTGCTTTCGCGTTTGGACTTAGACGGTTTGTCTTACGACTTACGTCACAAAGCCAGCACCGAAACCTCACAGCAACGTAAAAACGAAGCTTTGAAACGTTTGCAGGTGATCGAAGCTTTCCGTCAGGCCAACCAAAATGTGGTGAACCGTCCGGAGTGGATGATTGTAAAAGTAGTTCCGGTGATTCCACCTGAATTGCGTCCTTTGGTGCCATTGGATGGTGGTCGTTTCGCGACTTCCGATTTAAATGACCTATACCGTCGTGTGATCATTCGTAACAACCGTTTAAAACGTTTGATCGAGATCAAAGCACCTGATGTTATTTTGCGTAACGAAAAACGGATGTTGCAGGAATCAGTAGATTCATTGTTCGACAACTCCCGTAAATCCAACGCCGTTAAAACCGACAGCAACCGTCCATTAAAATCCCTTTCCGATTCATTGAAAGGAAAACAAGGCCGTTTCCGTCAGAACTTACTCGGTAAACGTGTTGACTACTCGGCTCGTTCGGTAATTGTTGTTGGACCTGAATTAAAATTACACGAATGCGGTTTGCCAAAAGACATGGCGGCCGAATTGTTCAAGCCATTTATCATTCGTAAAATGATCGAGCGCGGTATCGTGAAAACGGTAAAATCCGCCAAAAAGATCGTTGATAAAAAAGAACCTATTGTTTGGGATATCCTCGAAAACGTATTGAAAGGACATCCTGTGATGCTGAACCGTGCCCCAACATTGCACAGGTTAGGTATTCAGGCTTTCCAGCCAAAACTGATCGAAGGAAAAGCGATTCAGTTGCACCCCTTGGTGTGTACCGCGTTTAACGCCGACTTCGACGGTGACCAGATGGCCGTGCACGTTCCTTTAGGAAATGCCGCTATTCTTGAAGCCCAATTGTTGATGCTGGCTTCCCACAACATCCTTAACCCTTCTAACGGTGCTCCGGTTGCCGTTCCATCACAGGACATGGTGCTTGGTTTGTATTATTTGACCAAGTCGAAGAAAAACCTGCCGAACGATGTGGTAAAAGGAGAAGGCAAAATTTTCTACAGCGCTGAAGAAGTGCAGATCGCACTCAATGAAAAGAGTGTGGACTTGCATGCTCAAATCAAAGTAAGAGTTACCAACGCTTTGGAAAACAACCAGCTTGTTACTAAAGTCATTGATACCACTGTAGGACGCGTCATTTTCAACACCGTTGTGCCTCACGAAGTGGGTTACATCAATGAATTGCTGACTAAAAAATCACTCCGCGACATCATCGGTATGGTGGTGAAAAAAACCGGTATGGCCAAAACCGCCAAGTTCCTGGACGATATCAAGGAAATTGGTTTCCGTACGGCTTTCAAAGGTGGTTTGTCCTTCAACCTTGGCGATATCCAAACGCCGGACGACAAGATGAAAATCATCAACGACGCCCGTGTGCAGGTAGAAGAAGTGATTGGCAACTACAACATGGGCTTTATCACCAACAACGAGCGTTACAACCAGGTGATTGACATCTGGACGCACACCAACTCTAAGGTGACCAAAAAAGTGCTTGACAATCTGAGCAGCGACCGCCAGGGCTTTAACCCGGTGTACATGATGCTGGATTCAGGCGCCCGCGGTAGTAAAGAACAGATTAAACAGTTGAGCGGTATGCGTGGTTTGATGGCCAAGCCTCAAAAAGCAGGTGATACCACCAACTCCATTATCGAGAACCCCGTGTTGTCAAACTTCCGCGAAGGTTTATCCATTTTAGAATACTTTATTTCAACCCACGGTGCCCGTAAAGGTTTGGCCGATACCGCCCTTAAAACAGCGGATGCCGGTTACCTCACCCGTCGTTTGGTAGACGTTGCACAAGACGTGATTATCAACGAAGCGGATTGCGGAACCCTCCGTGGCTTGTCAATGTCAGCACTTAAAAATGCCGATGATATTGTAGAAACTTTATACGACCGTATTTTGGGTCGCTCGGTGGTGAACGATGTGTTCCACCCTACTACCGGAGAACTCATTGTAGCGTCTGGAGAAATCATCAATGAAGAAATTGCCTCTTTCATCGACAAATCGCCAATAGAAACTGTTGACATTCGCTCGGTGCTTACCTGCGAAAGCCGCAGCGGCGTGTGCGCGAAATGTTACGGACGTAACCTTTCCAACGGACGCATTGTTCAATTGGGTGAGGCCGTTGGTGTTATTGCAGCGCAATCCATTGGTGAGCCGGGTACTCAGTTAACGCTACGTACCTTCCACGTGGGAGGTACAGCGTCGAACACGGCCGCATCCAGCAGCTTAATTGCAAAATACGATGGTATACTTGAGATTGACGAATTGCGCACCGTAGAGCGCGTGAATCAAGATGGTGTAAAAACCAACATTGTGATTGGTCGTTCAACCGAAATGCGTATTTCCGACTCCAACACCGGCATTACTTTAACTACCGGTAACATTCCTTACGGTTCTAACCTTTACGTTAAGCCGGGTGCGAAGGTGAAAAAAGGAGAGCTCATTTGTGATTGGGATCCGTATAACGCTGTTATCGTTTCTGAATTTGGTGGAAGCGTAGAATTTGAGCACATCAAAGAAAATGTCACCTTCCGTGAAGAAGCCGATGAGCAAACCGGATTCCGTGAAAAAGTGATCATCGAAAGCCGCGATAAAACCATGAGTCCGCTCATTCGTATCGTTGACAAAAAAGGTGAGGCATTAAAAACCTATAACATTCCTGTAAGCGCTCACATCATCGTGAACGAGGGCAGCAAAATAGAACCAGGTCAGATTCTCGTAAAGATTCCTCGTGTAACCGGCAAAACCGGTGACATCACCGGAGGTCTTCCACGTGTAACCGAATTGTTTGAAGCCCGTAACCCAAGCAACCCTGCTGTGGTAAGCGAAATTGATGGTATTGTGAGCTTTGGTAAAATTAAACGCGGTAACCGTGAAGTGGTGGTTGAAGCCAAAACCGGTGAACAGCGCCGCTATTTGGTGAACCTGAGCAAACACATTCTGGTGCAAGAGAACGACTTTGTAAGAGCCGGAGACGCTTTATCTGACGGGGCTACCAGTCCTGGTGATATTCTTTCCATCAAAGGCCCTACCGCTGTGCAGGAGTATTTGGTGAATGAGATTCAGGAGGTGTACCGTTTACAAGGTCAAAAACTGAACGACAAACACTTTGAAGTGATTGTGCGCCAGATGATGCGTAAGGTAGAGATTGTTGATCCGGGCGATACCATGTTCCTTGAACAGCAGCTCATTAACAAAGTAGACTTTATGGTTGAGAACGACGCTATTTTCGGTAAGAAGGTAGTGGTTGATCCGGGTGATAGTACTGAAGTGAGAAGAGGACAAATCATCACGGCACGCAAGTTGCGCGATGAGAACTCTTTATTGAAACGCAGAGATAAAAAAACCATTGAAGCCCGCGACGCGGTGCCTGCAACGGCTAACCCTATCCTGCAAGGTATTACCCGTGCTTCATTGCAAACCCAAAGTTGGATTTCAGCGGCCTCCTTCCAGGAAACCACCAAGGTACTCAACGAGGCTGCGGTGCATGGAAAAGCCGATACTTTGTTAGGTTTGAAAGAAAACGTTATCGTAGGTCACTTGATTCCTGCAGGAACCGGTCTTCGTCAATACGAAAAACTGGTGGTGGGCAGCAAGGAAGAGTACGAGCGTTTGATGGCCAGCAAAGAAGAGGTAGAGGAAGAAGCGTAGTGGATTGACAATTGATTAATTGACGATTTACATTTTAATCGTCAATTGTAAATCATAAAATTGTAGATAAGAACCCTGGTAGCGATACCGGGGTTTTTTGTTTCCTGTGGTTGAAGGTTTAGAAAGTTTAGAAGGCTTGAAGGTTTGTGTGCCTATAATGAAGCCACTAATTTCACAGATAACACGAATAGTGGCAAGATTACACGAATGGTTAAAAGGTTTAGAAAGTTAAAGGTTAATGCTTCGACATGCTCAGCACAAGGGTTTAGAAAGTTCAATGCTGCCTGGAATTCACTAATGACCTCACATCGAACTCCAGTGTTCACAGAAAAAGGTTGAGTACATTTTCTTAGTGAAACATAGTTTTCTGCGTGTCTCAGTGGTCTATATCTGCCACTGTTGACTGCTCCTGCTGACTGACGACTATCTTCTAACAACTATTCGAGGACTATTTTTATTTGCCCTTTTGAGTTGGCGTTCCTCCACTCCAAAAGATAAACCCCTTTGGCTTGACGGCTGATGTCAATTGTGGAGGCGCCTGAAGGCAGGGATGCTCGATAGACCTCTTGCCCCAAACTGTTGTGAATTTTTATTTCGCAGGCTTCGGGTGTTTCAAAAGTAAATACACCACTGTTGGGATTAGGGAAGAGTTTTAAACCTCCGGATAAATTGTTTTCACTCAGGCCAACACAGGGCAATACAGTAAGCGTAACTGTTTTTAAACTGCTGCAACCGCTTGTGTTGTCTTTTGCTTTTATGGTA
>JALOMJ010000210.1 GCA_025455485.1 Bacteroidia bacterium | reverse complement strand
CAATTCGGCAGAGTTTAAACGCAAAAACAACGGCAGCGGAAGCATTACCTTAAAGTTTGAAAACGATAAGGAATTGCTGGTGCTTTTGGGTATGCTGGGCGTGAAATAAATTGTTTGTGGTGTTTTTTGAAAGTCGTGCAAATTCACAAAACCGTAAATTTTTTTGAAAATTCACCCATTTTAACGCGCCCGTGATGGAGCGAAAAGCCCGGGGCAAACGCTTTGCGTTTTGTTTGCGTGGCGAGGAGGCTCCGCTTTGTAAAAGCGGAGACCCCGCAGACCGACAAACATAGCAAAGCTTGCCCCGGCTTGAAGTGACAGCACGACCAGGCGCCCAAATCATTCAAAAATATCTGTTGAAACTCAGGCCATTTAAAAAGCTTTGAAAAAAATCCTACTGATATCAGATACCCACGGGTATTTTGAACCCGGGCTTTTAAAACACGTTCAGGCTGCTGATGAGGTGTGGCATGCCGGAGACATGGGCGCGCCAGAATTTCTTGAACACATCCTTCCCCTCAAACCCTTTAGGGCCGTGTATGGCAATATTGATGGGGCCGAAATTCGGAAAGTGTATCCCGAGCTGCTAATTTTTAATTGCGAGCAGGTGAAAGTGCTGATGCTGCACATTGGGGGCTACCCGGGCAAATACCCTGCTAAACTAAAAGCCCTGTTACATAAGGAACAACCGGGTTTGTTTATTTGCGGGCACTCCCACATTTTAAAAGTGCAATACGATTCGGAATTAAACCTGCTGCACATGAACCCCGGGGCCTGCGGTCGCGAGGGCTTTCACCAGGTGAAAACGGCCTTAACATTTGAAATTGAAGGCAAGGACATAAAAAATTTAAGTTTGATTGAGTTTGGTAAAAGAAGCGGCGTAACTTCGTAAGGTGGAAAAAGAAATTTATTTCAGCAACGAGGCTCTGGCCCGTTTTGTGGCCGCTCAAAACAGAATGGTAGAAAAAATTGTTTGTCACCTTTGGCAAAATAAAATACAGCAAGGCAGTACTGTTGAGTTGATTGACAACCTTGAACTGCATTTTACCGATAAACAAAAACTTACCATTGGCTGCAATGCCGAGGGCGATGGTTTAGACGCCTTTGAATTTAACTACCAACAAGCGGCCAAAGAAATTGAGAGCCAGTTTGAAGGAAAAATAAAACTGTTTGCGGTGAACGCCTCAGCCACCAAAATGTGGGAGGACGTGATTGGCAAAACCCTTGTTGCCGTACGTTTGAGCAAATCCAACGAGCACTACAAAGCCGATGCCCTGATTTTGGATTTTGGTGAAGAAAAAAGAGAAATCAGCATCAGCCCTTTGGATGGCCTGGTGATTGACTATTACGAGGAGTGATTGTGCTCACCAGGCATACCGGGTAAAGGCAACACAGGCACAGAACAGGATACTTTCAGGGAGAGTCCAACCCAAAACCAAAACAATTTTGCTTTTATTTTTTCTATTATTTGGGCGCCTTACCTGCCCTTGGCTTTAGTCCCGCCGCACTTTGCTGTGTTTTACAGGCTGCGGGGTCTTTTTGTTAACACAAAAAGCCTCCTCGCTCTTAAAACACTGCGCAAAGTGCCTGCGGGAGCTATTGCCGCGGTCAGGGGCGCAAAACCCGAAACCAGGAACCTCAAACCTGAAACTTTTTGCTACAAATTATAGCCACACTTCTTTATAGCGCCCGGTAATTTTGTTTTATGATTCTACCGTCAGTTCGACTAGAAAAAGGCAGGCACCGTGAGCAGGAGGTGCTAAAAATTTTGTTTGAAAAAAACGAATCGCTGCAATATGCAATAAGGGCATTGAGTGGTTTGCGCTGGAGCAAAACCATGGCCTGTTGGTATGTGCCCATGAGGAGTGGACTTAATAATGAATTGTTCGCCTTACTAAAAGGCAAAGCTTGGTTGGATTATACGGCATTAAAAGCCCGGCCTCAAGCTCTGCCAGAGGCCGTTAAGCCTGAAAAAGTTCACATACAATTGCCTGCTGAAACCCAAAGTAAAATTGAAGAATTTGGGCGTTGGATGCGCTCCAAACGCTATAGCCCAAGTACCATTGGCACCTACCTAGACGCTTTGAAATGTTTTTTAAACTTTTACAAACACAAACGACCAGAAGACATTCAAAACCGCGATTTGGTTGCTTTTAATAACGATTACATCTTAAAGCAGGGGCTGTCCAACTCCTATCAAAATCAGGTGGTTAATGCCGTTAAATTGTTTTTTAGAACCGTAGAGGCCCGACAACTCAATCCAGAATTGATTCACCGGCCTAAGCGACAGAAATTATTGCCTAATGTATTAAGCAAGGAAGAAGTGAAAATGATTTTAATGGCTTTAAGCAACCTAAAACACAAGGCCATGCTCAGTTTAATTTACAGTTGCGGCTTACGATGCGGTGAATTGTTGAACTTAAAACCTTCCGATTTAGATTCGAACAGAGGCTTAATCATAGTTAGAATGGGCAAAGGCAGAAAAGATAGGATTGTTCCTTTAAGTCCTAAAATTCATGAATTGCTAAAATCCTACTCTTCTTTGTATCCCTCTGTTGATTATTTATTTGAAGGTCAAAAGCCAGGAGAAAAGTACGATGAAAGGAGTCTGCAACAGGTGCTTAAACATGCGGTAACAAAAGCCGGAATTTCGAAACCTGTTACCTTGCATTGGTTAAGGCACAGTTATGCTACGCATTTACTGGAAAGCGGCACTGATTTAAGGTACATACAAGAATTATTGGGGCACAGGAGCAGCAAAACAACTGAAATTTACACCCACGTAAGCCGAAGCATGATACAATCCATAGTATCTCCATTTGACACTTTGTAAAAAATGATTACTTTTAACATACCGTCACGAAATAGCGCCTATACAACCAACAGTGGCTGTATACCCGCTACTTTGTAGCGGGTATATACTAGTTAGCGGGCATGCTAGACCACAAGACAAAAAGACATGGCGACAAAAAAGACATCCAACAGACGAAAGATTAAAAACACTTTGTTCTCTATAACAATAACGGTGTTATAAGTGCTACTACCCCGAAAGACTGGGCAAGAGGACATCGGACTGATTTTCCTAATCATACTTTTACAGACGCTGCAAAT
>JALOMJ010000078.1 GCA_025455485.1 Bacteroidia bacterium | reverse complement strand
GGAAGTTCCGAGGGCTCGGCATTTAATTGGAGATGGGGGTCGGTGCTTTTGTATTCGGCCTTGAGGATGTTGTTTTTATGGCCGATAAACTCCAGAAAAGCTTTTTGGTGTTTTAAGGGTAAGGCAATCAAAGCAAAGGATTCCCGCGGGATGGCGTTTCTTAAGCTGCCTCCATCGATTTGGTTGATGCGAACTGCAAATTTTTCTGTGGCCTGTGCCAGAATCCGGTTCATGAGTTTGTTGGCATTGCCTCGCCCAAGGTGAATGTCCATGCCGGAATGCCCTCCGCTTAATCCTTTTACCGAAATGCGGTAAGCCGTAAATCCTTCCTCAAGCACTTCTTCGCTGTAGTTTCCGCTGGCAGTAACATCAACTCCTCCTGCGCAACCGATGGTGAGTTCTCTGTCGTCTTCGGTATCCAGATTCAGCATGTATTTTGCGTCCAGCAAACCTCCCTTTAAATTTAAAGCACCAGTCATGCCGGTTTCTTCGTCAATGGTAAAGAGGGCTTCAATGGGTGGGTGAGCGAGGTCTTTGGCTTGCAGAACACTCATGATGGCGGCCACACCAATGCCGTTATCAGCGCCAAGCGTAGTGCCTTTGGCTTTTACCCAATCGCCTTCTACAAACATCTCTATGCCTTGTTGGTCGAAATCAAAAACGGTGTTGGCGTTTTTTTGATGCACCATGTCGAGGTGGCTTTGCAAACAAATGGCCGGACGTTTTTCCAAACCTTTGCTTCCTGGTTTTTTAATGATCACATTGCCCACTTCGTCACGGTAGGTGGGTAGACCGAGTTGTTTGCCAAATTGTACAATAAAGGCAATCACGCGTTCTTCTTTTTTAGAAGGACGGGGTACTGCATTCAATGCTGAAAAATTAGCCCAGAGGGTTTTTGGTTCGAGTGAGTTTAACATAGAAAACTAATTTGTTTTTAAGTGAAGGAATTGTTTAAAGCAATATTGCCTTAGGGACGGCAAACACCTGGCAGGTGTTTGAGCGAGCTGGTGCGTAGCGCCCGCCTGCCGCAGCTTGGCTTGTGCTTTGGCGGGCAGGGAAAGCCCACAGCCGCGGGTGAGGCACCGAAATGCATCGCGACCGAATCCTGTGGCGAGAACTTGTAGCGAAAGCCCGGCCCCCCATGAAGCAAAAAACTTCTGTAATATGTTGTTGTTTTTTGCTTCACGGGGGGAAAGGCCCAAATATTATTTCATACTCCCGATCATATCCTCAGGGCGCACCCACTGATCAAATTGCTCATTGGTTAAATAACCCAGTTCAATGGCCGCTTCGCGAAGGGTTTTATTGCCCTTGTGCGCAGTTTTAGCAATTTTAGCTGCTTTTTCATAGCCAATGTGCGTGTTTAGCGCGGTGACCAGCATCAGTGAATTTTCGAGGTGGGCCTGAAGTTGCGGAAGATTAGGTTCAATGCCCTCAGCGCATTTGTCGTTAAAACTTACGCAGGCGTCGCCAATCAATCTGGCAGACTGCAAGACGTTAGCTGCGATGAGAGGTTTAAACACATTCAATTCAAAATGTCCGGTAGCACCTCCAACAGAAACCGCCACATCGTTGCCAATCACCTGAGCGCAAACCATGGTGAGGGCTTCAGGTTGAGTAGGATTTACCTTGCCCGGCATAATAGACGAGCCCGGCTCGTTGTCGGGGATAATAATTTCACCAATGCCGCAACGCGGACCGGAGGACAGCATACGCACATCGTTGGCGATTTTCATGAGGGCTACTGCCGTGCGTTTGAGGGCGCCACTCAATTCCACCATGGCATCGTGTGCAGCCAGGGCTTCAAATTTATTGGGCGCTGTTACAAAAGGCAGCTTGGTGAGTTCAGCAATTTTTTTGGCCACCAGCACATCATAACCTTTGGGTGTGTTAAGTCCGGTTCCTACGGCGGTTCCGCCAAGGGCCAGTTCTTTCACAGCCTCCAGGGCATTTTTTAAAGCACGAATGCTCATGTGTATTTGCTGAACATAACCACTGAATTCCTGACCTAAAGAAAGGGGTGTGGCATCCATAAAATGGGTGCGACCGGTTTTGATAATATCTTTATAAGCTTCTGCTTTTTTGTGCAGGGTGTTTTTCAGTTTTTCCAATCCGGGGATGGTAATTTCCACCACCTGTTTGTAAGCCGCTATGTGCATGGCGGTGGGGTAGGTATCGTTGCTGGATTGGGATTTGTTCACATCATCGTTGGGATGAAGAATCTTTTTTTCATCGTTTAAGTTGCCCCCATTCAACACGTGGGCGCGGTAGGCAATCACCTCGTTCGCGTTCATGTTGCTTTGGGTACCTGAGCCGGTTTGCCAAATCACCAGAGGGAATTGATCGTACAATTTCCCATCAATAATTTCGTCGCACACTTTCCCGATAAGTTCGCATTTGGTTTTATCCAAAACGCCCAATTCTAAATTCGCCTGTGCTGCTGCTTTTTTAAGGTATCCAAAGGCCTGAACAATTTCTTTGGGCATGCTGGCCTCAGGACCAATTTTAAAGTTATTGCGGCTGCGTTCGGTTTGTGCACCCCAGTATACATGGGCCGGAACCTTTACCTCACCCATGGTGTCTTTTTCAATTCTGAATTCCATAGCTTAATTTCTTAGGCCACAAATTTAGAATTTATTATGTACAGAAAGGGATGGAAGTTTGAAGCCATCTCAAAAATACCTCTTGTCGATTTGCTCGTCTTTTACCTCCATGCGTCGTTCTTTTTCTTGCCCAGACTGCGAGAGTATGAGCTGCGAAAAAAGCCTTGCCTGGAGGAAAAATCCTTCACAAATCTCCTAAAACCTATTTTTGAGATGGCTTCTAACCTCTTTTTGAGGTTTTCCCGCGCTTTACAATGAGGTCGAGGCTGCGAACGTGGGCGTTTAACTCATCCATCCAAAGCAGCTCGTATTCGGAAAAGCTTTTAAGGTCAAAGGCTTTTGGGGTGTAAGCCGAAAGTTTTAAGGGCCTGTCAATCGTCTCAAAGGCCTGTTTTGGACTGAGCTCCTGAACCCCATCAAGTTTGTACAAACCGGTTTGTTCAATTAAACGAATCAGTTCTTCGGCATAAGTTTCGTAGGTGGCGTAACCGGCTTCTTTTAAGCCATAACACCAGGCTTTGTAATCGCGGCCATGCAATTCAAACAAGGTGGCGTAGCGGGGACGTTTGGAGAGGAATAAACTGTGGTCGGTGTAAGATTCCTCAACGCTTCTGTATCGTCTGAAACATTCGTTCAGGGTATCGTCGTCTTTCACAATGGTATCGCCTTGCCAACCCACATGGCATTTGATGCCAAAATGGTTGTTGGAGCGTTTGGCCAATTCACTGCCTCCGCAGCGGCTTTCAAAAATAGCCTGGGCCAGGGTAATGCTGGCGGGCACACCGTGTTGTATCATTTGCGAAACGGCCAGTTCTGACCAGGTAGAAATGTACACCTGCATTTTGTATTGAGGAGGCTGGGCGCGGAGCAGGTGGTGAGAAAAGGTCAATAACAGAAGCAGCAAAAATGGAGAAATACGTTTGTTTGACCGTATGGAGTTCATTGGAGGGGGCTTGCTGCCTATAACAAATGTAGAATAGGGCAGGGTTTGATCGGGGAAATCTGTACCGGAATATCAACAAGGGCATGTTGGTTGGTGGAAAAGAGGCTTAAAACTTAAGCACAAGGTTTTTTGGTTCAAAAAAGGCAGTTGAATTTTGCCGAAATAGAGAATGCAAATTGAGATTACGTAAAACCATTGTTTGTATCTGCTTTTATTTAAACCAACTGAGTGAATCGTAATTTGCTGAGAAAATGTTATTTCTTGTGTTGGAAACCCTTACCCTCGCCTTGAGAGTCCGCTATTTATTTATGTTTCAGCCAGCGCATCAAAAACTTGTCGTACACTTCATAATACGGCTTGTCAACGCCTGTTTGGTAAAATATCATTTCTTTTTCGAGCAATGCTTCAAGACCTCTTTTTACCAGTGCGGGGGTACCCAAACCGTGTTTATTGATAAAGGATTTGGCTTGAGGTTGAAAAACCTGCTCTTCCCGTGCAATAGCGCTGAGTAAATTCCATTGCGCTGTGGTTAACAGGTTTTTGTATTGAAAGAAGGTGTTTTCGTTAAGTTTAAGCAATTCAATGGCTGTTTCGTGCGCATCTTGCAGGGTATTGTTTTTTTTGTTTTTGGCAAACAAGCTGAAACAGAAGTATTGCGTGTAAAAGGTGTGAAGTTTGGTCCACTTGCAGATAAAATCAAGACATTCACTATCAATTTTACTTTGATGCACTTTGAATTTTTTTTGGATAAAGGCCTTGTATTCCGTTTCTCGAATGTGATTCAGATTCAGATTGGTGCAGCTTGCAAAGAAGGGGCGTTTAGCCGAATTAAAAATCTGATGCATCATTTTTTGATTGCTGCCACAAAAAATAAATGAGGTGTTCTTAAGTTGTTGCATGTAACCGCGCAACAAAGCTTCGGTGTTGTTTTCAGGGTATTTCAGTATTTGCTGAAATTCATCGATGGCGAATACGATTTTTATGTTTTGTTTATCCAGAAAGTGAAAAATCTGACCTATGGTATTTTCTTTTTGGGTTTTACTATCAAAGCTGAGTGTTAAGGAAGGCATTCCGCTTAATTCATCAAAGGTAATGGTGGGTCTGAAGCGTTGAAACAACTCCATTATTTTTTTGCCCAGGGTTTTTTGCGGAGGGAAGTGGCTGTACACAGTGGTTGCCAGCTGATTTGCAAAATCGCTCAGGTTTTTGGTGGCCAGTATATCCAAATACAGGCAGCTTACCTTTCTGCTGTTGGCGTAGGGGTGAAAAACATGCTGAATAAGCCCTGTTTTCCCAATTCTTCGGATAGCAAACAAAGCCACGTGCATGCCGTTTTGAATGCAACGGTTCAGTTGTTTGGTTTCTTCTACCCTGTCGCAAAAGTAGTCAGGCCCCCGGTAACCTACCGATAAAAAGGGGTTGAGCTCGTGTTTCATGCCCCAAAGATAATAATTGTTATTCATCATACATAATGTATCATACAAAATGTATTATACAAAATGTATGATGGAACTGAGAGGGACAAACTTTAGGGCAAATCAGTCTGCAGGGGCGTTTGGAAAATGACCGTTAGTTTCTATAGGTATAAAAGCTATGTATGATTAAGAGGAGCTCATCCAACGTATGTGTTGAAAATTCTTCATTTTTCAACAAATTAATAAAATAGGTGAATTCCTTCAACATGTGCTTTTTTTGTTTGCTATACTAAAAATTAGGGCTTAAAGACTGTTCCGGTGATTGTAAATTCATGCTAACTCATAAAATTAAGCTTCCAGAATATCAATACAGTTTTAGTTCAGGAAATACTGTCATCACCCTTTGTATTTCAGGATCGCTAATGACTGTAGAGAATATGTTAAGAAATTTGAGGTTTTTTAAGTTTTTCAGTTCCTCAGGTACTCTTTTTATAGTGCTTGGTTTATAGGCGATATAAGGAACGTTTCCTCGAATGTTATAAGCTTTGGTGTATTTACGTTTTTGAGATTTATTCAAATCACTGTATCTCTGTTCCCAAGTCCAATTATGAAAATCAATCGCAACCAAGTTTTTATACCTTAGTACCTCAATTGGAAAGTCTTTTAAGTTAGCGCTTAAAAAAAGAATCCCTTTGACACTGTCTTTGCAGTTTAATTTCTTGATATCTGTACAAATACAAAAGCTTAATTGATTACCAAAAATCTCAAGGATGGTGTCCCTTTGAATTGGCATATTTTGACTTAATGCAATATTTGCGATGCAAATAAGAAAAAAAGTTGTTTTGCACATAATCCTGAAATTTCAACCTTTTATTACAATTTTATTTGTGTTATTTTAAAGCACAGGGCTTTGAGTGTATTACACAATCCGAATTCTAACTTTGAATATACGCTAATATTTCAATTTTTAATCGATCCTCAGGTCTGGCTTTCACCAATTTTAATATGTTATTTAACCCCCTGTTAAAAAAAAGCAAGTCCCCTTACAAGAACCTTTTTGCCTGCCTTCATACTGGAGCGACAGTCCTTTGGGGCCATACCAGGGCGGCGTCAGCAATCGTTTAACCTCATCAGTTCCGATATCTTTGGTGGGAAAACAAAAGCCTCAGCTTCAATTTTACTTTAAACAAGCCATCGAAAAATCGTACGATGATCTATGGGTTTTAATCAGTACCAATCAGGGACAAACCTACAGTCCCCTTTGTGGCAATTACGCGACACCTGATTATACTTACGATGGACAGGTAGCTTTATACGACGGACGTCAGATTGCCTGGGTGAAAGAAGAAATAGATCTCTCGGCCTACGCCGGCTCATCTGTTTTGTTAAAATGGCAGTTGAACTCCGATAATTTCGACGAAAGAGATGGAGCCAATATTGATGAAATAAAGGTGAGGGCCATTGGTAATACTGACGTTGGTACGGTTCAACAAAGTTAACGATGGGAAACATTACTGCAGCCCCCAATCCTGCTCAAACTGAACTTAACATGTATACGGATGGAAATGAAGTGGCCAATTGCAACATATACAAGCTGCAAGGAGCGCTGTGTATGAAAATGAAATTTGAACAGAATACAGAACACCAAATTTCAGTAGAATCACTTTCGCCGGGCCTGTATATCCTTCGTTGGGAAAATGGTAGAGAAAATACCTTGATCAAGTTCATCAAAAACTAACTGGCCATTTCACAAATTAGGACTGGAGAGCCCACTTCTTATTCGTTTTTTGAGCCTAATGTTGATTTGTATTAGTTTTTTCAGGCCAATCATCTGCCTTTTCAGGAGCTTCCTTCAAAACCCAAGGGGCAAATCTGCTTTTTTTGATGCGATTTTTTTCCGCATCCTAAACAAATGCTAAATAAAATGTGTTTAGTTCTTGTGTATTTGTTAATACAAACAATAAACAATACTTTGGTAACTATATCCTTTTAAAAAATCGCATGAAAATAAAAACACTCATTCACCTGCTGCTGCTGATACTATTTGTTAGCTCGAGTCGCGCTCAAGAAAGCTATAATTTACAACTGTCAACAGGAACCTACATCCTTAGCCAAAACTTTAACCCGGCAAACGTGGAGAGGCCGGCCAAAAATGAAATTTTTCAAGGCTACTATTACCGGTACATTCAGTTTTCTTCTCTTCCTACAGCTGAACAGCGAGAAGACATGAAGGGTAAAGGCATAGAATTGCTTCAGTATGTGCCTCAGCAAACCTACTTAGCAGCCATTAAACAAGGCAGCAGCTTACAAAACCTAAATGCTCCCGCCATCAGAGGCATACATTCAATCAAGCCTGAATACAAAATGATGAACGAGCTACTGGAGGCCATCATGGCGAATAACTTTCCGCAATATGCCTTAAATGGTAACAGGGTGGGTGTTTTGATCACTTATCATCAAACCATCCGTCACGACAAAATGAAAGCTCACCTTGTTTCTAAAGGCTACCAGATAACGGCCGAAGAACCTTCGGAAAGAAGTTTTGTAGTTTGGTTGAAGCCCAATACCATAAATAGTTTTGTGGCTAACGCCTTTGTTAGCTCAGCTGAGTTGGTCGACGATTCCCCTCAGCCCGATAACAATGTTGGAAGAACAAACATCAGGAGTAATAGTTTGCATACCGATTACCTGAACGGAAGAAAATTTAATGGTTTTGGTGTCAACGTTGGTATTCAAGACGACGGCATTATTGGTCCCCACATTGATTACCAGGGCAGGGTACCGAATCAGTTTTTATCCAATAACAATGGCAATCATGGTGACCACTGCAGTGGCACTTTAATGGGCGCGGGAAATAAAGACCCTCTCACGAGAGGCATGGCCTGGGGTGCCAATTTATACGTGTATAGCGCATCAAATTATCAGGGATTTAGTCTGATTAACACCCATTACAACTCGTTTGGAATCCGTATTATGTCCACTTCCTACTCTGATGGATGCAATGCCGGATATACCACAAGAGCACGAACGATGGATATTCAGCTGAATTCATTACCGGAGCTCATGTATGTATTTTCAGCAGGCAACAGTGGTACATCCAATTGCAACTATGGCGCCGGATCGGGATGGGGCAATGTAACCGGTGGGCATAAACATTCCAAAAACTCAATTTCCGTTGCAAATCTCAATTATTTGGATTTGAGGAACAACAGCTCAAGTAGAGGACCTGCTCACGACGGGCGATTGAAACCTGAGGTGAGTGCAGTTGGAACGGATGTTAATTCCACTGTTCAAGGTAACGATTACGACAGTTATACCGGAACATCCATGTCGTGCCCTGCTGTTGCCGGACTTTTTGCTCAGTTGTATCAGGCCTACAAAGCGCAGAATGCCAATGTTAACCCACCGGGTGCGCTTATTAAAGCCATTGTGATGAATACGGCGGATGATCTTGGCAACCCGGGTCCGGATTTTAGTTACGGATACGGAAGAGCGAATGGATTAAAAGCAGTTCAGACCATTGAACAGGTAGCCTATCTAACCGCTACGGTAAGCAACGCCTCCAGCAATTCACACACCATCAACGTGCCTGCCGGTGTAAGAAGAATGAAAGTGATGACCTATTGGCACGACCCAGAGGCCCAGATTGGCGCTGCAATCGCTTTGGTGAATAACCTGAACACCAGCATCACCGATCCTTCTACAACAGTTCATAATCCTTTGGTGCTGGATTACACACCAAATGCTGCAAATTTAAACTCACCGGCAGTTCCGGGGGTGGATATCAGAAATAACCACGAACAAATAACCATCAACAATCCCACTGCCGGAGGCCATGTACTCACTGTGAGTGGCGCTGCCGTACCAATGGGACCGCAAACTTATTACGTGACCTGGATTTTTGAAACAGATGGATTTACATTCATCTACCCAATAGGGGCTGAAGGGTTTAATCCCGGCGAAACAGAAACCATACGTTGGGATGCATTGGAAACAACAGGCAACCAAACCTTAGAGTACACCACAAACAATGGTAATACCTGGACAAATATCAGTTCAAGCATTCCCGGGGCGCAACGGTATTTTAACTGGGTTCCTCCATCTTTAATATCCGGCCAGTGTCGGATGCGAATAAGCCGTGGAGTTTATCAGGCTGAAAGCGACACCAATTTTTCGATCATCAATGTTCCAAGCAATATTCAGGTGGCTTGGTCATGCCCAGACTCTGTTAAACTCACCTGGAACCCGGTGTCCGGGGCAAGTGCTTACGATGTATTTAAACTCGGCACTAAATATATGGACTCCGTTGCCACCTCTATAACGAACTCCTGTGTAATCAGTAATGTGCCTTTTTCACAGGCGCATTGGTTCAGTGTTCGTGCCAGAGGCCCTTTAAACGCAGTGGGTCGCAGGGCAATTGCAGTAGAAAAGGTGCCGGGCTTAAATGCCTGTCCGCCTATACCAAACGATGCGTCTTGTAATACGATTATTGCCCCTGCCGGTACTTTATTCGATTGTTTGAATCTTACAAATGTTAAGGTCACTATCAATGTAAACAACCCTGG
>JALOMJ010000077.1 GCA_025455485.1 Bacteroidia bacterium | reverse complement strand
ATACTATCATTCCCTTTATGTGTATCGTAAAGGCTGTAGACGCCATCATAACGCAGCACGTTGTTTTTTGGTTTAGAACTTAAATCCGGTTGAATAAAGGCTTTTTCGTTAAAACAACCAGACAGGGTTAGGATTAGAATAGACGAGAAGTACTTCATTTTAATTAATAGAATAAATAATTTCTGTGATGTCCCCCATAATACGAATATATTCTGGATTTTAAGTTTAGGTTTTCAAAATACGGAGATAGAACCCATTTGTGATCATGAATTTTGTTTTGAACCGAATGTAGTGTTTTTTCTGAGTTCCATCCCATCATATAAGCTTCTCCTTTGTAAACCAATCCTACATGAAAGATTCCGCCTCT
The DNA here is from genome assembly GCA_025455485.1 of Bacteroidia bacterium. Taxonomy (GTDB): domain Bacteria; phylum Bacteroidota; class Bacteroidia; order B-17B0; family Aurantibacillaceae; genus Aurantibacillus. Next base: position 9,162 of record JALOMJ010000077.1, on the reverse strand, counting down.
AACGTTTCCAAATATTTCTTCACTATTAAAATAGAACCTTTTACCATCAATTCTTTGTTCATATTCTAGCGTTCCATCACCGGTTAACATACTCACCCCGAAGGCCAGTGTTAGGTCTTCGTTTACTTTGTAGGAAATATAGCCGCCACCAGTCCGGTATTTGTCAGAATTTTTTGGGGCAAACAAATCGTTATCTAATCTAATCATTATATCATTGAACTGAATTGTATAGGCTCCAACATTTTGAGCGGCTTTTCCACCAAAGTTACTGTAGGCATACCCGCCACCAAATTTTAAATCACCATCATTGTAGCCTGCAAATCCTCCAACATTATAAAAGTTACTTTCTCCTAAATTCTGGTCTAAACTACTAACGCCTGAGGAATATCCGGCACCAACACCAACCGCATATACAAAAGTGCCTACTTTGCCGTTGGCGTCGATGTTAACAGCAAAGTTGAATCCACTAGTACCAAAACCAACCATTGGAGAAATGCTCAAATTGAAGTTTTCAGATTGGTAGATGGGAATGCTGGGTAAAAAACGGTTCATCTGACCAACAAGGGCTGAAGCAATAACCTGACCAACCTTTACGGAGAGAAGAGGAGTACCGGCAAAGGCTATTGCTCCTGCAATTGCGCCTGTTCCCAGAGATAGTAGAATTTCCTGTCCGCTCATTTGAAAGTTATTCATAGCCAAATCAAAGAGCAGATTCACTCCGGCAAAAATTAATGGGGCAAACCATACAAATTCACCGCTGGGGTCGGTATATTTTAAAGGATTATTATAACAATAGGCATAACGGTTAAAATTTTGTAGGTTGTCAGGATTCTGAACATAAGGATCGGGTTGTATAAAACGCCCTGTAACCGGCTCATAGATTCTGCCATTCATGTTGATTAGGGCGAAAGCATCCAAATGTTCGTGCATGGTGTACCCACGAATCAATATGCTCGGCATGGTGATGGAAGAATAGGTCCAATTGTTTGAATTTCTCCTTCGACCCCAACTGTCGAACGAAAGCTCTTCAACAATCGTTTGATTCTCGTTCATCAGCGCCAGTGGACTGCCGAGATGATCTGTAATAGCATACAAAAGTTGTTTGTTGCCGTTGTTATTATACATTAGCGCACAAAGGCCTGTTGGTGCATAAATATAGGTCCACTCCCTGATGCCTGAAGCTGTTTCTTCCAAATCGTAATTTTCAGCATAATACCTTGCGTATTGCACACTGGAATTCTGTACAAAATCCATACGTATTCGCTGGCCATTGTTCCCGTATTCAAAAACCATCTGATTGTTTGTAGAGGACTCTGTTATGAGTTGAATCTTATCTAGGTCATTAAACGAGAAATTGAGTGTGTTTAAACTGACATTGTTTACGAGATTGCTCATTGACGTGATTTGATAAGGACTACTCGGATTAGTGTAATGATAGTCCCCGGCATCATCTTTATGTTTAATGTTACCATTGGTCTCGAATGTTAGAGCATTGGATTGAATGACCTGATTGTTGGCCGGATTTACTTGTTCTGTTTTCTCTAATCTATCCAGTGGATCGATGGTAAATATTTCTTTCAGAATTCCTAAACCCGGATTAAAATACCGCTCATACATTCTGTAATTTAAACTTCCGGTTAACGGGTTATAATTATAAGATTGTTTACACATTGAAGCGTAATTGATTTCATTGACATAATGCAAATCAGAAATTACTTTATTCACGCCTATGCCATTTCCTAATGAGTAATTCGTAATTTCATTTGAGGCAGTGATACTACCCATCTGCCAAATTGTATTGTTGTTGGCATCTGTGATATTTGACAGATTATTTAAGGCGTCGTAGCTGTATTTTACTGTATACCCACTTGGGTAGGTGTGTTCAGTGGTTCTTCCATATTTATCTAACTTGTATTCCGTTTTAAATGTTTTATTGTTATAGGTTTCCTTACTTTCCAACAAACCACCATACACATCGTATTTGAATTCGCTTACAGAATTGGGCCCTGTTATTTGAGCGATTTGATTTCTACCAAAATTTGAGCTCACATATTGGTAATTTGTACTACCTGATGGGCCTTGTTTATTTTGCAGACGACCGATTAAATCGTATGTAAAATTCCACGTCACCAAACCCGGTTTAGTTTGAGTTTTCAATTCACCTAATGTGTTATACTGGAAGGAAGTTAATCCTGAACTGGGGTCATCGATGCTGGTTTGTCGGCCAAATTGATCGTAAGTGAATGATGTGGTGATGTTTTGAGGGTTATTATCGTAGTTCACTTTGATGTCCTTGGGTTCTCCATGACTGAAATAGCTGTAGTTTGCGACCTGTGAGGTTGAACCGGCTAAATTTAACACACGCTTTAACTGACCAATCTCGTTAAATTCCTTAATGACAAGTTTCCCGCTTTGATCAAGAACTTGCTCAAACTTATAATTGTAGATGCTTTGGTTGCTAATGTTATTAAAAGTGATCTGGGTATACAGATTTTTATTCGTGTACAAATTTCCTGACAGCAAATGTATTTCACTCTTATTTTTCCTGTAAAAATTTGGTTCGTAAAAGTGTTTGGTGACGAGGTAGGTTGTTTGGGAATTAAAGTGAGGTTCTGTTTGCTCAAGCAAAAATCCTTCGGGAAGAGCAGGGTTAAATGAATTATTGTATTTATAATCTACAACAATATCATCTGTTTGTCCCTGTGTTTCTTCTCTGAGCAAGTAAGCTCCTGCAAAATATTTCTTTTTATAAGGGGATAGCTCGTCCTCAACAAGGATAGAATAAACCCCTAATCTCGAAGCCCCATTTTTATAATGGTTGTAGGTAGAAGAGGGTTGATCCCAGGCATAGGTGACTTTATTAATGGCATTGTTTGGCAGTATGGTTTTTACCAATCGTCCCATCCCGTCGTATTGCATCCTTGTAATTAGCCCTGTAATACCTGTTTTCTGTGTTGCGGTTCCGTAAACAGGATCAAGAACATATTCAATGACATCGCCAATCTCATTTGTTTCTCTGGTTATGAATCGCCCTTTTGCATCGTATTGAATCTGCGTGCTCCTGCTGGCAATATCGCCTGCGGATAGTGTTTTGAACTGGGGTTGACCAAACGGAGTAAATTGCGAGAAATTAGTGATTAAAGACTGGTTTCCAAAACTAGGGTCGTTCGTAATGTTGGTTAAATGACCTTGTGGGTCGTAAACAAATTGTTGAACTCTTGCGTATGGTAACTCGCCTGTTTGTGTTTTTGTAGAGTTGCTGGTATTGAGCTTGTAATGACCATTAACCAACACATAGGTAAAGGTGTTATTCTCGGTGCGTAAAGTTTGCCCGGTCCAGCTCTTAAAGGTTAAAACACTAGTCAATATCTGTCCAGAGCCATTACTGTCGTAAGTCAAGTCGGTTGTTGATTTGGTAGAATTAACATAGTCGGTATTCTTAACTTGATCCAGACGGATAATGTGGCTATTGTTCAGTGGTAAAACCGTAAAAACATTTTCTGATTCCGTAAGAATAGAATTGGTGTTGACCACTAATGCAGGAACCGATTTTAATGGACTGGTTAGATTTTGAAAGACACAGCCAATATTCTTAGAATTCATTGGGACATGTAAAGCGTTTTGGAAGTCATGCGTAGTAACGCTGCCGATTTTGGTGAAGGGGTCGTAGCTGTGTATCTTTTCGAACCCTAAAAAACCGCGGCCAAGAGTGTGCATAACTGCATTTTCGTAGAAATATTTTGTTCTATTTAAAATCTGAAAATTGTATCCTGAAGAAACCGTTAGGTAGTGCACACAGTACATGCCTGGTTTGTATTTGTATAAAGGGTGTTGATATGAAGTGGGTGGAGGGGAACCTGGTCCAAAATATTCAATGGAATTTCTATAAATTTCTGCCTTGTCAGTTCCTATACCAAGAAAAATTTCATTTTGAATATTGCCATACCGAATTTCAAATTTTTTTTTCATTCCGGTATATATTGTATTTATTGCAAGGTTAGAAACTCCTGTGGCATTGTTGCTTATAACCTTGTCAGTAGCTGGGTCATTTACGGACAATATATCAGTATAACCATCCCCATTAAAATCGGCATCTGTTCTCAAGCCGGAAACTACAACATGTGTAATTGTGGTTGTGGTCCAAGCACCGTCCTTTCCGTTAAGGTGATAGGCATATGTTTTTTCTATGGTTGAGGTAACAAAATTACCACTGTAGCTAGGTCCTTTTTGCACTAAGTTGTCTCCCAAAAAGTAATATGTAAAATAGTTTGGCAATACCAAGCCAACATTATTTTGGTCATTTGCAATTATAATATCGCTTTTGCCGTCCTGATTTAAATCGTTTGCTCTTACTACAAATTCAGCATTTGTGGGTGAAAAAATAAAAGTAAATGTTGTAATATTTACTTCAGGTAGGAGTGTAAGGCCATTACTATAAAGAACTTTTAACTCAGAGCGGCCGGCATTCATATAAGCTAAGTCTGCATTTCCATCCCCATTAAAATCACCAACCGTAATATGATTTAAGAAATTTCTATTACTGTTTTGGTGATTAGCCATAAGAATGTTCAATTGTTGAACATGAACTAAACTGTATGGCAGTGTTGTCATGTCTATTCTGTATATATTTATATCAGCACTAAAGGTGTTGGCTGTTTTTCTTAGTGTGATGAACTCTGAGATGCCATCTCCATTAAGATCAAAAGGTCTTACGACGGTGTTGGGGTTGACTATTGGAAATTGGCATTGGATCTGTTGATGATTTGCTGTTTGAGAACAAGTTAAAAAAATAGTTTCAGGATCAATTCTCAATTCATCATTTATACCATCGCCAGTGTAGTCGGCCAAACTAAAGAAAAACTGACTTGGAGAAAAATTCGGATTAAAGTTGTTAATTAAATTTGTACAAATTAGGTGATTTGAAATCGAGCCTGAGGAGCCATTTGAGCTTATTTTATCAATGCGATATTCATTTGAATTGGCTCTTTGTTTCACTATTGTATAAACCTCCTGAACATTGTCGAAATTTTCATCGATGGGATATGCCGCTAAAATCATGCCCGGTCCATTTTGTGGATCAGGGATATCAAAGAAGTTTTGATCGTCATCATAAATTTTTGTGAATGAGAGCACGTTATTTGTTCCATAGTTGTTTGTTTTAAGCACGTTTTTAAGGATTTTTACCTCAGGTTGTGCAGGACCGTTATCATACAAGCATACGGCATCCGAAAAACCATCACCGTTTATGTCAGCAGGCACAACTGTATTCAAATGGAGATATTCGGCTTGTGTTGGAAAAAGTTGCCCAGGTTGAGAAGCTTGAAAACCAGCATAAAAATTCAAGTCGCCCCAGCAAAAATCCGTTCTGTTCAATTCGTTTCCATATGCTTCTGCCTCTGTAATGCTTTTGAGTACAGTTTTTTGATTGTTCCAGTCGTAATCAAATGTATACGATCTAGCAACATGGCCCTCAGCCCTTGAAATGATTTTTTTCAAAAGCGCGGCCTTTTTGAAACTTACTGTATTGATGTAATACGTGTTTTTTTCTGCAAGTGGAATGTAGGAAAATTCTATGCTGTTGTAAGGCAGTAAACCGGCCCCTGTATTTCCGGTGTATTCTATTTTTTGCAAAACAAGCTCCCCTTGAAAATTGGTATATTTGTAGAGTATATAATTTCCGAATTCATCCGTGTATTTGTTTAATTTCCAGGTGAGCACAGTCGAACTACCATTTCCTACCACCCTTGCATCCTGACTATTTCCGTATTCCAAAATGCTGCCATCAGGATTTGTAATCTCAAACCATTGTGGTCCATTTCCTTGCTGCCCGTGGGCGTGTATCTTTGCGTAAGATTCTACTTCTGTTTTGTATTCAGAGTTATTTGCCCCATAGCTACCTGAAAAAAGTATGAGTTTACTGCCATTCATATTAAAATAATCGTTCATGGAAAGTTCAATATTAGAAAAGATGCCATCGCTCATTGGTGTTTTACCCATTCGGTCTATTGAGGATTCTGCACTTAGGTGCCAACCAAAACCTAAGGCTCCATAACCTGACTGGCTGTTATAAGACACCGACACTTTTGGAATCACATTATTGGTACCGGGTGGTATAAAAATTGGAATAGAGTAAACAGCCCCACCGGTATTAGAGACCGTTAAATTCCCTTCCGTTTCGCCCACTATTTTATTAAGGTCAATTGTTCCTGAGCAAGCCTGATAAGGGTTGTTAATGGAGCTGTAGTGATTGCTGACGAAGGAGGGCAAGGAGCTGATGTTAAGGTTCAGTAAGTTGCTTGCTCCTCCAGAGATGGCGCCATACTTAAACCCCGGCTTTAAATTTATGCTAACCTGAGCTCTGGTATAGGAGTCAACCGCGTGATTGACCGGTGGATTGGTTAGGGTGATGTTGTTTGGGTTTTGACCCGAAAGTTTGAAGCTGTTGATCCAAAGGCATCCAACAAGGAAACCGGCTGAAAAAAATTTGGTTGTGATTTTCATGTCAAAATTATTTGAGGTTAATGTGCAACCACTATTTTGTAGGCATACTGTTCTTTCTGAGAGTATTTAAAGGAGAGGATGTAGATGCCGTTACCTAAATCACTTACAGGAATTGATTTGGGCATTCCAAAGTAATAGTCCTTTAACAGCACCTGGCCGACTGAATTTATCAGGGTTATTTCGGCCCGTTTGATGTCTTCAGGCAAACTCCCCTCAACAGTAATTTTATCGTCGGTTGGGTTGGGAAAAATGGTTACATGTTGAGGCGAATGTTTTATTGTTGAATCTTCCGGTTGGCTCTGATTGGATAGGCGGAACAAAGGAAACACCTGAAGTTTGCGTTCGATAATATTTCCGTGTTCGTCGTATCTAAACACCAGTTTTTCTTCCTGAGCCTGTAATTTAACCGTGAGGCCAAAACAACACATGGTCAATAGGATTCTGTAAATCGTTTTCATTGTTGTGGTTATTACTGTTTAGTTTCAATAGCATTCAAACGTTTTTCTAACTCAATAAGGTAAAGTGTGAGTTCTTCGATTTTTTCCTGCTGCTTAATAAGGAGGGTATTCACATTAAGTCCGTTTTTTTCATAATACTCTGCGCTTTCAAAACCAGGCAGGTGTTTGTGTTTTTGGATGTAGGTATTCACCTCCTTTAAAGGTTTCAGTTCATAGGTGGATTCAAATACATAATCAGGAAATGTTGATGTTAAACTTATTTCAACTTCGCGGGCGAAGGCTACTCCGTCTGCGCGCACAACAAAAATGTCGCGGTTTAAGGAGTGATCCCGAATCGTTAAGGCTCTCGCATTGGAAGAACCATGAGGTGTGGGCATCCCTGAGGATGAATAAACCCCAATTTCAGTGTATCCATTTCCTTGCACTTTAAAGGTTTCATTTTGATTGGCATTGGTGATGCGAATCGCATTGGCGAGGTTGTGTATGTTCAGATGTTCTACCAAACCAGAATTTGAAACTCTCATATTTTTTTGATTTCCATTTGCGGCATCTGAAACGGATAATGCTTCTATATTAGAAGTAATAATCCTTGAGGCGCCGTCTTTTAAAATTCTGAAAGTGGTTTGACCTGCATTTGCCGCATCTGAAACAGTGAAAGCGTCGGCGTTGCTTGTATTAATTCGTGAGGCCCCATCTTTTAATACTCTGAAATTTATTTGTGTTGGGGTATTGGCATCCGCTACGGTTAGCGCATCTGCATTGGTGGTAAAGATGGAGGTTTTGCCATCGCCCAATACAGAAAACCTCTCGTTGCCGTCGGCAGTTGGTGTACCCCTGTACACGGCCAGTCCTCTATCTCTATCTGCCAATTCGATAACTTTAATAGCCGATTCTCCGCCACCACCATGTCTTATTTTCATGCCGATTGGAATTGTTGGCGGTGAATAAAGGTAAAGTTGGGTGTTGGCTGGCTGGAATGAATTGGCGGCGGCATTGCCAATCTGCACCTGACTGGTAACGTTTAATTTGCCATCTATCGACATGATGCTGTTAAGGCCTGGTGCAAATGCATTTGTATTGCTAAAAACGTAAACGCTTCGGTTGCATTTGGAATTGATAAAAAGATCCCCTTCGTGAGGCCCCTGATTTAGCGTGCCACCCTGAGTTTCTATAAATGCATTAAACCCATTGTGTCCGATGTTGATGTTGCCGGCCATTATTGCTGAATTAGGAGCCGGTTGAATTATCTTTTTAATGCTGAGCACATTGTTTAAAATGGTTGCGCTGGGCGGCAGGCTTTGTTGGCTCGATTCGCCGATGATACAGGCCATGTCGGGCATCGGATCGGGACTATGCTCTCCACCACCATGTCCGGGTGAGGAGTTGTATGGATTACCTGGAATAGGATTGGAAGGGTTGTTCATGCCTCCTCCACCTATTGTGAATACAGCGGGGTAAGTGGGTGTAGCAGGGATGTATTTAATAATGGCATAATCATTTGGTGGACCAATAAACACTTTATCATTAATGATGGAACTTCCTGATACCTCGGAATTGCCTAGAACATCCAGTTCATTAACAGGGGCGGATTTTCCAATGCCTACTTTAATGCCAGGTGAGGTAAATAAACTAGGGCCACTTAAGGTGAATCCAACACTTCCTTGCGGAATTGGTGCCCAACTGCCATCTTGCCTTAAAAAGTTGGTGGTGTTGTTTGTAAACGGACCTGCTATTGAAGGGGCTAATCTTCCGTTGGGTTGTACCACTAAAAGCTGATCTCCGAATGAACCAGCCAAGCCGGGTAAAATTACTCTTCCAATGGAGTCAACAGTTAAGCGTGCTTGATTGTTAGTGAAAATTCTAAAGCTTCTGTTGTTGCCTGTTCCAATATTTGCATTGGCATTTGCTGATACGGGCATCAGGGTGGTGGTCCAAAATCCTTGAGCAAAGCTTGAAACATTTAGGAGGCAGAGCAGAATCAGTATTTGACTATGAGCTACTTTTTTCATGGTAAATTTTTTTAGATGAATACTTGTGTGAATTGTTTTTAGTTTGTTGCTTTCAAGCGCCAAATTAGTTTCACGCGAGGGGGGAAGTCAAATTTTTGGCGGGGTATTTTACGGTGTAATCTGTTAAATGCAGGTAAACCGCTTCAGTGTTGAGGCTTTCTTTGTGTTGATTTTGCTGAGGAAGTAATTCAAGC
>JALOMJ010000209.1 GCA_025455485.1 Bacteroidia bacterium | reverse complement strand
TTTAGGAAGTATGGTATCCGTCATCATGGCTTTCATTTCATAAGGCACTCCGGGCATACTAATGAAAATACACTTGTCTTTCTTCATCCACATGCCTGGGGCGGTGCCCTTATAATTCATAATTACAACACTTCCTTCCGGCACCAAAGCCTGCTGACGATTTATCTCGGTGAGTTCTCTTCCAAAACATCTTCATTTATAACCAAAGGCACTTTAAAATAATTTGCAAATGTTTTTTTAGTTACATCATCTTTTGTAGGACCTAAACCACCGGTAATAAAAACCAATTCAGAGCGCTCTTTCGCAGCATCAAAGGCTTCCCCAATGGCCACTTCTGTATCTGCAATAGAGCTCATGTGCACTACTTCAATACCAATCAAAGTTAATTGTTGAGCAATCCATACACTGTTGGTATTATGGATTTGACCTATTAGAATTTCATCGCCTATGCTAATTATTTCTGCTCTCATGATTGTTTGTTATGCCCATTTTTCAAGTACCGCGTCTTTTTTAAAGAACCGCTCAATTTGATGTGCAATGTTTTCATCTTTTTTTAATTCCGGCGCATGGTGCGGCTTTTTGCGGGCATCTATCAGCATTGGTCCGAAACAACCCCAATGTTTATTTTCAATAAATTCATCAACACCATATATGTCATGACTGGGATTACTTCTGGTATAGGTTATCCAAAGATAATCTCTAAAAGGATGTGCTGAGGTTTTAAAATTATGCTCATCGTAAACAATAATTTGAACAATACCCTCAAGCTCAGTAATTTTACTTTTAAACCAGGCGTTCAGTTCCTGAATTTCTAGGTGGGTTGCTGAGTAATTGCGAAACGTTTTTAATTTAATACCCACAACGCCTTTCATTAAAAGTACAGGATCTGAAAAAAGAGGAGAGGTGTTAAATACACCCGGGAGCTCACTGCTCAATGATCTTATTTTTTCTGTTCCTGCAGCAGCTACCAGTTTGCTGCCTTCGTTTAATTTCTCTCCTGAATAATCTAAAGTATCAATACTTGTTTTGGTGTAAAAATGAAGGTCGCGTTTTAAATCCAAACGTTCGAAAACATGTTCGAAAAAGGTTTCTGTTTCATGGCAATCGGGCCCGTTGTGTTCTTCCGCCGCAATAAATAAATACTTGGCTAAACTTAACTGTCCGGTTCCCAAAATATGATTGGCCTGGGTAAGAATTTCAGATGGTGTTTTGTGATTTAAGTATGGGGTGTACCGTTCACTGCCTCTGGCCAGTAACAAAGGATGTACACCGGCTGCATCTACTGCATGAATTTCTCTGACTCCCGGAATTTCTTTTGGAATGGCATTCCCACTCAATTCATGAATCAGCGCTCCAAACGCTGTATCTTCCTGTGGCGGACGACCAACTACCGTAAAAGGCCAAATGCCATTTTCCTTGGCATACACTTTGTGAACGCGCATTACCGGAAAAGGATGTTTAAGGCTGTAGTAACCCAGGTGGTCTCCAAAAGGCCCTTCGGGTTTGTTTTCAAAGGGGTGTACTTCTCCGCAAATCACAAAATCGGCATCAAGCGAAACACAATAGCCATCCTTGTAAGCGTAACGAAACCGGCGACCTCCCAGCGCCCCTGCAAAGGTAAGTTCACTCATGCCTTCGGGCAAAGGCATTACGGCTGCCAAACTATGCGAAGGTGGTCCGCCAACAAACACACTCACTTTCAAGGGCATATTTTTTGCATTGCTTTTGCTTTGGTGTACGCCAATGCCTCTGTGCAACTGGTAGTGCAAACCTATTTCACGGTTGCTTATGTAGTCATTGCCGTTGAGTTGTATGCGGTACATGCCTAAATTGGAGTTTTGAACCCCGGATTGATCAGGGTCTTCGCTGTACACTTGAGGTAGGGTTACAAACGCTCCTCCATCCATGGGCCAGTGTTTAATGAGCGGTAGGTCCGAAATGCTGATTTCCTTGAATGCGGCCGTTGAAAAATTTTCTTTTTTAGGGAGTGCTTTAAATGCCGCAAATCCTGTAGAGACATAACGCAAGGGGTGTTTGAGTGCCTCCATGGGATTGTTTCTCAATTGAACCAAATCTTGCATGTGCTTAAAAGTACCCCGGAACATGAAGCGACTGCGTTGTATGTCTCCGAACAAATTGCTTACGGCTTTGAATTTACATCCCTTAATATTTTCGAAAAGCAGTGCAGGGCCGTTTTTCTCGAAAACACGGAGGTGGATGGCCGCCATTTCCAGGTTGGGATCAACCTCCTCTTGTATGCGAATCAAATGCCCGTTTTTTTCGAGGTCATTCAAACATTCCTGTAAGTTTTTATAATTCATACCTCAACAACAAGTATACAAACAAATGGTTTGAAGTCGATTTTAATGCGAATTTACTCCCAAAAACAAACCGGTTAATTATTAGATTTGTGAAGGTAGGTATATTATTACTGGTTATAAAATGACGCTTTGGTGCCAAAGGTTTGATATAAGTTAAACCAAGTGTTATACGCAAAGGCCAAACCGTTTAAACTTAAAAGAAATTACATGGAAATTAAAGTCGCTCAAAAGCAAGTTGATCAATGGATTAAAACGCATGGGGTTCGTTATTTTAATGAACTCACCAACACCGTTTTGCTGATGGAAGAGGTGGGGGAATTGTCGCGCATTATGGCCCGGCGTTACGGAGAGCAAAGCGAAAAAGAAAGTGACAAAGGAAAAGAGCTGGGTGAGGAAATGGCCGATATCCTATTTGTTCTTATCTGCCTGGCCAACCAATGTGGCGTTGATCTTGAAGACGCTTTGCAAAAAAGTCTCGAGAAAAAAACAGAACGGGATAAGGATAGGCACAAACAAAACCCTAAACTACGGCCTTAAAAATTCCGGTTCATTCCGGATGTACAGAAGTTTCAACCATTTGTTGGCTTTATTTGCCGTTAAGTATATTTTAACAATTTTGGTATGGTTTAAGCCATAAATTTGGGTTCAAAATTATACTTATGAAAACAAAACTACCTTTAATTTTCACCTTGACTATTTTATTGTCTATAGGCAATAGCACGACGGTTTTTTCACAAAATACGTCAAACAGTAAACGCCTGGAAGTTTTCAATCAAAAAAAGAAGCAAAAAACAAAACAAGCCATTTCTCAGGCGGCCAAAGTTGCAACGGTGGTTCATCCGGGAAAATCAGCCAATTATTTTCAACGACACCTCGGTTTATGCTTACAATCCTCAGTCATGGTTAATTAGCGAAACCCGCAGGTTAAATACACCCATTAGCCGTGTGGTAAATACTTACGATACCAAAGCCAGAATAATAGAAGAGTTGAATCAAAACTATAATTCAGTCTCAAACCTGTGGGAAAATAGTTCCAGATCTGTATTTGTTTATGATGCCAATGATAATCTTACCGAGTTGCGATACGAAACCTATACAACACAATGGGATATTCTGTTTGGGGATAAAAACCAATATACCTATGATATGCAGGGGAGAATGACTGAAAACGTGTATTCCAGCTGGGACTCGAACACCAACCAGTGGGAAATTAACGGGCGCGAAACCGCCTTTGTTTACAATGGAAACAACCTTACACAATACGATTCCCAAATCTGGAATGGGTCAAGTTATGATAACGACAGCAGAACCGTATTGGTTTACACGGCTCCTTCAAGCATTCCGGTAGAGGCGGAATTTAAAATCTGGAGCGGAAGTAACTTTGAAAGTGATTTCCGTTACATCAACTTAACCTTTCAAAATTGGTGCGGTATGTTTTGTGATGAAACCACTTTAAAAAGTGGAACTGTGCAAGTTTGGGGAAACCCGGTGGCCAACCAATGGAATACTGAGGCAAGAATAAACACCACCTATGATGTTTTCGGTGGTTTTGAAGAGATCACTGAAAATTACGTTAATTCTGCCTGGGTAAATGATTACCGCTATTCAGAGTTTTTTGATACCAAATACAACTACACCGGTTCAAAAGGCGAAACCTGGGATACTGTTAATGTAGCCTGGGAAACAGACTATGAAGAGAAAGAAATTCACACCTACAACCCATCCAACCAAATTACACAAACCATCTGGCAATACTGGGACTGGATGAATTCACAACTTGAAAACAGCATGAAAAAAGAATATTTCGATTTTCAAACTTTTACTGCCGTGAACGAACTTAAAAATGACATCCGTCTGAGCATCTATCCAAACCCTTGCATGGGTGAATGCTTTATTGAATATACCAATGCCGGAAACATGGAAGCAAGTGATTTAACGTTGAGACTAATGGATGTACATGGCAAAGAAGTTTACTCAACTCCGCTTAAAGAATCTCGAATTAAAATTGAAACAAATACCCTCCCATCGG
>JALOMJ010000076.1 GCA_025455485.1 Bacteroidia bacterium | reverse complement strand
ATTTCCTATAACGGTTCAACGGCCAAAGATATAAGTGGCCATTTGGATTACAATAAAGAGGTTAAACAAGCTTATCTGAATATAGAAACCTTGTCAAACCCTTTGGTTGATTTTGACAGCTTGTTTACAACTCTTGAATTCAATAAGAAGGATAGAATGCATTATACGCTTAAAGGATACATTCCAAGTGTAAAAGAACCATTAGGCTTAGCCGGGGATATTAGTTTAAGTTCTGACAAAGTGGGCCTGTTTTTTAACCACTCTGAACCCTTCAGGTTAGGAGGTCAAACCTGGATTTCTGATCCCGGTGAAGGCCTCCTCATTGACACAAAACATTTTAATATCATAGGCCATCAGGCCTTTCACAATGGCAGGCAAGGCGTTGAACTAAAAGGGAATGGGCAACAAATTGAACTTAGTGTGGATTCGTTTCAGCTCGGGCCACTTGCTGATTTGTTCATCAAAGATATTAAAGGCAAGGCCACTTTATCCATGAATGCAAAGTATGAGCCGGAAAAAGAATTATTGAACATGAACGGAAAAGTGAGTTCTATTTTATTAGATACTATCAATCTAGGGTATTCCGCTTTTAAAGTTCAAAAAAGTTATTTGGATACTCGTATTGAAGCGGAGGCCAGAAGTACGGCATGGGATGTGAAATATACTGCAAACAGCGTTGAGGATGGCCTTCTCCATCAATTAAACATAGCTCAACTCAGTTTGGGGTATATTGATTCTGTATTGCATCTGGTTCCTGATAATTATGAGTTTTCAGGCGATTTAAATGGAAAGCTAAACTTACACTCCGGTCGCACCCGTTCGTTGAATGGCAATATAAACTTCAACGAAATCAGGTTTAAAATGAAAGAATACGGGGCTTCGGGTTTAATCGATAATCAAACTTTAACTATTGAGAATAACAAGCTTGTTTTGAGTGATCTTGTAATTAAGGATGAGGAAGGAAATGATTTGCATTTAAAAGGTTCTATGGTGTTGTTTGGTGATCGTGAATTTGATATTGGCCTTAAAACAGAGAAATTTTATGTTTTGAATACACAAAACCCGCTTTTCTTAACCAAAGGAAAACTTTTATTGGAATCGGATCTTCAAATAAAGGGTAAAGGTGAAAAGATAATGATTAAGGGCATGGCGAATTTGTTAAAAGGTGGCACAGTTTTTCATTATTACAAAGGCACGGTGTCTCTTAACGAATCGGAAGATGTGATTTTCACTTCATTTGCTGAATCAGAACGGATTCAACTGGTAAAGAAAAAGTCGATGTTGCCTTTTTCTCTGGATTGGAATGTGGATGTTAATTTGGGGTCTACTGATATCTATGTTTTATTTAATAAATCCAACCAGGAGTACGCGAGGTTAAACGCTTCCGGCAACTTACAGTTAAGAACCGGAGCGGATATGATACCCGACATATTTGGCACCGTTCTCAGCACCAATGGTAAGGTTTATTACGAGGTGCCAATGGTATCGGATATCGAAATGTCTATTTCCCTGGCAAAGATAGATTGGAGAGGCGACCCCCGTAATCCTTTGATAAGTTTTAAAGGTGTGGAAACCTTCAGGGTAACACCAAACGAAATGTCACCGGCTTTAGAGGATAAGAAAAACCGTGTGCCTGTTTTTGTTGAGGCCATTGTCGACGAAAAACCCCTGAAATCCATTCAACTTAATTTTGAGATCAGCTCTGCAAATGCAGCTGTTCAGAACATGCTCATGGCTTTGCCCATAGAAACAAGGGAAACCTACGCCATAAATATGCTTGTGTTTGGCAGAATCAACAGCGGAACGGAATCCGGAAATGCTACAATGACAAGTGTTGTAAAAAAAATGAATGAGATATCACGAAGAAATATTAAAAACGCTGACCTTTCTTTTCATGTGGATAATACCAATACTGAAAATCCTGATGGTTCGAAAGACCCCAATAAAATTGGTTACAGTTTTACTAAAGGTTTCCGTAACGAACGCGTAAAAATAACGGTAGGCGGTGATTTTGAATTGGGTCAGCACACGTCCACATCTCGAAGTTCACCATTGGGAACCATTCAGTTAGAGTATGTTTTACGCGAAAATCCTGATATTTCACTTTTACTCCAAAGGGAAAATTCCTATAGAGGACCCATTGAAGGTCAGGTGGATGAGTCTGGCGTTATTTTTAAATACAGTAAACAGTTTAAAAATATTTTCAGGAGAGTAAGTAAGGATTCAAGTATCACCCAATCCAGATGAAGCTGTTTGCAAAAATATCCATGCTTTTTGTAATAACCGGTCTTTTCTCTTGTTCCGGCACTAAGTGTTTGCAGCAAAATCAAGAACTTTATGTGGGGTCTAAACTTATACTTAAACAGAAAACTGAACCGCGACCTTTTGTATTAAAGTACAGTGGTGTTAAATACAGCAAGGCGTATATTTCAGTTTGGGACCTTCCAAACGGTTCATTGTTTGGGTTTCCAAGTGTTCGCGGAATTCCTATTCGATTGATCATGTACAATTGGTTTTATAATGAGAAGAGCAAGGGATTCAATTACTGGATGCGAAATAATTTGGGAGAAGAGCCAGTTTTAATGGATGATATTCAGCCGGAACTGAAGCTGAAGCGATTGATTGAGATATTCGAAGGTTTCGGACACTTTGGAACCACTGGTCATTTTGAAATACATTACCGTAGAAATAAGAAAAAGGCCTTTGTTAAATATTCAATTGAAATCGCCGAAGCTTTTAAGTACCGAAATGTTGAATTTTTGCTTGATCCAACTCAGGCTGCGCTTCAAAATTCGATGGATAAACGTAAAAAACATACTGTAATTCGAACAGGTCTTGAATACAATCTGGATACCCTTAGGAATGAAAAGTTGGAGTTGTTTAAGCAGCTGAGAAACGATGGTTTTTTTTATATCCAGCCATCCGATATTATTATTGAAGCGGATACGATTGGGCGGAGCAAAGTGGTTGATATAAGAATCAGAATAAATAACAATTTGACGCAAACCAAATTGAGCAAGGTAAGTATCAATCGGTTTTTGTTAACGATTGACTCTGTTGACCAAAAAAAGCGGCTTGGACGATACTATAATTATCTATATGGCAAATTAAGAAAGAGTTTTCTTGACAGTATTATTTTTATAAACTCAGGCGATGTTTATTCTTTATCAAAGTCCATGGAGACCATTGATCTGTTATCGTCTTTGGGAATTTTTAAATCGAATTCGCTGACCTATGATGCTGTTGAGGGTGACTCTGCGAATATAGCGGCAAAGCTAAGTCTTAATACTTCAGATGCTACTCTTCTTTCGTTTGACGTAAAAGGTAGCTATAAAACGGCCGGTTACATTGGCCCTTCACTTGGATTTAAGGTAACCCAATTGAATTTGTTTGGTGGGGCCGAAAACTTGTATGTGGAAGCCGACTATTATTATGACTTTCCTATTGGAATTTTTCGAGAAAGAATTTCCAGATCTTCCGGCGTTTCAGTTAGAAGTATTTTAAAAGCGCCATTTGCAAGTCGGGTCGTAAAATTACCCAGAACTTCAAACTCCCTGCCATTTCAATTTGCCAGTTTAAATCTTGAATACAACGACAGAAAAGAATATTTCAGAATGTTTAGCTGGAACGCTTCGTATGGATTTGAATGGAACAAAAGTAAATACAGCCGTCACCGTTTGGATTTAGTCAACATTACATTTTCTGATCTGCTTGAGACCACGGCGCGATTCGATACTTTGGTGCTGGAAAACCCTTCGCTTAGAACAAGTTTAGTGAATCAGTTTATTGTTGGAACCGCTTATACCTATATTTTAGATAAACGAAGTGAGGATAAGGTACCCTCTGGCATGTTTTTTCAAGGTCGATTTGAAACAGCCGGAAACAGTTTAGTTTGGATGAACAGATTGTTCACCGATGATACTCAAGGAAACAGAACGGTGTTTAATTTGCCCATATCTCAGTTTATTCAGTTAAGTTACGATTACAGGTATTATTTTAAAACCGGCAGGTTAAGTTCATTGGTCTTTCGTCATATTGGTGGATTTGGCATTGCGTATGGAAACAGCACTCAAATGCCGTACATCAAGCAATATTTTATTGGTGGCACGAATAGTTTAAGGCCTATTAACGCCAGAAGTGTTGGCCCTGGAAGGTATTTGGAATTTAATGAAGGTGAGGTGAATCAGGTTGGAGACATTAAATTGGAAATGAATTTGGAGTATCGGTTTAGTTTAGGTGTACGCTTAAAAGGAGCGTTTTGGACCGATGCCGGAAACATATGGCTGCTGAGGGAAGATCCTGAACGACCTAATTCAGGTATACGCTGGGGAAAAATTATTGAAGACAGTTATCTCACAGCAGGTACCGGTTTGAGATTAGACGTCGACTATCTTATTCTGAGGTTGGACTATGGTTTTCTTTTGTACGCTCCAATTTTTATTGAAGGATCGAAATGGATTTGGCAAAATAAACTACCATTAAGTGGGATAGTTATAGGATTTGGCTATCCGTTTTGATGGTTTTTTTATCTGTATTGGTGATTTCCTTTTAAAATCTGCCAATTTCAAGGATTTCGGTTAATCCTGAGTTTTTTCATGCATTAATAAACATTAATCATATGTAACATTAAATTTGAATCTTAAGAAATACAATCACATTAAATATTTCAAAAAAGATTAATATTTTTAAGCATTTAACGAAGCTTTATAACAAATGTCGCCTATCAACTTTTTCTCTGATTGGGCATCCAGAAGATGCTATGTATGGCTACTATTTACTTCAATTTATCTAATTAACACATCACTAAGATCACAGAATTTGGGATTCTTTAAAATAGAGGAATCCAATGATATTTTTTCGGCCGATAATCAAGACCGTTACTTTACTCAGGGTCTAAAACTAGAATTAACTTCTCCAAAAGTAGGGCGTTTTTATAATCGTATTTGGATTAACCGTTTACTGCCAAAATTGATTCAGGATACAGCCAATTACAATCATTATTCCCTTTCCTTCACCCAGGATTTTTACACACCCTCTGATAAAACATCAGACACGATAGTCCCCGATGATAGGCCGTTTGCGGGTGCCATTTATCTGACTTTCCGCAATTATTCAATTTCATCCGATTTGAAGCAAAGGCTAACCAGTGAGCTTTCCATTGGAGCAATAGGTCCGGTGGCGCAAGCGCAACAAATGCAGAATGGAGTCCATAAAATGTTTGCAAATCACAATGCCGACACAAATATTAAAGGCTGGAATTACCAATTAAATAACGATTTATACCTTAACTATAAATTAAGCTTTGAGCAGCGTATATTTTTTTCCTCCTTGATGGAAGCCAACAGTATATATCAGTTTAATGTAGGAACTGCCTTCACTGATTTCGGAATCGGAGGGAGAGTAAGATTAGGAAAATTCAAGTCCTTCTTTGATAAAAACATGGGTTTACTTAATCACGCAGAACGCAATACTACCTTTCCTCAGTTCCTGAAAGGTATTCAGGTTTATTTCTTCTATGCGCCAGTAGTAAAAATGGTGCTTTACAATGCCATGCTTCAGGGAGGAGTGGTGAATAAACTAAACAACACCGTTGAACATAGAATACAATCAGATGCGGTTTCGCGGCTTGTAGTTGCCGGTAGCTATGGTATGGCTATGGTGTTTGGAAGGTTTAATATAATTCTCACAGAATATTTTAACAGTAAAGAATTTGAAACAGGTTCTGTGTTTAGTTACGGAACAGTAATTCTTACCTATAGTTGGTAAACAAGTAAGGTTTGGTTTTAATATATACCAATATCACAATTAAATAATTTAGAAATAGATATAATTCAATAGTTTATGAAGATTTTCTCATGTTTTTATAGTCGATTGCTGTGGTGTTTTATTGCCTTTCCTATTCTTTGTTTTCCTCAGCGCCCAAAAGTAGGACTTGTGTTAAGCGGTGGCGGTGCCAAAGGCATTTCTCACATTGGCATTTTACAGGCTATCGATAGTGCCGGATTAAAAATTGATTTCCTTACCGGTACCAGCATGGGAAGCGTCATGGGCTCTTTGTACTCGGTGGGTTACACCGGAAAACAAATTGAGAAGGAGGTTGACAAATTGGATTGGGGCGTTTTGCTGAGCAATAAACCCAGTTATACCGATATCAGTATTGATGAGAAAGACGAGTACGGTAAGTATTCTGCTGAAGTAGGAATGAAGGGCTTAAAACCTAAAATAGCAACAGGACTAATTGAATCGGAAGAACTTTGGCTAAAGCTGAACGAACTCCTTCTTCCTGTTTACAATGTCAAAGATTTTTCAAAGTTTAATATACCTTTCAAATGCATTTCCACCGACCTATCAACAGGCAAAGCCGTAGTGCATTCAAAAGGTGAAATTGTGAAGGCGGTAAGGGCCAGCATGGCCATTCCTAGTGTATTTACAGCGATTGATGTAGATACCACCAAATTGGTTGACGGCGGAATCATTCGAAATTTTCCGGTGACCGATATTAAAAAAATGGGGGCCGATATTGTTATTGGTGTGAATCTGTTTCCGGGATTACCTGATGTTTCAAAACTCAATACGGCACTCGATGTGTTTTATCAGATTACCCAATACAGGGACGCAGAAGACCTTATTAAAGAAAAAAAACTATGCAATGTTATCATTGAACCCCCTGTTGATCAATACAGCGCCGGAAGTTTTGGCGCCAGCGATGACATCATGCGGATTGGAAAGGAAGTAGGGAATCTTTACTATCCGTATTTTAAACGGTTGGCAGATTCACTGAATCGTTTGTACCCAATAAATTACGATCCCGAGAAAAGATTGCCTGCAATACAAAACATCGTTATTGATGAAATGGAATTTGTTGGCATTAAAAACACCAGCAAAGATCTATTGATGGATAAAATCGATATCCAAACCGGCAAAAGTTATACGGCTGAACAAATCAACAGAGGTTTCAGAAGAGCGTATTCCAGCAGGTATTACGATAACATTTATTACGAGTTGATACCCACAGAACCAGGTCACGCAAGGTTAAAATGTATCGTGAAGGAAACCATGCTCACGCAGGCTAAAGTGGGCTTGTCTTTTCATACGTATAGTGGTCCGGCCATTTTGGCCAACGTAACGGTGAGAAATTTGCTGCTGGATAAATCGAGAACCATGTTTAAGATCGCGGCCGGGGAATATTTGAGGGTGTTGGTTCAGCACCGCCAGGCATTTGGAAGAAAGGCCAATGACTACATTAACATTGAATACCTAAACGAAAACTTGCCATGGAATATTTACGAAGGGGCGTCAAAAGAGTACTTGTATAACCTGCGATTTACAAGACTTGACTTAAATTATACCCATGTTTTTGGTTCAGATTTGAGCCTAACATTTGGAACCAATTATCAACAAAATCACTTTTACCCTGACGTTTCAGCTGTCAATAAAATTGATGGGTCCAATAATTACCTCTATTCTTACTTGAAGTTAGAAAACAACACGACAAATCGTTTGCATTTTCCTAACTCCGGAAGACTAATGCGGTTTGAAACAGGTGTGGTTTATAATCGTAATGCGGACATTCTGGTGTACAACAATGCTGGACAACAAGCAGACTTTTCTTTTATTATTGATGGCAAACCTGAATTTTATCGTGCCCGTTTCGACTATCTGGAATATATTCCCTTACACAAAAAACTCACTTTTTTTTATAATGTGAACCTTGGTTTAACCTATCATTCACAGGGTTTTGATTTTGATAATTTTTTCATCGGAGGGATTCAACCATTGTTTCGCCAACAAATGGTTTTTGCAGGTTTAAATGAAGGTCAGATAACATCAAGGTCGGCCTTAATTGGTCAGATAGGTTTGCAATATCAGGTAATAGGGGATGTGTTTGTTATGGCAAGAGCCAATTCTCTCTTTTACGATTTCTCAACCTACGATGAAATTTATGTTCAGGACAACACCAAGGTTTTGAATGGTTTTTCTTTGGGTTTAGGATATAATTTGGGCGTGATGCCCATGGAATTTACAGCCATGTATGCCCCTGAGTTGGGTATGATTTATAAACACATTAAAATCGGATTTCTGTTCTAAAGAACTGGGATAAGGTTCTTATTGACTTTTGGGTTTTTCCTCTGCATCCGCGCTATCTGATGTCATAAGCACTTCTGCTTCTTTTGGTCCATTGAACCAGGTGTTGAACAACTTATAAGCGAGTGTAAGAATTACCGCACCAAGAAAGAGACCAATAAAACCATGGGAGATAAAACCACCGATGGCTCCCAGAAAAATGACCAACATGGGAGCAGGGGCACCTCTGCCCAAAAGAACTGGTTTTAATACATTGTCAATAAACAAAACCACTAACATCCAAATAGTAAATACGGTGGCGCTTAAGGTGGAGTTCACTGAAAAGACGTAGATAATTGCGGGAATTGCCACCGGTGCAGCGCCAACTTGAACAATCGCAAGAATTAAACACAAGATGGTCCATAAACCGGCAAAAGGAACGCCGGCCACAAAAAAACCAATGCCTGCCATCCCGGCTTGAATAACCGCAACTCCCAATATGCCTTTAACCACATTGCGAATGGTTGTTATGGATATTTCAACAAAATGTTCGCCCCGCTCACCAATTAATTTTCGAAAAATCCCAACGGAAGTGTTGTGTATAGAATCTGAATAAATAAAAAATACACCCGCTATAATCACAGAAGCGATAAACTGAAGCAACCCCTTACTAAACCCTGATAAAGCACCGAATATCCATAGCGCTACTTCTTTCAATTGATCGGAGTGATTTTGAATGGCTTCGGCCGTATTCACGGAGGCCTCTGTCCAAAGATCAATCAAGGGTTTGGTAAATGCCGGCCAGGTTTGAGTAGAAGGAGATGGGGGAGGAATAACCAAACTTTTTGTTTCGTACATGGTTTTTAAATGATTAATGCCCTCCAGCAGGGAGTCAATCACCAGCCAACCCGGCACAATGAGGATGCTCAACATGATAACAGTAAGCAATACTGAACTCAGAATTGAACGGCCTTTTAGAAGTTTTTTGAATAGTAGAAAAAGGGGATGGGTGGCTATGGCGATAATGCCTCCCCAAACCAGGATTAATAAAAAGGGTTTAAGAATATCACCACAATACCCTAATAAAAAATAGAGCAATAACAACTTAATCAGATTGTCAACAAGATGGCTGAAATCGATGCCTACCAATTGGGGGCGCTTCTCATCCTTCATCATCCTCTTAAAACTTAATACCTAATGAAACCACAAATGAATTGGATTTCATTTCCTGCGTGGATAAGCTGCTGAGATCGGTTAAACCGATGTTGTATTTCAGGTTAAACACAATTCGCCAAACGTCAACTCCTGTTCCAAATAAAAAGGCACTGTTGCCTGTATTTATGGAAGGATCAGATACAGAAGAGCCATTTAAAGTGACTTTGATATTGCTATAGTTATTAATGTTAAAGCCGGTGAAGAGTCGGAAATTTCCTAATTTTCCGATGCCGATTACCCTCCAACCCAATATACCTGAAAGATCGAGACCACTAAACGAATAATTGGATTCAAATTTTGTACCCGATAC
>JALOMJ010000208.1 GCA_025455485.1 Bacteroidia bacterium | reverse complement strand
TGTTTTAATTTAAGGCCCCGACCCTAAGTCGGGGCTTTTTTTTTGCATTTTTCAGATTCAAATAAAAGCTTAATTTTGAGGCAGACTAGCACAGCGTATGAACATACACGAATATCAGGGAAAAAGCATTTTAAAAAGTTTTGGAGTAGCTATACAAGAAGGAATTGTAGCCGAAAACGCCGAACAGGCTGTTGCTGCTGCAAAAGAACTGAAAACCAAATACAACAGTGATTGGGTAGTGATTAAAGCCCAAATTCATGCCGGAGGCCGGGGTAAAGGTGGAGGTGTTAAACTGGCAAAAAATCTGGATGAGGTAAAAGAAAAAGCGTCTCAGATAATTGGCATGCACCTCATCACACCGCAAACCAGTGCCAAAGGCAAACTGGTAAACAAGGTGCTGGTTGCTCAGGATGTCTATTATCCCGGCGCATCCCCTACAAAAGAATTTTACATGAGCGTATTGCTCGATCGCAGCAAAGGCCGTAACACGATAGTTTACAGTACTGAGGGCGGCATGGATATTGAAGCAGTTGCTGAACACACGCCCGATAAAATCTGGAAAGAAGAAATTGATCCCCGCGTTGGACTGCAAGGTTTTCAAGCCCGAAAAATTGCGTTTAATCTTGGTTTGAGCGGAAACGCCTTTAAAGAGATGGTGAAATTTGTCACCGCGCTTTACAAAGCCTACGAGAGCATCGACGCCTCTTTGTTTGAAATTAACCCTGTGCTTAAAACCAGCGATGATAAAATTATTGCAGTAGACAGCAAAGTAAGTTTTGATGATAACGGTTTGTTCCGTCATCCCGATTACGAGGCCATGCGCGATATTACCGAAGAGGATCCTACAGATTTGGAAGCCCGTAACGCCGAATTAAATTATGTAAAGTTGGATGGTAACGTTGGTTGTATGGTAAATGGCGCCGGACTGGCCATGGCCACCATGGATTTAATAAAACTCAGCGGCGGCGAACCGGCCAACTTTTTGGATGTGGGCGGAACGGCCAATGCCGAGCGCGTGGAAAAGGCGTTCAGGATTATCTTAAAAGATAAAAATGTAAAAGCCATCCTGGTGAATATTTTTGGTGGCATCGTGCGTTGCGACCGCGTGGCCCAAGGCATTGTGGATGCCTACAAAAACATGGGCAACATTGAAGTGCCCATTATTGTGCGTTTACAAGGCACCAACGCCGACATTGCTAAAAAACTTATCGACGAATCGGGACTAAAAGTATTTTCAGCCATTGAGTTTCACGAAGCAGCCGCTTTGGTGAATAAAATCTTAAAGTCAAACTAAAAAAAACATACCTTTAAAACATGAATACATCTAGTCTGTTAATTTTATCGGCCCTCACTGTCTTCACTCTTGGCAGCTGTGGTGGTGGCGACAAGTCAGAAGAACTCGAAGCCTCAGATACTGCAAAAGCTCAGGAAGTAACCAACAGTGCTGTTTCTGAAACGTTTTTTCAAGTGCCTTCCCCGGGCGAAATGCTGTCGTTTATAAAAATGGTGGGCGGAAAAAACAACAAAAACACGTCTTTCCTGAACCCATTAAGCAATGAGAAAAACTATACCGATAGCAAATCCAAGGCATTGAATTTCGGTATTTATAGCTGCGATTTAAGCTATTGCAGCATTTTCGAAATCGGGTCTGAATCCATTAAATATTTCAAAACAGTAAAAACACTGGGCGATCAAATCGGCGTGGCTACTGCCATACAACCCGAAATGCTAAAACGTTTGGAAAACAATTTATCCAACCCCGATTCTTTAGGCGTGATCACCGACGACATGTATTTTTCTTCTTTTGAAAAACTGGAAGACAGTCAGCAAGGCCCTACCCTGGCCATGGTGGTTGCAGGCGGTTGGCTGGAAAGTATTTTTATTGCCGGTCAATTGGTTAAATACGAAGAAGGAAGTCCGGCGGTTGAACGCATGGCTGATCAAAAATACACCCTTGAAAACCTGATTGAGTTTTTGAAAAAACATGAAAGCGATGCCAATGTATCGTCCGTAAGAAAAGATTTTGAAGCCTTGTTGGCAGAGTTCAACAAAATTCAGGAGAAAGATGCTGAGGCTGCGAAAAAACAGTCTGGCGACAAGATGATGCTGGAAGGCGGAAAACAACTTGTTATTAGTCAGGAAAATTACACTGCCATCATTAATAAAATTAAAGAGATCCGTAACTCGTATACATTAACAAAATAATTCTTCGCCTTATGAAATATATTTTCACCCTATTATTTTTTACCTACAGCATGTCAGTAGTCCCGCAAACCAGTGTCTGCGGTCAGTTTCACAGAAAGTATTGTGTATTTGAAGATGCAAAAGGAGAAAAAGACTGGCAATACAATGCCCAAAGCAAGAGCGGTTTGTTTAACCAGGGCATGGTGTCCAAGCTGCGTTGTGTGATTTACAAAGGCATGGATTACCGCATATCGGTATGTTGCGAAACCGATAAACTTGGTGATAAAGTAAATTTTAAAATTTATGATTCACGCACCAACGAATTGTTGTTCGATAATGCCACGGCCGAAAGCATACAAAATTTTGAATTCCAAAGCGTAAGCACCCGCCAATTGGTAATTGAAGTGATGGTGCCACAAGGTGCCACTGAAAAAGACAAACACAAAGCCACGGATGCGGCCTGTGTTGGCTTATTGATTGAACACAGAATCACCGATAAACAAGGATTTTAATCTCATCTAAATACCTTTAAGAAACCCATCCCATAAAACGGTTGGGTTTTTTGTTTACTTTTATCGTAAGGGAATCATGTCGGTACACAAAGAGATAAAAAAAGTAACCACCAACGTGTTACAGGAAATGAAAAAGCGTGGTGAAAAAATCGCTATGCTTACGGCCTATGATTACACCATGGCCAAAATCATCGACAGTTCAGGCATTGATGTGATATTGGTGGGGGATAGCGCCAGTAATGTGATGGCCGGCCATGAAACCACGCTGCCCATTACACTGGATCAAATGATTTATCACGCCGGCTCTGTAGTAAGAGCGGTTAGCCGTGCGCTGGTAGTGGTGGATTTGCCCTTTGGCTCCTACCAAGCCAATTCTAAGGAGGCTTTGGTGTCAAGCATTCGTATTATGAAAGAAAGCGGGGCCCATGCGGTGAAAATGGAAGGAGGCAGGGAGAT
>JALOMJ010000207.1 GCA_025455485.1 Bacteroidia bacterium | reverse complement strand
TGTTTGGGGTAACGGCGTTGCAATTCCTTTTTGACTTCGAAATACAAATTGTTCCAAAAGCTGTTTAAATCGGAAGTCACCTGAACGGGTTTATATCCGGGAGATAACAAATGCATCACCACCGCCGCTTTTCCTTGATTCACTTTTGGTGTATCGCTTAAACCAAACACTTCCTGCAAACGCACGGCCAATAAAGGGCTTGCGCCATTTGGAAAGTACTGAATGTTTATTTTGGAACCACTCGGCACGTCTATTTTTGAAGGCGCCAGTTGGTTTAACTTTTGTTGCAGTTCCCAATCAAGGGAATGAAACAAAGCTTCCGACAGATTAATTTTTTTCAGATCCTCGGGTTTTTTCACCTCCTTTAAATAGGGACCAAGCCATACTTTGTTTTTAGCAAGAAGGGCCGGAGTATCCACGTTCGGCCAGTTTTGTTCGGGATTCCAAATCCTTAAACTTAAAATTCGGTTTTGCAACTGCAGCATGTTTTCATCAAAGTCAAGCAAGGAGGCTCCTTCCGTCTCAATGGCTTTTGAAATGGCGGATAGACGTTGTTCTTCCGTAATGGTTTTTAAGGGTTTTGTTTGTAGCACAATACTGCCAATTTTTAATTCCGTATTGGCCATCAAACCTCCCTTTCGGGTGTCCCAGGCAATCACTTCCTGCTCTTTTACAAGACCAATTAAATCTTTTGGGTTTAAGGGCGCGGCCAGGAAAATTTTGCCCAAACCATCTCTCAGGTCCATGTGCGCAACAGCCAGCCAGGGTTCGTGTGCCAAATCATCCTTGTGGCCTGCGGCAGCGATTCGACCGTTAGCCAATTGAAATTGTGCATTATTGCCCGGTCTTGCAGAAGCAATACGCTCAGGATAAGCAAAGGCGAGTAACAAGCCGGTTTCAAAAGGATCAACTGCATTGTTGTTTGTTTCAAGGCCCAACATCTTTCTGTAAGAGGCGGCTACTTTTTCAATGCGCGAAAACCGCCCGCCTAAGTTGTTATTTTTTCTTGCTCTTCGTAAAGCCTCAATGCGGAGATTGATGTCAATGCCGGATTCTCTGGGCAAGGGATCACGCTCTTCCAAAATAGCGGCAATGTCAGTTCCCAACTGTTTCTCGGTTGTTTCTTTTGCCATTAACAACATGTGTGCGATGCGTGGGTGACAGGCCAATTGATGAATCTGTTTTCCATGTGCCGTAATTTTAGCATTCTCCAGAGCGCTGATTTGATGAAGTGTGTCGCTGGCTTGTGCCAATGAGGCTTTCGGGGGAGGCGTGAGCCAGGTGAGTTGTTGAATGTCGTTCACGCCCCATTGGGCCATGTCCAGCATGAGATCGCAGAGGTCGGCTTCCATAATTTCAGGCACGCGGTGTTCGGCCAAACGGGAATGTGTGGCGGTGGTCCACATGCGGTAACAGGTGCCGCTGCTTAAACGCCCGGCGCGCCCTGCCCTTTGATCGGCGGAGTCTTTGGAAATGCGAATGGTTTCCAAACGCGAAAGTCCTGATTTTGGATCGAAGCGGGAGCTGCGTGCAAAACCGCAATCCACCACAATGCGAATGCCTTCAATCGTTAAACTGGTTTCGGCAATGGACGTGGCCAGTACGATTTTTCGTTTACCAAATTTGTTTGGTTGTAAGGCCAGAATCTGTTCTTGTGGGGATAACTGTCCGTAAAGGGGATGAATGGTAAAGGCTGTATTCTGTTCTTTTAAAAGGCCTTCACAGGCCCTGATTTCTCCTTCTCCCGGCAAAAACACCAGAGCGTCTCCCTCTTTTTCCGCCATGGCTCTCATCACCGTTCTTGCCGTCAATTCGGGCAGTAATTTTTCGTCGGCAACGGCCGTATAGATGATTTCAACAGGATATTGTTTCCCTTCGCTTACAATGACAGGCGCTTTTAAAAGTGCGCTCAACTGGGGCATGTTGAGTGTTGCCGACATGATAAGGATGCGCAGTTCGGGTCTTAATACTTGTTGGGCTTCCCGGCAAAGGGCCAGGGCCAAGTCGGCATTGAGGTTGCGTTCGTGAAACTCATCAAAAATAACAAGGCCCACATTTTCAAGCGCGTTGTCGTCCTGTAACATACGGGTGAGTATACCTTCGGTAACCACTTCAAGGCGGGTGGTCTTGCTGACGCGGGATTCGAAACGAATGCGGTAACCAACGCTTTGGCCCACTTCCTCATCCAATAAAGAGGCCATGCGCAGGGCAATGCTTTTGGTGGCCAGGCGCCTTGGTTCAAGCATGATGATTTTTTTGCCTTCAAGCCAAGGCTCATCCAATAAAGCCAGTGGCAACACCGTGCTTTTGCCCGCACCGGGAGGCGCGTTGACGATAAGTGTGTTGGTTTTAGCAAGCTGTTCTCTCACCTGAGGAATAATTTCGGTAACCGGCAATGTTATTTTAAAAGGGTCGAAGGACAAGGACTAAATTTGAATTTACAAAAGTACGTGGAATTGCTTGAACAAAAAGAAGATTTGTTTTAATTCGAATAACGCTGGATAATTTTGCAGGACTCGAAGCGGAGCTATTTATCGACTCTCTAACAAACATTCATTTCTTTACAATTTGTAATAGTTTTAAAATTCTAGTTTCATTCTGAAACCATTTCTGTTCAAGAACTGATTTTTTCTTTTTGTATGTAAATTGTATAGTATGCTGTATTTGATTTTTTCATAAATTAGATTTAAAATTTCTATATGATTCGAGTTTTATATGTTGACGATGAATTAAACAATCTTGAGGCTTTTAATGCTGCCTTCAGAAGAGAATTTGAAATTTTTACTGCCGTTTCTGCTGCGGAAGCTTCAACTATACTGGAAGACCAAGCCATTCACATTTTGATATGTGACCAAAGAATGCCAGAAACCAATGGCACACAATTACTGATTGACGCTGTAAAAAAATATCCTGAACAAGTAAGAATATTGCTTACAGCCTATTCTGATATTGAAGCCTTAATTGAAGCTGTAAATTATGGCTTGATTTTTAAATACCTGAAAAAGCCATGGGACGAAGACGAGCTAAGAGAAAGTATACTCAAGGCTTATGAACACTATATCTATCTTGAAGCCTTAAGAAAAGATGCGGATACCTTGAAAGAATTAATTAGGAAAAGGCAAAACGAAATCGACCTCAGGCATAAACGAAAATTAGGGCTAGATG
>JALOMJ010000075.1 GCA_025455485.1 Bacteroidia bacterium | reverse complement strand
GTGAATAACGACACCTGTGTGGTGTTTACCGCGCATTACGACCATTTGGGAGGCATTGGCAAAAAAACCTATTTCCCCGGAGCCAACGATAACGCCAGCGGCGTGAGCATGCTTTTGAATCTGATGAAACATTACATGGCCTATCCCCCAAAATACAAAACCGTGTTTGTGTTTTTTGCCGGTGAAGAGGCGGGATTGATTGGGTCGAAGTATTTTGTGGAGAGCAAAACCCTGGATAACAAAAAAATCAAATTTCTGCTGAACCTCGATTTGATGGGTACCGGAGAGGAAGGCATCATGGTGGTGAATGGGGCCATTCACGAAAAGGAATTTTCACGACTTCAAAACATCAATGAACAACAGCATTATCTGGTTGAAATCAAAAAACGCGGTAAAGCCAAAAACAGCGACCACTATTGGTTTACCGAAGCCGGGGTGCCTTGCTTTTTTATGTATACCATGGGTGGTATCACGGCTTACCACGATATTTACGATGTAGAGAAAACCCTGCCTTTAACTGAATACCAGGATGTGTTTAAGCTCATCACGGATTTTGTGAGGGGGTTCTGAACTCATTCCGTTTTTTGCTTCCGGTGGTTTTTGGGCGCCCCCCTGACGAAGCAAAAACCAAATTCTACTCCTTAAGTTTTTGCTTGTCAGGGTCGGGCTTTTCGCTTCAAGTCCTCGCTCCACCTTCGCTAAGGCTTCGGTGGACGCTGCGGGCTTTACGCTGCAATCCCTGGCGCGAATCAAGTCATTAGTATTTAAAAATCATTAAGAATTACTTATACAAATTCATCACATCCACCTCTTCCCAAACCTTAGGCGGTAGAAAATAACGAATGTCTTTTTTGTCTTTGATGGCCTGGCGAATGAAGGTTGAGGAGATGTCTATCACCGGGGCCTGAGTGATGTGCACACGAGGGTGCTGGTCGAATTCGCTGACTTCAGCGCCTGGCCTTGGGTACACATAAAGTTCGTAATGTTGTAGAATGGACTCGTAATTTTTCCACTTGCTAAAACTCTTAAGGTTATCCTGACCCAAAATTAAACTAAAGCGGTGCTGGGGGTATTTTTCCTTCAAATGCGCCAAGGTGTTGATGGTATACGAAGGTTGAGGCAAGTCGAACTCTATGCTTGAACTTCGCATTCGCGGATGGTCCTCAATGGCCAGATTCACCATCACCAAACGCTGGTTTTGATTTAACAGGCTGCTTTTTTCTTTTAAAGGGTTGTGCGGACTCACCACAAACCAGAGTTCTTCCATGGGAGTAAATTCCAGCATGTAATTGGCCAACACCAAATGCCCCACGTGAATGGGATTAAAAGAGCCGAAAAATAAACCAATGTGCATAAGCGATGTGGCTTTAAAATTAAACATATTTTTACGGCCATGAACATCGCAGCACTTGAGAATTTTGTATTCCTGCCTTTTCCGGGCCATCCCGGCCAAGGCAAGCTGCATGTGCTGGGCAGCAGGGGAGGCTACAGGCCAAATGTGTTTGTATTGATTCCTTATGGGAATCCCAAAAAGCACGAAATGGCTATACAGTATTACCCTATTCTCTCTTCTCATGAGGTGAATTTGGCTGAGGAAGTCTCCTCAACGGCACTTATGTCCATACGGCCACAGCCCTCTCTGAGCAAAGAGGAATACATCCATAAGGTGCTGGAACTTAAAAAACACATACAGTACGGCAACATCTACGAAATCAATTTCTGCATGAATTTTACGGCAGAGAATGCGGAACCGGACCCAATTCAAACCTTTATCGAGCTGCAGAAAAAAGCCAATGCCCCTTATGCAGCTCTTGTAAAATTGGGTAAGGACTATATTTTGTGCGCGAGTCCCGAATTGTTTTTAAAAAAGGAAAACACCACACTTATTACCAAACCCATTAAAGGCACGGCCAGAAGAGGAAAAACAGAACAAGAAGACCAAAGCCTGAAACAGGAATTGCAAAACAGTTTAAAAGAACAAACAGAAAACGTGATGGCCGTGGATGTGGCTCGCAACGACCTTTCCATTGTTGCCGAACGGGCCTCGGTGAAAGTGGACACTTTGTTTGGTATTGAAAGTTTTGCCACGGTTCATCAAATGGTGAGCACCGTTTCGTGCCAGATAAAACCGGGTACTCCTTTCGAGGAGATTATAAATGCCACCTTTCCCATGGCCAGCATGACCGGAGCACCAAAACAAATGGCCATGGATTTAATTGATGAGTTTGAAGACTTTGATCGTCGGTATTACTCAGGAAGTTTTGGGATTTTGGATGAGAAAGGCGATTTTGAACTGAACGTCGTGATTCGCTCCATTTTTTACGATTCCGAAAATAAACGCATCAACTTTGCAGTTGGTGGAGCCATCACCTATTTAAGCGAACCGGAAAAAGAATACGAGGAGTGTTTGTTGAAGGCGGAGAATTTGATAAGGGTGCTGACTGAGTGAAATTGAACCTTCTTTTTTGTGTCTACACTTTGTCTGCTGTTTTTATTCTCTTATACTGGAGTGCTAAGGCAAGCATTAAATAAAGATTGCAAGCCACCAGAATACTGTCGAAAAAGGCAACCTCGTAATTGAAATTATAGATCAGGAGCATGATGGTTTGGTAGAGCACAAGGGCAAATAAGACAATCAGAGCCCAAAGCCGTCCCCTGAAGCAGTACACAAGCAAGGTAAATTGAAGGGTCAGGATGCATAAACCCAGAATGGTCGATAAAACATGGGCTTGCATCTGTTCCCAACCGGCAGAAATGAGATACCTGAGATAAGAGAAGAGACTGTACAACACCCAGAGCAGAGCGGCAGAAAACATCAGTGGATGTGATTTTTTAAGGGCATTGTTTTTTTCAGGTTCTGAATGCCCTTCCGCTTTTTTTTCTGAATTGAAATCACGGAAATACAGGGCCAGGCAAAGGGTTGCTAGGAAGTAAAGTATTTCAGGTTCCAGATCAAGTTCCTGTAGGGCATAGCCAGTGTTTTGAGAATACACCAGAGTATTGATGGCCAGGGCAAGGGCCAGAAGCACAAACGTTGCGCTTTTTTTCCTTAAGCTCAGGTTAAAGGCAATTATTTCCAAAACCCAAACCAGGGCCAGGGGTAGGGCGTGAAACAACAAACCCAAACCGCACAAACCCCCATCGCAACCTCCGTCGGCATAATGATCCATGCTGTAAAGGCTGGTCAGAATCGCAGCGGCAATAAGGATTAGATTAAAGAGTATAACACTGGCTTTTCTCATGGAATCATCCAACAATTATTAATCAGTTTGTTAAGGCCAGTTTGCTGTTAGGCGCTAGTTCTATTCACTATTATAATTAAGAGTTATGATACTGTCTTTATCAATTCGTAGAGCTATTCGCTCATAACCGCCACGAACTGTGTCTTGGATTATTATTAGGTAATCGTATATACCTTTGGCTAACCACGCCTTTTTCTCAAAGAATGGATTTGAACTTGTGTCATTGTATGATTGTATGGGAGAAGGATCAATCTGAAAACCTTGTGTGTCTTTAATAGTTTGTATGATTTTATTGAGGTCGTTATCAGTAACTTTAATCTTGAATTCGCTCATGTAGTCACCGATTGCGTAACTTGATTCATAATTCAGTATCTCATATTGGTCATTTAGTTTCAATTCCATCATATTTAAGTATGAGTCAAGTTCATTTTTAGATGAACAAGAGGTCAGAAAGATAATCAAGGAGATTAATGATATCCTCATAAAATTAAATTTAAAGGTTGTCAGCTAAAATTGGTGCCGCAGTCCGCGTATTTAAAAATACAATTGTCCCACCGAATTTACAATATCGAAAAATGCGACAAAATTTTTGCGCGCTGTTAGCGGGTCGTGCCTTATAGGTCAAGCACGATTCTAATATTTGTCTTGAGTGTCTGAATTTGTTCTTTGGTCAAAGCACCTAGTCTTTTCTTAAGGCGGTTATTGTCTATTGCACGAATTTGATCAACTAAAATGTCTGATGGTTTGTCGAGCTGGCCCTTTTTCAAATGAACCCTTAACAATTGAATGTCTTTATTAACCTTTGATGTTAAAGGGCATACAAGGGTCGATGGATGAAATTCATTCAATAAGTCTGTTTGAATAATTACAATTGGTCTTGTTTTTCCAGGTTCAGTTCCTACTCTTGGATTTAGGTCTGCAAGCCAGATGTCGTATTGCTTAAGCTTCATCTACCAACTTTTCAAATTCGTGCAATATGTCCATTGAGTCTTTGCTGGTAAGTTTGGATTCTTTTTCAAGTTGTTTTTTTAAAAGGCGTCTTTTATTAAACATATTGTAAATATTAACAGCTTCATTTATATAACGATTTCTTGCAAGCTTTAGCTTGCCCGTAATTTTCTCGGCTTCATTATATATATCGTCGTCAAGTTTTAATGATAAGATTTTCATGCAGGATGTTTTTTACAAAGGTATACATTAAAAGTATATACTACAAATTTTTAACGGTAGCGTCCAGGCATGCCCGCTAACGTTTTCCAAGCAGGCGTCTGCGACCCTTGTCTGCATTGACAAATGTATAAATGTCCACCGCGATTTTAAAATATTAGTTACTCGGGTGTAGCGCTTGCTTTGTGTTATATGTGGTGCGCCACACAAAGTATTTGTCCCTGTCTGCCTGTCAGTTAGTTTTTAACAAATGACTTGGTCACAATACCAGCAGAGGTATTAAATAGAATAAGATAAATTCCTTTGTCTAGGCCAAAGACAGAAACTGAAAGCCCTGTTTTTTGAACATAATTATTGTCTTCGTGGATTGTCAGTCCGTGGGAATTGATGATGCTAATTTTGCTGATGTCCACCTGCTGGCCAAAATTAACAGTCAAATCAGCTTCAGTTGGATTGGGAAATATTTTAATGTTGTCTGAATACCATTGAGAGTCTTTTAGTTTAATTCCAACGTCACAGGGTTGGACTAAAACGTTAATAGAAAAAGTATTTGTACTTACACAACCGAAATTTCCTGTCCCTTGAAGTTGAATCGTGTAAATGAAGCTTCCTGTTGTGGTAAAAGGCGGAGTTGTAAATTGATTGCCTGTTGAATTGCTATTCCAAGTATAGGTATTTGCGCCACTTGCAGAGATAGCAATGGAATCGTTTATGCAAATAGGAGAATTGAAACTAACATTCAAATTAGGTATGGAGTTTACTACAAGTTGAGTATTTACAATTACAATTCCATTGCACGCAAAAACATTTTGCAACGTATCTATATAATTACCAGCGTTTGTGTATGAATGAGTGCTTATTGAGTAGAAATTCCCAGCACAAATGCTTTGTGGGTTGCTGATAGTTTGAGTAACACAGGGCGTATTTGTTAAACTCGTTAGCATATTTGGTAAACCCATTCTTGCGTATGAATTGGTTGTTGGATTAATAACTGCTGATATTGGTTGTCCATTAACTACAAGACTACAAGCAGTGCCTGCTAAATTCGGGTTATGTATTACACTTATTGACTGCGACAACCAATCAGATGTAAGATAAATTTTACCGTTAGGTGCTAATTGCAAACTGCCAGGCGTTAATGAATTAGAAATTAGATTGACAGATGAAGAAACTATTGCAGAGTTAGAATTAGCGCTTAAATCCCACTGCGTTAGCCGAGAATTGCTATTTGGGTTGTATAAATTGTTTCCTGTGTACAATTTTGTACCATCAGGTGAAAATTCGCAACCATAGTATCCAGCTAATGGATACGAAATCAAAATTAGAGGGTTACTCACCACACCAGTGTTAATACTGAAATCAAATAGCTCTATAGATACTGCATTTACAGCTATACATAATTTCTGTCCCGTTGGAGAAAATTTCATACAGCCAATTTTTAGACTTGCATAAATTGTGCCTACTGAAGAAATGGTTGCCGTTGTGTTT
Source organism: Bacteroidia bacterium (assembly GCA_025455485.1). Lineage (GTDB taxonomy): Bacteria > Bacteroidota > Bacteroidia > B-17B0 > Aurantibacillaceae > Aurantibacillus. The sequence continues at coordinate 3,802 of JALOMJ010000075.1, read as the reverse complement.
ACTCCAACCGCTGTGAGTAAATAAGCTTTAAAATTATTATTGAAATAACTTTGTTCATGTATAACTATCCAATAATCTGAACCATTTCCATGTTTTGTGGCGCAAAGTTGTTCCATACAATTTACTGTATCTAATGGTGCGTTTTTTGTTGTAACAGAGCCTATACCGGCTGCTAAACTCATATCTACAATAGAATAGAATAATTTACCTCCATTTGTGAAAACATAATATAGATTGGGATTGTTTGGTTGCTTAACTATAATAACGGATTGAGCGTTAGAGGTTCCGCCAAATAATCCTGTTCCATTTGCCATTGTTGAATGCTGTTTATTCCAAACGGTTGCTCCGTCAGTATAAAACAATAAATTTCCAGCTGCATCTGCAACACTTGAACAGCCTTCGTTTGCTAGCATAGAACTGTTGTTTAGAACTGTAGGTGGATTGGTCATAAAATCCAAAGCGGCATATCCGCCAAAATACCATTTGGTGTTTTCGTTTTGCGCATAGGTGTGAATAGATAAGAGAATCCAAAGTTGAAGATAGATTAATCTTTTCATTTTTAGTTTATCGTAGTCAAATTCTGTCCGTCCGTTGGGGCATTACATATGACTAACTTATTGTCGCTATATGGAGCCTCTATAACATACTTAGTGTGGTATAGGCGCTATTAATTTTGGCTTATTAAAGATATGCATTTTTATGTAAAACAGGCATTTCACGTATTAGTTGGAACTCCTCTCCTCCCAAATACTACAGAGCTTTACAATCGTCATCACCGCCTTTTCCATATCCTGCACACTCACCCATTCCTGTTTGCTGTGTATGCCGTGTTCACCGGCAAATAAATTGGCGGTGGGCAAACCCATAAACGAAAAACGGGAGCCATCCGTGCCGCCGCGTATACTGTCCAATACAGGCTTTACACCTGAACGGGTGATGGCCTCCAGAGCATAGTTGATAATTTCCGGTTGTTTGTCAAGCACCTCTTTCATGTTGCGGTACTGTTGGCTTACCACAAATTCATAGGAGCTTTTGTCGTAATGTTTTAATACTTCAATCACAATTTGCCTCAGCTCTTCTTCCAAAGCCAAAAGGGTAGGGGTATCAAACGCACGAATGAGAAATTTGATGTCCACTTCTTCCAAACCTCCGTTAATGGTGTTGGGATGTATGAAAGCTTGTTTTTTTTCGGTGCGTTCCGGACTTTTATCCGCCGGCAATTTACCGATGATTTCCGCTGCGATTTTCATCGCGTGCTGCATTTTGTCCTTGGCGTAACCGGGATGTGTAGAAAAACCTTTAATTTTTAAGCTCACCCCATCGGCACTAAAAGTTTCGTTTTCCAAAGTGCCCACAGTGCCTCCATCCAGCGTATAACCCACATCAGCGCCCAGCTTTTTAATGTCGGCTTTGTCGGCACCGCGCCCAATCTCTTCATCGGGGGTAAACAAAATCCGGATCTTCCCGTGTTTTACTTCGGGGTGATTCATTAGATAATTCGCGGCGTCCATAATTTCGGCCACACCGGCTTTGTCGTCGGCACCCAACAAAGTGGTGCCATCGGTGGTGATGATATCGTGGCCTATTTGGTTTTTTAATTCGGGGTGTTCACTCACTTTTATCACTTGTGAGGGATCGCCTGGAAGTACCAGGTCCTGGCCCTTGTAATTGTGGTGCAGCACCGGCTTTACGTTGGTTCCGCTGCAATCGGGGGCGGTATCCACGTGCGAACAAAAACAAAGTACAGGCACTTTTTTATCGGTATTGCTTTCAATGCTGGCGTACACATAGCCATGTTCATCCATTTCGGCATCGCTTATGCCCATGGCTTTGAGTTCCTCTACCAATAAACGCGACAGGTTTTTTTGTTTTTCTGTGCTGGGACAGGTTGGGGATTCAGGATTGGATTGGGTATCGATTTTCGCGTAACGGATAAAACGTTCGGAAACAGTAAAAGAGTAGTTTGAAAAGTTGCTCATAATACCCAAAAATAAACATTAAGCCCGGCTCTGAAAACTCTAAATGAATGAGTTTGTCGTGAACTTGCGCCAGGGATGCGAAGGGCTTGGCTCTTTTGGTGCGAGCGACCTAAGGAGCGAAGTGCCAAAAAGCCGGAACGAAGTGGAGCCCGCAGCAGCCCGGCCGGCGCCCAAATCAGAATAAATTACGCCACCCTCAACTGGCTCAAGCGGGCATTGTTGAGTTTATCTAAAGCGTAATCCAAAGTCACCAGATAATGTTTAACTGTTTTTTCTTCAGAGGGCAGGCTGTACATTAAATCCGTCATAATGGCTTCGCAAATGCCGCGCAGGCCTCTGGCGCCCAGTTTAAACTCCAGGGCTTTGTCCACAATTAGGTCAAGCACTTCGTTTTCGAACTCCAGTTTGGTGCCTTCCATTTTAAACAAATGCACGTATTGTTTAATGAGGGCGTTTCTCGGGTCAGTGAGTATGGCTCGCAAGGTAGAACGGTCGAGTGGTTTTAAATAGGTGAGTACTGGCAAACGCCCGATGAGTTCTGGAATTAAACCAAAGGATTTTAAATCCTGAGGTGAAACGTATTGCAGTAAATTGCCTTTGTCGATTTCGTTTTTGTTGATGGATGCGGTAAAACCCATGGCCTGAGTATTCAAACGTTTGGCAATTTTTTTCTCAATGCCATCAAACGCACCGCCGCAAACGAACAAAATGTTTTTGGTGTTCACCTGTATCATTTTGGCGTCGGGGTGTTTGCGTCCGCCTTGTGGAGGCACATTCACCGTGGTGCCTTCCAGCAATTTCAGCATGGCCTGCTGCACGCCTTCACCGCTCACATCGCGGGTAATGGAAGGGTTATCGCTCTTACGGGCAATTTTATCAATTTCATCAATGAACACAATGCCGCGTTCGGCTGCAGCCACATCGTAGTCGGCGGCCTGCAACAAACGAGTCAACACACTTTCCACATCTTCGCCAACATATCCGGCTTCGGTTAACACCGTGGCATCGGCAATACAAAAGGGCACCTGCAACATATTGGCAATCGTCCGCGCCAACAGGGTTTTTCCGGTTCCGGTTTCACCCACCAAAATAAGGTTGGATTTATCAATCTCAATCTCCTCCTTGTTGTTTTTAGAAGCGTGGCTGATGCGTTTAAAATGGTTATACACCGCCACACTCAGTACTTTTTTGGCCTCATCCTGACCAATAACGTACTCGTCCAGTTTTTGTTTAATGGCCTGAGGCTGCAGTAAATTCAAGGCGTGTTGAATCTGTTGCTTTTGTTCTCCAACACTTTCTTCTTTAATGATGTTGTGGGCTTGTTGAATGCAGGCATCGCACACGTGCCCGTTAATGCCCGCGATTAAAATTTTGCTTTCTTTTTTGTCTCTTCCGCAGAGGGAACAGCGTATTCCGGTATCTTTTGCCATGGTGATTTACAAAGGTAATAAATTGGGGTGAATGGGCTGTGTATTAGGGTTTGTTATGAATTTGTATGATTTGGGCGTGCCCCCTGAAGCAGAGGCATACCTTAAAACACAAGCCTCGCTTCAGGGGTCGGGCTGCTTCAGGCTCCGCTGCGCTCCGGCTTTTTTTGATTTCGGGCTAAGGCCCTCATCAAAAAAGAGCTAAACCTTTCGCATCCCTCACGCATTAAAATTTCGACAACCAATAGAATTACTTTTCTAGTAGAATAAATAACCTGTTCTTACATAAACCCAAGCTCCAGCTGGGCCACTTCGCTCATCATGTCTTTTTCCCAGGGTGGTTCAAAGGTGAGTTTTAATTCGGCAGAGCTGATGCCGGGGAGTAATTTTAGTTTA
>JALOMJ010000074.1 GCA_025455485.1 Bacteroidia bacterium | reverse complement strand
TTACCGCCACCTTTAAAACCACCCGTTTGGTAAACATGGTTACCATTGAACAAGTTAAACGTGGGGAATTGGACTTCAGAATCTCTCACCGCTTCGACGATATTGCCGGAGATGCAGGTGGCATCAGCACCTTATATGGCTTTGATAATGTGAGCGACATACGCATTGCGTTTGATTATGGCATCAACGACAATTGGGCGATAGGATTTGGAAGAAGCAAAGGTGCTTATTTGCGGCGGCAAATTCTGGATTTTAATACCAAAATTAAATTGCTTAAACAAAAGGATGATAATTCCATGCCTTTTAGCGCATCCCTATTTCTGTCCTCAGAACTCTGTACCATGGCTTCTTCCAGCGACAGCACGTCCACGGTTTATTTTAACAACAACGGCGCTCACCGATGGAATTACGTTACGCAAGTGTTATTGGCGCGCAAGTTTGGTAATAATCTTTCTATTCAACTTGCCCCTACTTTGGTTCACCGAAATCTTGTGAACTATGATGAAAACAACACCAGCTTTTCTTTGGGTTTGGGTTTACGCTACAAATTCACCAAACGTATCGGCGTTATATTTGATTATTACTACAACTTTGACAAAACTAAAACAACAGATTTAGGGTATTATGCTCCCCTGGGTGTTGGCATAGAGATTGAAACGGGTGGGCATGTTTTTCATCTTTTGTTCAGCAACAACAAAGCCTTACTGGAAAGCCAATACCTTACTGAATGTCAGGAAAACTGGCTGGCCGGAGAGTTCCGTTTCGGATTTAATATTTCAAGAATTTTTAATATCGTAAATTAAGCATATGAAAAGGCTTTTTGTTTATTGTTTGATGTTCCTTGCGCTTTTCGGGTTGCTTGGGTTAACCCAATGTACCAAAGATAAAACCCCTACTCCACCTGAACCTTGCGACCCCAACAAAGTGTACTTCCAAAACGATGTGCTTCCAATTGTTAGCTCTGGCTGTACCAAAAGCGGTTGCCATGATGCCACTTCGAAGGTGGAAGGATTAAACCTGAGTAATTACGAGGGGATTATGAAAATTGTAAAACCGGGTAATCCTGGTAACAGTGAAATTATGGAGGTAATAACTGATTCTGATCCTAACAAAAGGATGCCTCCTGCACCAGCACCTGCTTTAAGTCAGGAACAAATAGACAAAATCAGTAAATGGATATCTCAGGGGGCGCTCAACAACTATTGTGTTGCCGACACCGGGGCCTGCGCTACCGGAACAGTTTCTTATTCCAAAGACATTACAGTCATACTTACCAACTGCTTACTTTGCCACAGCGGATCCTCACCGAGCGGAGGGATTAATTTATCAACGCATGCCGGGGTTAAAGTAGTGGGAGATAATGGTAAACTTTACGATGCGGTTTCTCAAAACGGAAAGGCTCAAGCCATGCCACCTTCAGGTGGGAAATTGGAAAGTTGCGACATTTCAAAAATTAAATCCTGGGTGGATGCCGGGTGTCCGAACAACTGATTGGTATCCCCTAACGATTTCGTTTGCTTCTACTTTTTTCTAAAGCGCGTCGCTGTTTTTCCTGCCGACGTTTGCCGCCCAATTGAATTTTTTTGTTTTTGTCCTTTTTCTCATGAAAAGCCCCCGAAGGCACTTCAAACTTAGACACCTTTATTTTTTTGACACGCGTTTTCGGCATTTCTTCAGGCCTTAAAACATCTGAAATGGTTACTGCTTTTGGGAGGGCGGTTTTTTTAATTTTTACACCCATGTAATCCTCTGTGGCCAAAAGTTGTGGGAGCTCTGATTGGATTATCAAACTCAGTGCGTTACCGCTTTTATCTGCTCTGCCGGTTCTACCTATGCGGTGTATATAAGTGGCAGGGTCTTTAGGAAAATCAAAATTCACCACATGGCTCAAATCTTTAAAATCAAGACCTCTGGCCACAACATCGGTTGCTATGAGAATACGGTGTGTACCATTTTCAAACAACTCTATACTTTTAAAACGGTTGGCCTGGGTTTTGTTGGAATGTATGATGCCTACTTGTTCTCCAAACTCTTTCATGGCCTCCTCAAGTTCATTGGCCAGGTCTTTATTTTTAACAAACACCAGCACTTTGGAAAAATCCTTTTGATGCCTGATCAGGTGTTTTAGCAAATTCAGCCGTGTGTTTAAGTTGGGTACTACAAAATAACTTTGTTTTATTTTTTCGATTGGGCTGCCACGCGACACCAATTCTACAAACACAGGCTCTTTAAAATACAATTGCATCAAACTTTCGGTTTCCTCACTTAGTGTGGCCGAAAAGGAAATGTTCTGACGTTTAGCAGGCAGGGCATCCAGTATTTGTGTGATTTGAGACCGAAAACCAAGTGCAAACATTTCATCTACCTCATCAACCACCAGTTTTTTAATGGAGGATAATAACACCGAACGGCTGATGATCAGGTCAATGAGGCGACCCGGGGTAGCAATAAGAATATCGAGTCCGGCATGTATGTTTTGCTTTTGTGTGTTGATATTGGACTCTCCATACACACCAAAGGAGCGAATGGATGAGTATTTGCTGAGTTTCTGAACAGTATCCAGAATTTGAGCCACCAATTCACGTGTAGGCGCCAATATCAGCACCCTTGGATGACGTTGTTCAGAATAATCCAATTGCCGCAAGATGGGCAACACATAGGCCAGTGTTTTTCCGGTGCCGGTTTGTGAAATGCCCACCGCATCTCTGCCCGACATAATTACCGGAAACGCTTTTTCCTGAATGGGCGTAGGCGCAGTGAGCTGCAAATCCTCCAGCGCCCTCAATAAAGGTTTACTGAGGTTCATGTTTTTAAAAGTGTTTTCCATGCGGCTTATCTCCGTTTAATTTTAGTGTATAAAGCGTGAATACCTGTTCAATTACCACCGGGGTTTTGATGACCTTTTACGAAATCACTTATCAAATACGCAATCAACTTTCCTGTTTTATTGTCAGCTTTAATATGGGATAACACCGGGGCTGCTTCAGCCAAATGAAAATAGACCACGTTTTTGTGTTGGGCTGCGCGGTGCACAAATTGCCTGGCTTCAAGCGGACTTAAACCACTGCTTGTTTTTGCACTGCTTGGCACGTTGATAATGGCATCCAGATCAATTTCAAGTCCAAAAGGCTCCTCCTTTACATAGGCCAGGCATTGGTCAATTGCGCGTGAGTAAGTGATTTTTCCCGACACAAACACCTCCTCATAGCTGGTATAATACAAACGTTTGGTCTCTGATTTGAATTTTTCGAGTGTTGCCCGGTTGTTGTATTGTTCATGCATGCACAACACCGCGTACTTGTTTAAGAAACCATCTTCGAAAGCGTAAGAGAACCCATTACCGCTGTGCCTGCCTTCCAGTGAGCGAAAATCGAGGTGCGGATCGCAGTTCACACAATTTACTTTTTGTTTTAAGGCCAGAGAGGCTCCTTTCAGGTTTCCGTAGGCGTTGTTGTGTCCTCCGCCGATGACGATTGGGATTTTTCCCTGCATGATACAATATTGAATTACCGCACTCACCCTTGAATCAAGTGCACTCACCAACTCACGCAGTTCCTTGAGGTCCTTCTTATCTTTTCCGGTTTTACCTTCCGCAGCCAGCATTAGATCTTCTACTTGAATTTCGCCCAGAATTAAAAAGTCTTCTCCGCATAAATACACATTGTTTTGCTGATTTATAAAACTCTCGAGTGCCGGTTTCCAGGCCGTTTGTGCGCCTCCCCTGCCCTGGTTTGCCCTTACCCCAATATCTTCAGGTATGCCTAGAATAACGTATCTGGCATCACTTTCCACTACACTTTTTTTCCAATCACCATCACATACTTGCAACTTTTCACCCAACTTCTCTTCACCTTCACGCTTTCTGATGAAGTGTTGTATGGCCTCAACGTTGTATACTTTTACTATCTCATCCATTGTATTTAATGTGCTTCCGAAAATTTATCCTTAAAATAATTCCACACCGCATCATTGGTAATTGGCCAAGCTTGTATGTTTATGGGCTCCTTTTTGATGGGATGAACAAAGGCAATACCAAAACTGTGCAAATGAATAAAGCCACCATCGTTGGTTCGCGGAAATCCGTACTTCAAATCGCCTTTGATTGGGCATCCGATAGCCGAAAGCTGTGCTCTGATTTGATGGTGCCTACCCGTGTGTAAATTAATTTTCAGCAGATGGTAGTTATCTGCAGATGCCATTAGCTCGTAATCCAAACTTGCTTTCAAAGCATGCGTTACGGGTTTTAAAAAAGCTTTTGATGTGTTGGTTTTTTCGTTCTTCAACAAATAGTGCACAAGAGTATCCTTTTCTTTTGGGGGTTTGTTTTTTATGACGGCCAAATAGGACTTTTGAATGTCTTTTTCCCGAAACAACTCATTGAAACGGGAAAGGGCCTTGCTTGTTTTAGCAAATATCACCAAACCACTCACCGGCCGATCCAGGCGGTGAATGACCCCGCAAAACACGTTGCCGGGTTTGTTCTCTCTTATTTTGAGATAATTTTTGATCTTTTCGCTTAGGGGCATGTCCCCGGTTTTATCGCCCTGCACCAATTCAGAGGGCATTTTATTGATAATGAGGATGTGATTGTCCTCGTAAACAATTTGTTCTTCCCAAATAGAATTCGTATTGATTTGCAGTGCCATGATTAACGAATTCCGGTTTTGGTATTCTTGCGTTTGGGTTTAAACAACAAATTAAATCTGTATTCAATTCCTTCAGACGGCGCAGGCGCCGGACACAATGCCAAAGTGCCCAACTGACTGATGAGAAAATACGCCTCCGTACCACTTACAAAATAAACGTCTTTTGCCGTTTTGCTCAAACCCCTCTCATTGCTGAACCAGATGGGCCAGTCATATTTTGGATTGGAACGCAGGTAATTCAGGTAGGTTTTTACGCTGTCATCAAGACAAATACTTAAAAAAATGAGTTTATCGCCGAATTTCTTTTTGAGTGATGCAATTTTTGGCATTTCTCTGAGGCTTTGGGCATTTGCTGTAGAGAAAAAATTAAGGTACACCCATCTTCCTTTAAACATTTGTAAACTTCCCATTTTACCGTTTGCGGCTCTGGCAGAAAATGAGGGAGCATCAGCACCAACGAGCAACTTATTCATAAAACTCAACATGTTGTGTGCAATGCGCTGGTGATCTGTTAGCTTGCTTAGAGTGACAATTTGAGACAGTATGGACTTAATCGCTTCAGGGTTGTAACCTTCTTCAAAATAATATTGCCAAAGGTTGTGTAATATTACCAATTCGCGCAGTGTATCGCGTTTAAGGAATTTATCCTCCTTAAAAAATGCGGAAAGGTGTTGGTAATCAGCTTCAGCATTAATGATATTCTGAAGGGATTGGGATGATTTTCCTGTTGATGCTTCTTTAAGATAGCCTGTGAAACACGACGAGAAAAAATCCATATACGCCTCATTGGTATAGAGAATTGGTTGATTCAGGATGTACCCGTTAATGAGGTAGTTTTCGCCACGCGATACAGATGCGTTAATTGAAGCAATGGTGTATTTAACGTGCGCCTTGAAATAATCGTTTTGAACAGTCTTGTAACGTATATCACACACCTTTTGAAGGGAGTCTGCCCTTCTGAACATCATAGGACGGGATAAAAAGCGGTCATCCTCACTAATAAAAAAGCTGTTAAACAATTTTTCAAAATCAAGCACTAATGCATTCAGCTCTGTACTGTCGTGTCCAATTACTCCAATATTAACTGGCAACTCAGCATCATTGGCATACTTGTACGCGGGATCAAGTTCAGGAACCGTAATGCCGTAAATAAAATCAGGCTGTATATAAAGATAAAAAGTGGCCTGTTCTATTTTGCATTTCACACGCTGCACCCCCACACTCACAAATGTTAGCTCAAAATAACCATCTTCGGCAATGGTATCCATGGCCTCGCGTCGATCCAAATGCGTTACTTGGTCAATTTCAGAGAAAAGTTTTATGGGCTTACCAATATAGGATTCATGCGCTCTGCCCTTTACAACCACAGTTTGTGAATGAGTGAACTGCAGGAATAAAAAAAGGCAACTGTATGTAAAAATGGCTTTAATAGAATTAACGAAAAGATGGATTAGTGTTGAATGGACTGCAGGATAAACATATCTCTGTAATTTTCAGAAATCATTTTTGCATTATTATTTTCGAGCGTAATATAGTAATGGGTAAAATCCATTTTGGTTGGTGTTTCAAATACTTCCTCAAGTTTCACCGTAAATGTGATGGTGCTTACTTTATATTTTCTTGTGCGAAGACCATCTTTGAGGGGAAACGAGCATTTTTGAATGGCGTTGTCCTTGCCAGAATATCCTCCAATATGAATAGCATAATCGCCAAATTCAGGCCATGCAAGAGTATTGAATTTACCTTCCAGTTTATAGAAAATATACCCTGTGTCCCAGTCCCAAAACATGTTTCGCGAAGGATCCAAATCCCCACTCTGACTTCCGCTGACGTTTCTCAAACTGTCTACACCAATTAGAAATTCCATTTCAGTAAAATCGCCTTCAGGAAAATTGAACAAAGTAATCTTTTGAATTCCCTCTACATGTTCGATCAAGTGATAGCTTTCAGGCACCTGATAAATACTGCTGTCAGCCCTTCTTAAGCGAATGTTGGAAATGTAATAATTGAATTTAGAAACCGTAAAACTATCGTTGCTAAAATTAGTATAAATCTTTTTATTCGGAATCAGTGGGCTTGAATAGACAGTAGGTTCAAAATAAATCACCAATACCGGATCATCAGATTTATCTGGTTCTTTAATCGGACTGTCTTTTTTACACGAAAGTTGTAAAAAAGCAACAAACAATAAGCCTGAATACAATTTTAATCTGAACATGCCTTAAAGATACGAAAATATTGTCCTGTTATGGTACGGGGTCATACCCCTGCCCTCCCCAGGGATGGCAGCGGGAAAGACGTTTTATAGCCAGCCAACTCCCTTTAAATGCACCATATTTATTTACAGCATCCGTGGCATATTGACTACAGGAAGGCGTAAACCTACAGGCATTTGGCAGCAATGGACGTATGCTGTACTGATAAAACTTAATTAAAAGCAGTGCGAATCGTTTGAACATAATGGCTATGTAAAGATACACAAATAAGGAACGATTGGGCAATGGCAACCGTTTAAATCATCGAAGTGTTTTAAAAAACTGGACTCAACATTGGCGGGGTTCGGCAATGAAATTAACCGATTATCCCCGGCATTTACCATTTGCAAAATAGCCTTTATTGTCTTCGGATTATCGCTATATTTAATCTGAATATAAATTTTATACCATGAACACACATCCGCTCAACAGAAAAAAATTAACGCTTGTTATTTTGCTTTCACTCAGTTTAGCCTCTTTTGAACGCGCTAATGCTCAGAAAAAAAAGGATAAGGAAAAGGACAAAAAAGAAACGCCCGCTCCTGCAAAAGATGCTCCTAAAAAGATAAATGATGTTATAAAAAACTGTAAAGCGGTCAACGGTTTGTTTACACTTTATCAGGATTCAAGTTCAGGCGCAACGCATTTATTGATAGAACAGAAGCACCTGGATAAGGAATACATCTATTTCAGTCAGTTTTCAGATGGGGTGTTGGATGCCTGGACCTTCAGAGGAAACTACAACCAATCAATGGTTTTTAAAATTAAAAAGTACTTTAATCGTATCGAATTTGTTTTTATTAATACCAGTTCGTATTTCGACCCAAAACATCCGGTATCAAAAGCCGCCACAGCAAACATGAGTGATGCCATTGTTGCCAGCTTAAAGGTTACGGCCATGAATGATACTAAAGATCAGTTTCTGGTGGATGCTGATCAACTCTTTTTAAGAGAAGCTTTCACTCAGGTAAAACCGCCTATGTTTCCGGGACAAAGTCCCTTTGATTTCACGTTGGGAGAACTTGATAAGGATAAAACCAAAATTAATCACATGCGCAGTTACCCAAGCAATACTGATTTGGAAGTAGAATACGTGTACAGCAAACCCAGTGTGATAAATGGAGGTTCAAGAGCGGTAACCGATGGACGCTATGTAAGTTTAAAAGTATACCATAGTTTAATTGAAATGCCGCAGAACGATTACCAGCCATTGTTTGACGATCCCCGTGTTGGCTATTTTACCACTGAGGTGTCGGACATGACAACACTTAATACCATCAATTACCGCGATTTGGTTCACCGCTGGCACCTGAAGAAAAAAAATCCTGGCGAAGCCATATCCGAACCGGTTGAACCCATTACCTGGTGGATTGAAAACACCACACCGGTAGAAATAAGGCCCATTATTAAACACGCTGCAGAACAATGGAATCTGGCATTTGAAAACGCCGGGTTTAGAAATGCTGTGGTGATTAAACAACAGCCAGATGATGCCGATTGGGATGCAGGAGATATACGTTACAATGTGCTGCGCTGGACCTCTTCACCAAACCTGCCGTTTGGGGGTTATGGTCCAAGCTTTGTGAATCCAAGAACAGGTCAAATTTTGGGAGCCGACATCATGCTGGAATATTTTACCCTGGCAAACAGCTTAAGAATGGAAAAATTGATGGGAAGCGAAAGCATGTTGAAACAGGAAGCGGAACAATTTCACGCCAAACACAACAATTACACATTATGCCATGCCGGTGAATTTGCGCATGACAATGCCTTACTCGGAAAGATATCGCTCGCCGCACTTGGAGGCGACAAACTGGAAGAAAGCAAAATGGTAAACGAGTTTTTACACTATTTAATCCTGCATGAAATGGGACATACCATGGGATTAAATCACAACATGAAAGCCAGTCAACTGCATACAATCAAAGATATCAATAATCAATCCATCACATCAAAAATTGGTTTAACAGGTTCGGTTATGGATTATCCTGCGGTTAACTTTTCGAACGACCGCAAAGCTCAGGGCAATTACTGGACAACCGTTCCCGGACCTTATGACATGTGGGCCATTGAATTTGCTTATAAACCCGATATGAACGAACAACAAAGAAAGGATTTGCTGGCACGTTCAACCGAACCGCAATTGATGTTTGGAAATGACGCAGACGATATGCGTTGGCCCGGAAAAGCCATTGACCCGCGTGTAAACATAGGCGATATGAGCAGCGAGGCCATTCAGTATGCCATTAACCGCATTGAATTAACCAAAACCGTAAGCACTGAGGTGATGAAAAAATACGCTACCGAGGGTAAATCTTATCAGGAGCATGCTGTTGCTTTTTCTATACTTATGAATACTCAGGCCGGCTCTGCTGCAACCATTTCAAGGTATGTTGGCGGCGTGTATGTCGACAGGGCCATGGTTGGGCAAAAAGGAGCGACCAAACCTTTTATTCCTGTTGAAGCTGCAAAACAAAAACAAGCCATGGATGCTTTGGGGAAATATGTGTTTGCTCCGGATGCTTTTATACTGTCAAGCGATTTGTACAATTATTTGCAAGTACAAAGGCGCGGTTTTAATTTCTTTGGCATAACTGAAGACCCGAAATTGCACAATGCTAAGCGACTTAACGGCTGCTATTTTTAAGGCCGACATTGGCAGCTCTGTGAATTCCTTCCGCCAAAACCTTCAAATTGAGTATACCAGACAACTCATTGAGATGGTATCAGGTAAGGAAAAAATTCATTACATGAACACAGTCATTGCTTCTGCTGTTTACCAACTGAAAGAAATTAAAAAGATGGCCACTGCTGCGGGTGGGGATTTATCAACTCAGGCTCACAAGGAATATTTAAGTACTATAATAACAAATGCTTTGAGAGAATTAAAATAATAAGATTAAGAATAATTAGAATCATATTCATTGAATAAATCGAAACATATATTCCTGAATTAATCTGTGAATATTTAATAATCCTTGATAATTAATTTTTTCGACATCATCAGAAACCTTATGATAATCGGAATGAATGCCACTTGTGAAACTAATACATGGTGTTTTATGTTGCAAAAACCATTTGCAATCTGTGTGCTTCACTTTGGATGAATCAGATAAATCGATTTTTAATGGTTGGAATTGGTTTTCTAATTGTATTTGCTGCATTTGACTTAAATTTGGTGTAGCATAAATACTCAAAACAGGAGCTATACTATCCAACCTTCCAACCATATCAAAGTTTAAAACCAATTTAATCTTCAATCTTGTTTTTTTACAATAAGCTGTAAAGTATTTTGATCCATAAAGACCAATTTCATGGCCTGAATAAGCAACAAAAATATAATTGTACTTTTTTTTTGTCCAGGTTGCTGCAGTATTCGCTAAGCCAATCAACAATGCTATTCCGGAAGCATTGTCGTCGGCACCATTGTGAATTGCATTGCGATTCGAATAACTAAATGAGAGTTCTGACCCTCTTTCGATGTGATCATAATGGGCTCCAATGATTATCGTTGAATCAGCATTTTGGTTAAAGAAACTTACAACATTTTTAGATTTATAATGCCTGCCATGGTGCCTAAATCTGAACTTTTGGAAATGTGTAGTACCTAATTTTATGATTTTTAATTCCTTAGCGATGTAATGTGCGGACTTGTCCTCATGTATGCTGGATACCGGTCTTCCCTCCAATGAATCATTGGCAAGACAATTGATTACTGCGGAATACTTATTTAACAAAATAGTGTCCTGTGTAAAGCCCTGAGATTTACCTTGAAAACTAGAGATACATAATAATAGAAAAAACACTCCCTTCATTGACTAAAAATAAAAAAGCCTTCCTTAATTCGGAAGGCTCATTAATTTATATTTAAGATTTATTTCAACTCCTATTTTGGTACCACTGGATTAATGGAGGAAGGATAATTGGAATTAAATTGCAAGGTTTTTCCATCCCACCAAATTCCGCTAGCGCTTTGGTTCTTTCTGGCATCATTGTGTAACACTCTTTCGAAAGAGGAATTGATTTCAGTGGATAATAAAAATTCAGGTACTTTGCTTGTGCCTGCATCTGTTCTATTACCTATTGCTATCCATCCAATTTCAACAGAAGATGTGCCTGAATTAAGTTCGCGTATCACAAATCCTTCTTTAGAGACAGATTCTATATAAACACCATTGCAATTACCCAATGGAGATGCAGTAACAATTGGGTTTTCACCTAACAATGCTGCATAATCCTTAGAAAATGTAACCCTTGCTGTTCCGTTCTCCATTCTCACAGAACCCTTATCATATATGCTGGCTTCTTTTGAACTCACACCATAAACTGCTTGAACACTATTTTCAGTTTGCACCAATTCAATGTTTTTACCAAAGGTATATACGTCTCCAATGTTATAACTTGCCATTAATTCTCCTTTATTGACTTGCCCTATTACCAATCCATTGGAAACACTACCCAGCATTCCGAAGAATCCGCCTCCTATGCCAGCCGCAGCCGAATTAGGCGCCAGACCAGCTCCAGAAGCATAGGCCGATGAGCCGTAAACGCCATAAAAAACTGAACCACTATTTTTGTAACCTAAACTACCCCAAGTGGAACCTCCAGTTATTGAACCTAAAACTCCACCAGTTCTGGTATAATCACCATAAGTTTGTCCCAAAACACCAAAAGTGTATAAATCCCCCCAAAAGGTGTATCCTTGTATACCATTATTGGTTGTTCCAATGGTATAACCAGTACCATCATTTTGTGAGTCGCGCGTCCTGTAACCATAAATCGTTGCCTGTCCATCTCCAGAAGCAGTTAATTGGCTTCTAGAAACATACTGTTGATACAAAGCTGACGGAGCAATATTGACTCCAACACTTGTTCCATTGTCTTGTATCAGTGAATTACCAATAGTAGACCCAGCTGCATTCCATTTTGTTAAATAATTAGTTGTGCCCGTACCAGTAATATAAGCCGGCAAAGTGGTGGCTGATATCACGCCGAGGTTATCGGTTCTTAGAAATCTTAGACCACCGCCTCCTAAGGAAGAAACATTTAAGCTGCTAGTTTGAGTTGTACCGTTGATATCAAGAACACCAGCACTCCAGGTTAAACTTGCAGTTCCAGCTGCAGTTCCCGAATTGTTATAAATCACTTGAGTATTTGCTCCCCCAATTGGACCGGCAGGACCTTGTGGACCAACAGCGCCTGTAGCTCCAGTGGCACCAGTTGGACCAGCAGGACCAGTAGGGCCTTGAGGGCCGGCAGGACCTGTTGCGCCTGTAGCACCAACGGAACCTGTTGGACCTGCAGGGCCTTGCGGGCCAACAGGGCCTTGTGGACCGGCAGGACCCGTAACTCCTACTGAACCTGTGGCACCGGCAGGACCAACAGGGCCAGCAGGGCCTTGTGGACCAGCAGGACCGGTAGCTCCTACTAGGCCAGTTGGGCCAGCAGGACCCATTAAACCAGTCGCACCAGCAGGACCCTGAGGTCCTGCAGGACCTGCAGGACCAGCAGGACCTTGTGTGCCCCCTGCTGCAAATAAAGCATATGGTACACTTAACAATTCTGCTGTACCTTGAATAGAATAGTTTGTTCCACCGGCAGGATCTGTTTCTGTTTTAATAAAATATGGACCTGATGCCCAATTAATTCCGGCAAAGGTACCACTGACAACATTACCTGTGCCAATTTCTAACGTCACCAATCCATTTCCATTTGTATTAGGAGTTTGTGTCTCAACATAAACAGGAGTGCCGCTTGAACTACCCTGAAGAATACTGATTTTCATACCCACCGAGGTATTTAACAACAAACTATTACCAGATGTACGGATAACTGCCTGATAAGACATTTTTTGCGGAGCTTGTGCGCTTAAGCCTCCTAAGAATGCAAAAAACGCTACGGTAAAAATAATTTTTATAGTTGTTTTCATGTTTTCAGTTTTTTATAATGTTAAATGTTTTAATAAGCTTTTTGGTCTTACTTACACTTACCAGGTAATTACCTTTAGCGTAAGCGCTTAATGAAATTTGGGTTAGTGTTGAGCTTAACGGGGTTGGATGAACAAGCAACTTTCCATCCACAGCATGAAGTGAATATTCCATTTCGCTTAAATCATAATTCTCCACACTCAGATAGATAAATTCACTGGATGGATTTGGAAAAGCACTAAATTGTAATGAAATGGTATTCAACTCTATTCCTGTTAATTCAAACCATTCGAATGGCTGTTGTAAACCTTGATTTAATGAATGATTTGTACTTGAAACATTCACATAATCAATTTGACCCACAGAAAAACTAACATTTCCCGTAGTACCAATTGCCTCACCACCTGATGCCACTGGACCGATTTGGGCCAGAAAAATGGCAGGTAAAATAAGAGTAAGCATAAAGAAACTTCTTTTTGTTTTCATAAAATGTAATTTAGTTTAGTAACAACCATCTCAAATTGACCTTATTTAAGACAGAAAGAACTTAAAATAAGAACAGTTAAATCAGATCTAGGACTTGTTGATGTAATTAAAGTACAGGTACAGAATTACCTTTTTAGGATTAAGGAGAAATAAATAGGTATCACAAATGTAATATTAAATTTTACAGAACAAAATAGCGCCAAAAGATTTAACTTTTCAATAAAAATTAAACCCAAAGTGATTGTTGAAGGCTATGAATCTTTGAATTGAATCCGGTGATTTAGACAAGGTCAAAATCTAAATCCAAAAGTTAAATAAACATTCATGGGGTCTGCTGGAATTATGCCGGGCCCGGGATACCCTTCGGTTCGTCTTGTAAAGTACTTTGCATTGAGAGCATTGTTTAGTCCAGAGTTTAAGGTGAATGTCTTCCAATGTAAATGCATG
>JALOMJ010000073.1 GCA_025455485.1 Bacteroidia bacterium | reverse complement strand
ACCGCTGGGGTCACTCCCTGTTTTATACCAAAGACGTAAACACCGGCTGGAACGGCACGGTAAACAATCAAGGCAGTCAGGACATTAAAGAAGATGTGTACGTGTACCGCATCAAATACAAAGACCTGGACGGCAATCTCTACAGCAAAATGGGACACGTGAGCGCATTACGATAAGCATTTGTTTTGTGGGAGTTATTCCTGTTTTGATGTTTTTCTATTCCCGGTCGGGGGTATTTCCTTAAACCCAAAACCTTGCAGAATCTGAGGCAATCAGAGTAAAATTGTCGAATGAGTTCGTAAAGCGAGGGGTTGAATGAGTGAAAATGTTGACATATTGATGCTGTGCCCTTACCTTTGAAGAAGATAAATCATGACCATGAAAAAGAATTTATTTTTGACCGCAGTACTAGCCCTCTTTACAGCAGGCGCTTTTTTATCTCAAACAGAAGATAAGGTTGAACAGAGCAGCCAAAAATCGAAGTATATCAATCAACAAGGCTACCTGTCCAAAAGCTCCCTTAAAGATTATAAAGGTTTTTATGGAGACTCTTTGAATGGATTTAACGAGGCAAAAGCCGAAGCCAAATACCTTGAAAAAGGATTACATGGGGTAGAGTTCATGTACGCCATGAACATGGAAAGACGGTTTTTTATTGACCAAAAGTATAAACTGGGTGTTTTTTCTCCATCGTTTACGCCGATTGAAAATCAGGTAAGCGCTCAGAAACCCATCGGTGGAGGTAACTCAGTAAATGTGTTTCCTTGTGTTAACGAGGATTTTGAATCTACTCTTCCGGGCATTTACACATCCTCCAATGCCGTAGCGGGCTGGACGGTTCTTAGCGGCATGAACAGCACTAATTTTGGTGGTATTGGTTGCAATGGTAATCCAAACATCGCATGGAATCCCGGAAGTCCTGAGTTTTCAATAGTTGCTACACCTGTATTGGGCGTTCCGTTTATTGGGAATTTACCAAATTCTCCTTTTGGTGGAAACAACGTGGCCCGCCTCCAAAACACCTCACCAAACGGTTTAATGACCCGCATTCAAACGCAATTTCCTGTTACCAACGCCAACACCTTATTTCAATTTGCTTTTGCCGGTTCATGGGACGGTGCTCATGCCTGCTGTGATCAGGGAGCTTTAAGGATTGACTTGTACAACTGTACCGGATCCCTCATCCCGCTTCCATGCGCCAACTTAAGTTTAACGCCCGGTTCAGGTCAGTGTATTGGTACTGCAGGGTATTCATTAACCGGTTTTGTGTCTTGGACCAATTGGCAGGTAAAATCTATTGACCTTACCCCTTATATAGGGCAGTGTGTTCGTTTGGTGGTAACCGTTGCAGATTGTGTTTATTCAGGACACCACGGCAGTTTATGGTTTGATGCCCAATGTGGTGGGCAATTAATTGGTCCGGGTTTAGGTGGCGTTGGTGGTTATGTTCCGGGATCTGTAAGTTTTTGTGCCGGGTCTAATCAAGCGGTAATAGCGGCGCCGGCCGGATATGTGTCTTACCAATGGATAGCACCGGGTAATTTTACTATTGCTGCTCCGCTTGGCACAGCGTCTTCATATACAGTAAATAATCCAATCCCAGGATCAACCTATACTTTGATTGCCACTTCACAGTCAGGCTGCCAATATGTTATTCCCAATACCATTAACTTTACTCAGGTAGGTATTGCCGGCTTTGGATCCGGGCCGAGTTGCACGGGCGGTGCCAGTGGTACAGCAACCGTCCAGGGTGGCGGTAGTGGAGGAGGTTACAATTACGTCTGGCTTAACTCCAATTCCGTCTCTATAGGTTCCAATTCTACCATAGCAGGTCTTGCTCCGGGTAACTATAGTGTCATAGTTACCGGTGTTGGTTCGGCAGGCTGTGGTTCGGCAACAACCACTTTTTCAATAGGTTCAGCCCAACCCTCTTTAATAACAGTGTATAAACCGTATTGTAACAACGAGGCCTATCTCTGTGCAAACTCAGGTTCTAACTTTAAATGGTACAATAACTTAACGCCGATTGCGCCTCCGGCAGGTGTACAACAATGTTTTACTGTTACAGCTCCTGTGAATGGAGGAATATACCATTTATCGTATCTATCTTCTTTCGGTTGTCAGGATTCGATTCGTTTTACTCTCGGTTTATCGGCTCCCGGTGCTGTATCCATAGTGAATAATCCTTTGATTTGTCCCGGTGCTAGCAATGGCTCCGCAGTGGTGAGTTTAACACCTGCGTTGGGCGCCCCTCCGGGCCAAAACACCTATTCTGTTTTTTCTACCGGCACAACTACACCGGTGTATTCTGCCTCGCTTGGTGTTGGACCTTCTACCACATTTCCTGTATCCGGACTTACGGCCAGAACTTACAGTGTGATCGCATTTGATGGTTCATGTAGATATGGAACTAGTTTTAATGTCGTTGCTCACACTTTTACATGGGCGCTTTCCCCTTCGGCCAGCAGTTTATGCCCCGGAAACTCAGTAGCCGCAGGCATAACGTTTAGTGCTCTTCCTTCCGGGTCCCAATACACGTATTCCTGGTCGCCAACAATTTGGTTACCGGGTAACAATGGCTCATTCCAGTCTACGATTATTACGCCAACAGTTGCTGCAGGTACGGTGAGTACTGTAATTTATACCGTGGTGGTTACACCAAGTGTAGCCCCTTGTCCACAAACTAAAACCTTGAGTATTACGGCCATTAATCCGGCACCGCCCGTCATAACGCCTATTCCTAACATGTGTAATAACAGCGCACAATATACCGTGATGGCTACACCTGCCGGAGGTACTTTTGCTGCAGCAAATTCCTCAGTAATCAACAGTGTAACGGGGGTCATATCCCCAACATTTGTGCCTACTTATGGTACCAATACATTGAGTTATGCATATAGTATATGGAACTGTGTGGCCACAAGTACTGCGCCGTATCAGGTGTCTCAATTTAACACTTCGGCGTTAACGGCTTCCGTGAACAACCTTTGTGTAACCAATCCGGCAGTTAATCTTATGAACATTGTGCAAAGTGCAGCTAATGGTACATGGACCGGCGTGGGCGTAAGCAATAACTTTTTTGTGCCCGCAACACTCAACACCGGATTGTACCCGATTCAGTATGTCACAACCTCGAGTCCTAATCCAACGGTTTGCCCTTCTATTACTAACCTGAATGTGGCGGTTACAAAAACCACTACCCCCTATATTACGCCGGTATCACCATTTTGTAACAACAAAGTGCCATTTACACTTACAGTAACACCTGCAGGTGGTGGCTGGGTTGGTAATGGTGTAAGTAATGCTGGTGTGGTAACGCCAACAACTTATGCTACTTACGGAAGTTTCAATGCCACGTATACTGTGGCAGATGGCCCTTGCGTCAATTCCAACACAACTACTTTAAGTGTATCTCAATTTGTTTCGGCCACTTTAACCGCGGCTTTACCTCCACTTTGTGCAAGCAATCCTCCATTCAACATGATGAGTATTGTGCAAAACACAACCGGTATCTGGAGTCAAGGAAATGGTGTGAATGGAAACTTTTTGAATCCGGCTGGTTTAACTACCGGGGCTTACAGTTACACGTATACCACACTTTCCATACCGCCCGTAGCCGGTTTGTGCGACGACTATTCAGTCATATCAACTCAGATTTCAAATCCACCGGCTCCTGTAATCACACAGGTTGGACCGTATTGCAATAATGGTGGACCAGTGCAATTGACGGTTACGCCGAATACAGGGGCATGGACAACCTCTCCATTTTTGAACAGCAATGGTGTATTCACACCTTCCCTTTGCCCTGTTGGTAACAATATTGTGCAATACGTTATTGGCACCAGCACATGTAATTCAGCCCAAAATATGGGAATAAGTGTTGAGGCTTTCGTTTCAGCAGCATTGGTTGGCGGAGTGCCAGATCAATGTAATACCAACTCACCATATAATTTGCAGTTTGTTAGTCAAAACAACCAGGGTTCATGGAGTGGACCTGGAGTTACAGCAAGCAACTTTAATCCTGCTGCGGTAGGGTCGGGCGTGTTTGTTTTAACATATAATACTTTATCATCGCCTAGCGGAATATGTCCTGATCAATCTACTGTTGCGGTATCTGTATATTCACTTGCACCCCCTGATGTTAGCGAAATAGGTCCATTCTGTAGTGTTTCTCTGCCTGTTCAGATTCAGGTGGTTCCAACAGGTGGTATATTTGGAGGCGCAAATAATTTTGCGGTATCTCCTGGAGGACTTTTTGCTCCTGGGGAAGCAATTATTGGGGATAACATTATTAATTACAGTGTTACCTCCGGACCATGCGTGGCGTATGCTCAAACCACGGTGAATGTGGAGGCCTATGTGTCTGCAGATTTTGCCATGTACGTTAATCCATTCTGCCGCAATGCGAATGCAGTTAACTTAAACAGCTATGTTAACAATCCTGGTGGTGTATGGAGCGGACCCGGTATGTCGGGCAGCATGTTTAACCCTGCGCAGGCGAACATTGGCATCAATAACCTGATTACCTACTCAACAGTATCCTCTCCTCTAGGATTGTGCAAAGACACTTCTATGATTCGTATCAGAGTTAATGAGTTGCCGAATGTAACCGTCACCAGCAATGATTACGATGGTTGTGCCCCTGTTGAAGTAATTTTAAACCTTACTTCTGCAAATACAGGCACTGGTGAATGGAACTTTGGTGATGGGTCTTCTCCTCAAAGTGGATTAAGCACTAGCTACGTTTATAACCAACCCGGAACGTATACCGTAATGTTTAGTTATGTTGACGAAATTGGTTGCGAGGGATATGGTAAGTTACCGTATGCAATAAATGTTTTTGAAGTGCCTAAGGCTGATTTTTCAGCACCTTCAGAAGTACTCATCTCTAATCCCGAAGTGCAACTGATTAATTTAACCAGCAACATCGGAAGCAACAAATACACTTGGTCTATTGGTACACTTTATGAAGTGCAAGATGTTGTGAATCCGGTGGTGAAGTTTGAAAAAGTTGGACGTTACCCAATTACGCTTCGCGCCTCCAACGCAAACAACTGTAAAAACGAGATAACAAAAACCGTGGAGGTGAAAAACGACTTCAACATCTACATTCCAAGTTCGTTTACACCAAATTTCGATGGCTTAAACGACGTGTTTATTCCAGTGTTCTCTCCTTACGGGTTGGATTCAAAAACCTATGAACTCGAAATATTCGATCGCTGGGGTCACAGTTTGTTCTATACCAAAGATCCAAGCAAAGGCTGGGACGGCTCTGTTCAAAACAAAGGCAGTGAAGAACTTAAAGAAGAGGTTTACATTTACCGAATCAAATACAAGGACACCGATGGTAACGTTTACAACAAAATGGGCCACGTGTCTTTGCTCCGATAAGCTTAGACTTAATCAATAACAGAAAACGGCTGCTTGTGGAAATAAGCAGCCGTTTTCGTTTTGGACCTTTAATCATATTGTAATACAAAGAATAATCTCTGTAACAAATAGAAAGTAATAAAACATAAGGAGGAAAACAGTTTCCTTCCGGCAGTTGGGTATGCCTTGGTAGTTTAGTTTACCAGCAATTTGAACCCTTTGCCATGAATGTTGATAATCTCAATTTTTGGATCGTCTTTAAGGTACTTGCGAAGTTTTGCAATGTAAACATCCATGCTTCGTCCGTTAAAGTAATTATCGTCGTGCCAAATGGATTTTAATGCAAATGTTCTGTCAAGCACATCGTTGCGGTGTATGCACAATAAGCGTAAAAGCTGACTTTCCTTTGTGGTTAGTTTTTGTTCTGTGGCTTCGTGTTGTAAAACCTGTTTTTCTGAATTAAACTGGTAATTACCAATTTTAAAATTAACTTCTTCGCTTTCTGTTGAACGTACTTTATTGGTTCGCCTTAACACGGCTGTTACCCTGGCCATTAACTCTTCCATGCTGAAGGGTTTGGTAATGTAATCATCCGCCCCGGCATTAAAACCTTCTATGGTATCTTCCTTCATGCTTTTGGCAGTAAGAAAAATAATTGGTATATTTTTATCAACCAATCGGATTTCTTTTGCAAGGGTATAACCATCTTTAATGGGCATCATAACATCCAGTAATACCAAATCAAAAGATTCCTTGAAAAACACATCTGAACCGGTTTTACCATCGGCAGCTAATTTGGTCTCAAAGCCCTTGGCTTCGAGGTATTCCTGCAAAAGAGGGCCCAAACTGGGATCGTCTTCGACTAAAAGCACTTTACTTTTAACAGTTTCCATTTTGATTTGTTAATTTTACATTTAAAGGTACAAAACAATAGAAGGCATTTTAACAAAATTAACATTAATTGTCAATAGGGAAATGCACATTAAAAGTACTTCCTTTACCCGGTTCGGAATTTACAGAAATGGTGCCTTTGTGTTTGAGTACGACTGCAAGCACATACGATAATCCCAGCCCGAACCCTTTTACATTATGTAAATTACCGGTTGGCACACGGTAAAATTTATCAAATATTTTTCTTTGGTTTTCTCTTGATATGCCAATGCCATTGTCTTTTACCTGAATCATAATGCCCTCGGCTGTGTTGTAGGTGGTAATTGTAATCTCAGGAATTTCTTTGGTGTATTTAATGGCATTGTCAATCAAATTAAACACAATGTTGGTCAGGTGTACGCGGTCGGCTTTCAGCACATGTTTTTGCGCTTTTAGGATGGTGTTCACCCTGCCTTTTCTTTGGTCAATCAGCAATTGGGTGTTGTTAATGGCGGCATTGATAATTTCATGCACATCTACATCGCTTAATTTTAATTTAAATTCTCCTCTATCCAATATGGATGTTTGCAAAATACTTTCTACCAAAACACTTAAGCGTTTGTTTTCATCACGTATCATTTTTAAATACCGTTGCTGTTTATCAGGCGTTTGAGCAATGCTGGAGTCTCCCAACATTTCACTGGCTAAAGAAATGGTGCTGATGGGCGTTTTGAATTCATGGGTCATGTTGCTGATAAAATCATTTTTGATTTCAGAAAGTTTTTTCTGTTTGAGATTATTGGCAACAATGTAGTAGAATGAGAACACCATAATTAAAACCACCACAATGGAAGTAACCAGCAGTGGCCACATTTCTTTAAAGATATCCTTGTCTTGATTTGGAAAAAACAGAAAGAGTATTTCGGGTTCCACAAAGCTATTGCTTGGGGCCAGATTGATTTTATGGTAATCAATGTTTAAAGAATCCGCCATTCGGTCGGCCATTTTAAGGTCGCTGTAATAGCGGCTCCCGGGGTGAAGGGTAGTTATAAAAAACAGATACTTGTATCGAATTTTCTGCTTAAGTAGTTCCAAATGTAAGAGAGAGTCCAACAAAAGCGTATCAACTTTTTGATTGATGTTGTTGTAATAGTTTTCAGAAATGGTTTGATCAAAAAAACTATTGCCATTTACGTTCGATGGAACGTCGTTGTTTACTGCAGGAATTAAGGTTTGTTTTTTATTAAAATGGTACAAAAAATTTAATGTAGAAGGATTGAGGCTAAGCAAAGAATCGTTGGTGAGGTCTTTTTGAGTGAACCGACTGATTTGTTTGCCATTGCTGTCAACACTAAACTCTTGTTTTACACTAATGCCGATACGGTTGTTCTTTATGCCTTGTGTGCCGTATGCAATTCCTTGTGTGCGGGTGGTTTTTCTGACGTAATTGCCGCGGGGGTCAATTTTTTCGAGTTTGGTTGCGGTATTGCTAAGGGCCTCATCTACTTTAATTCTGAATAGATCTTCTTTTATTTTAAAATCGTTATTAATCCAATACAACTGAAATAACACCAACACCAAAAGGGCCAGAGAAAAGCTAATGGATAATAAGAGTGGGGCGCGGTATTTCATGAATGTTGCAAAGTTAACCGATTCGCTTTATAAGCAAACAAGGTGAATTAACTTACAAGAGAATTAACGGCATATTGTTCGCCATTTTCAAAAATATAACATTTCAGTTTGTCCTTAAACACATAAGGTTTGTAGATCGATTTATTCAGCAACATACGCAGGCATTCCTGCACACCTTCTATGATGCTTGGGTGTGGATGCATCATGTCGGCCAGTTCACGAATGCCTTGATTGGTGTGAATAAGGTAAGCAACCGCCTGAATGGTGCTGCTGGCGTGTTCACCAATGGCCCTCATGCCCAGAATGCGCATACCGTTATCGTTGGTGACAATGATTTTGAAAAAGCCTTTGGTTTTACGCATGGCAATAGCTCTGGCATTGGTGCTGAAATCCAATTTAACGACTTTGTGGGCAATTCCTTTTTGTCGGCACTCTTGTTCGCTCATGCCAACCGTAGCCACTTCGGGATTCATAAACATGATGGTGCTTATGTTTTTATAGGTTAGTGGCTTTACAATCGGACCAAACATGCGCACCACAGCGTGTCTGGCTTCCCTTTCTCCAACATTAACCAGGGCCATTTCTGTGGTAACATCACCTGCAGCATAAATGTTACTGATGTTGGTTTGTGTATCTTCATCCCATATCCCTCCTTTTTCGTTAATTTTCACCCCTGCGGTTTCAAGGCCTAATTGCTCAATGTTGGCTGCACGTCCTATGGAAATAAGGGCTTTTTCTACCCGTAAAATGTCTTTTCTGCCGTCCTGATAGCTTAGTTCGTATTCTACTTCACCGTTGATAATTTCCATTCTAACCAAAGAGGCGCCATGGTGAATTACCGCTCCGTTGGATTCAAGATTTTGTTTTACAATTTCAGCAACGTCCTCGTCTTCAAAAGGCAAAATACGTTCAGCTTTGTCAATCAGGTAAACTTTGGTTTTTCCAAAAGTGGAAAAAATGGTGGCAAATTCGCAACCGATAACCCCTGCTCCCAGCACCACCATGCTTTTGGGAAAGGATTTAAAATTTTTTATACCATCGCTGGTAACAATGGTTTGTTCATCTACCGCAATATTGCCGGGTACTCTTGGGTGACTGCCGGTAGCAATCAATATGTTATTGCCTGTATACACTTTTCGTTCCCCATCTTCTTTGGTGAGCTCAACTTCGTGTTTGCCGAGGAGTTTGGCCACTCCTTTTTCATAAAGTAAAAGATCGTTTTTTTCCTTTTGCAGTAAGTGCAAATGCACAGTCATTTGGGTTTTGCGCTCAAAAACAGCCTCGTTAACGGTTTTGGATATGGTTTCAAAATCAGGTTCATAATTTGGTAAAAGCTCACGTATAGAAGCTACCTTTATAGCTTGCTCCCAAAGGGTTTTTGAAGTTAAAACACCGTCGTAAACGCCTGCCCCCCCAAGCCGTTTTTTTTCAATTAACAGCACCCGTTTTCCAAAATCTATGGCCCGCATAGCACCCGCGTAACCTGATGGACCGGCACCAATCACTATTAAATCGAAATGTAGATTTTGCACACGGTGAATTTACACTTTTGGCACAATATACATCCCGCAACCCGAAGGATTAATTACTACAAACCACAGAATTGTATGACTCAGGTTAATTCTTATTTTAAAGGGTTTTGCAACTTGGTGAAGTACAGGCAGAATATTCCATTAAACGTTTGATATTCAGGTAATTAATCTATTTCATTTTTACAATTAATTAATTATCTTTGCCCCCCTATAAATCAAATCTATATGAGTGAGAATATTGTTTATTTAATTCCCGTTCTGGGAATTGTTGGTCTGATTGTAATGGCCATAAAATCAGCGTGGGTTAGCAAACAAGATGCCGGGGA
>JALOMJ010000206.1 GCA_025455485.1 Bacteroidia bacterium | reverse complement strand
GGAAGTGCTTATACCTATGCTTATACCACTTTGGGCGAATTGGTGGCCTGGATCATTGGTTGGGCCCTGATTATGGAATATGCCCTTGGCGCAGCCACGGTATCTATTGCCTGGAGTGAATACTTAAACAATTTATTGGGTGGAGCCATCCCCTATGAATGGTGCCATTCTCCCTTCGAAAAAAGTTATCGCGTGGTTGGCGATGCCCTCGCGGCCTTTCCGGCTGACCTGGTTCAAAACGCAAAGAATGGGATTTTGGTTTTATCCGATGAACAGCATCTGGCATTAGCTCCTAACCTGCAAAGCATGGTTACCACCTTTCAGGGCGTGATGAATTTACCGGCTTTGGTTATTCTTTTGGTTTTGTCTTTGTTGCTGATAAAAGGCACGCAGGAGTCGGCTGTGGTGAATGGCATAATTGTTTTTATTAAGGTAGCCATTGTGTTGGTGTTTATTGTTATTGGTTGGCAATTCATTAAGCCTGAAAATCACACACCTTATTTAATTCCGCAAGGCACCCCCGGTCATGAAGGCATATTTACCTGGGGTTATGGCGGTATTCTGGGTGGTGCAGCCATTGTATTTTTTGCTTTTATAGGCTTTGATGCTGTTTCTACAGCTGCCCAGGAAGCAAAGAACCCAAAGCGGGATATGCCCATAGGAATTTTAGGTTCACTGGTGGTGTGTACCATTTTGTATATTCTTTTCTCGCACGTACTTACTGGTGTTACCCATTGGAGTGAGTATGGCGCAGCAGGAAAAGAAGCCTCCGTATCTTACGCCATTCAAAAATACATGGTGGGCTACGGCTGGTTGGCTACAAGTGTTACCATAGCCATTCTTGCAGGGTTTTCTTCGGTTATTTTGGTAATGCTGATGGGACAATCCCGTGTGTTTTTTTCGATGTCAAAAGATGGACTTTTACCCAATGTATTTTCACACCTGCATCCAAAATACAAAACCCCTTACAAATCCAACATGATTTTGTTTTTGTTTGTGGGTATTTTCGCGGCTTTCGTTCCGGGCAGCGTGGCGGGTGATCTTACTTCTTTTGGTACCTTATTCGCTTTCGTTATTGTTTGCGCAGGCATTTGGGTGATGCGCAGAAACAACCCTGAGATTCCTCGTCCGTTTAAAACCCCACTTGTGCCTCTGGTTCCTATCTTGGGCATTCTGGTGTGTTCGTTCATGATAATAGCCTTAGACAAATTCACCTTGATTTCAGCTGCTGTTTGGATGGTTTTGGGCTTACTTATTTATTTTGTTTATAGTCGCCATACCAGTAAACTCGAAAAACACTAATTACATATCATAATAAAGCAAAAGCCCGAAGGCGACAAGGCTTTGTGTTGAGAAGTACCAAAAACTACCACTAAATCTATAGGAAATGACAACACTGCAAGCCGGAATAGAAACTGTTGCAGGCTCTGATCACTACGAATTCTTAAAAACCCTTTATAAATTGGGGTGGCGGCTGTTTCTTGATTTTATTACTGTGCTGGTTTTACTGCGTTTTATTTACTACCCCAAGTACAAACACAACGATCTGTTTTTTACTTTTTTTATTTTTAACCTGATCATTTTTTTTATATGTTTCTTACTCAACCGTATCGAAATGAGTTTGGGCGCAGCTTTCGGATTGTTTGCCGTGTTCAGCATGTTAAGGTACCGCACAGAGGATTTAAGCATTAAGGATATGACCTATCTTTTCCTGGTAATTGCCATTGGACTAATTTCTGCAGTAACCAAATTAAAAAACACTCCCGACGTTTACGAATTCCTGTTTATTGCCGCAACCAATACTATGCTTCTTTTGGTGACCTATATTTTTGAAAAAAACGTGTTTTTTAAACGTGAGGGCGTAATGATGGTAAACTATGAAAAACTTGATTTGATTTTACCCGGTAAGGATCAGGAATTACTTCAAGATCTTAAGCAGCGCTTGGGTATAAGCGTTAAGCGGGTAAAAACAGGAAAGATTGATTTTGTAAAATCTCAGGTGCAATTGAAGGTGTATTTTGATGAAGTCTGAACTTCATCGGCCTTTTATGAACTTAGCCACTTTACAATAGCTTTGTCTAAGGGACTCTTCCAAGGGGCCAAAACGTCTACCAAAAAACCACGTTCATCAATCAGGTATTTTTGAAAATTCCAAACCACACGTGAACTAAGCACACCATTTCGTTTTTTGGTACAAAGCCATTTGTAAAGACTGTGTTGATCAGGCCCTTTAACGTGCAGTTTTTCCATCAAAGGAAATGAGAGTCCGAAGTTCACTTCACAAAACTCCGAAATGTTTTTTTCATTGCCGGGCTCCTGATTGCCAAAATCATTGCAGGGAAAAGCAAGAATTACCAATCCTTTTTCTGAAAATCTGTCGTGCAGGGTTTGAAGCGCTTTGTATTGCGGCGTGAAACCACATTTACTGGCGGTATTAACAATCAGTAGTTTTTTACCTTTGAAGTCGCCCAATGAAATTGGTTTTCCTGAAAGTGTTTTTATGGTTTGTTGGTGTATACTATTTGGTGTTTTTCCTTTCAGAAAGTTTTTGAATAGTGGTACAAGAAACAGCATAGCGTACAATGTGCGATTAATAACATAAATTTAACCGCTAAAAGGCCAATTTGTTTATGAACACCATTTGGGAAGGAACAATTACTCTGGATATGCTTAATTCCTTAAACAAGGGCAGCATGGGAGACTATCTTGGCATAAAGTTTACGGAAATAGGGGAGAATTACCTTGTGGCCAGCATGCCTGTTAATTCTAACACCAAACAGCCATTTGGTCTTTTGCATGGCGGGGCTTCTGTTGCCTTAGCCGAAACCATTGGTTCGGTGGCCACCTGGTGCTGTATAAACCGTGAAATATTTATTGGCGTGGGGGTTGAAATTAATGCTTCGCACCTGAAATCGGCCAATTCAGGTATTGTGATGGCACGCTGTTGGCCAATTAAATCCGAGGGCAAATTAAAGGTATGGGCCATTGAAATTCGTAACCAAAAAGATGAATTACTCTGTACCTGCCGCTTTACCTGCATGGTGGTTCCAAAACCACCTATTGCGTAACTTTAGTTTAACACATCCATCTCGTTGATTAAGTGGAAGAAAAAAGGCTTAATTCAAAAAATCTTATACATTTGCCCATATTAATTTTGTTATGAAAAAACTCTTTTACATTCTTCCAATTGCCTCTGTGTTGTGTTTAACAAATTGTGGCAATGCCGAACACGATCAGGCTCATGAATCTGCTACAGAAAACAATTC
>JALOMJ010000020.1 GCA_025455485.1 Bacteroidia bacterium | reverse complement strand
AATAATCAATGAAATCAAGGGAATAGTAGGTTAAGCTTTATCCCTTACTGAATTTATTTTCTTCTCAGATTTTAAATGATTAAAGTCATTTTGTGATTACCGTAATTTTTGTAACTTTAAAGGAACAATATTAATCAAAAAGTTATGAAAAAAATTAATACTCTGTCCGTCTTTTTTGCCTTATGCTTTTTGGTCATTCAACCTTTTAAAGCACAAAGTCCTGCTCTTTGGGGGCTCACCGCAAACGGCGGGGATGGGCTTGGTTCCTTGTTCAGCATAAATACCGGAAGCACAGCCATTTCATCTCAGTACAATTTTCAAGGCTATCCTGGAAATGCGCCGCAGTACGTCAAGCTATGTCAGGCTACCAATGGAAAACTTTATGGCACAACCCGTTTAGGAGGAATCAACAATTTAGGCACACTTTTTGAGTACAACCCAGCGAATAATTCTTATTCAGTTCTTGTTGATTTTGATGGCACTACAAAAGGCTCCAATCCACAATCTTCCGTCATACAGGCTTCCAATGGTAAATTATACGGTATGGCTCAGTTAGGCGGTGCCAATAATGCGGGTGTTTTATTTGAATATAATCTTGCTACAAGTACCTACACGAAATTATTTGACATGGCAATTGCTACAGGACAACAGCCTTTTGGGTCAGTAATAGAAGCAAGCAACGGTAGATTGTATGGAGTAAATAGGACTGGCGGAGCAAATAATGTCGGAACCCTTTTTGAGTACAATTTGTCGAACAGCACATATTCAGTGATGACTAACTTTATTTCGGCTACAGGCTCTCTGCCCCAAGCTGCTCCTATTCAGGCAAGCAACGGTAAGCTTTATGGTACAACTATAAATGGGGGTAGTTCAAACAATGGCGTGATTTACGAATACAATATTTCAACCAGCACTTACAGTGTAATTGTAAATTTTACCTCAGCTGTTACAGGAGGCCAGTCTTTTGGCTCATTACTTGAAGCAACAAATGGTAATTTATTCGGGATAACGGCCACTGGAGGTAGTACTGCGAATGCTGGGGCAATTTTCGGGATTAACCCAACTACTAATTCATATTCATTGTTAGCTGCTTTTGTTGGAAGTGTTTCCGGTGCTAATCCTCAAGCGGGGCTCATACAAGCAAGTAATGGTAAGTTATACGGCACAGCAAGAATTGGAGGCGCCAACAATTTGGGAACTTTATATGAATTTGATATAACGGGCAATACTCTCACAAAACTTGTCGATTTTTCTAGCGCCAACGGCACTCTACCCTTAGGTGCTGTTATGCAATCTACGAATGGACTTTTATATGGAGTCACATCTGCTGGAGGAACACAAAGCGTGGGTGTTTTATACGAATACAATATTTCTCTCAGCACTTTTAGCAAAGAATTTGATTTCAATTCTTCCAATGGAGGGTTTCCAAACGGTTCTTTACTTCATGCGGCAAACGACAAATTATATGGCATGACCTCGGCGGGAGGAACTGCAACGGCCGGAGTTATTTTTGAATACGACATGGATTTTTGAATACGACATGGGTTTAAGTACCTACACAAAAAAAATTGATCTTACAGCAGCCAATGGGTCGCAACCCAGTGGGGGCTTAATCCAGGCGCCTAATGGAAAACTTTACGGCATGACACGTTTGGGAGGGGCCTCTAGTTTGGGAACTATTTTTGAATACGATTATTCGCTGAATGCTTACACTAAAAAGATTGACCTCACTGCCGCAAACGGCAGTCAGCCATACGGATCGCTTTGTCTGGCTTCAAACGGAAAAATGTACGGGCTAACCAATCTCGGCGGAGTGAATAGTGTAGGTGTTTTGTTTGAATACGATTACGTCAATAATATTTATACTAAACGGGTGGATTTGAGTGCTGCAATTGGTTCCAATCCGTTTGGAACCCTGATTGAAGCTACAAACGGTAAATTGTATGGTGTAACCAGAAATGGCGGCGCCAATGGCTTGGGTGCATTGTTTGAATACGTTATCGGCACCAATACCTATTCAAAAGTTGTTGATTTTACGTCTGCCGGTGGTGCCCAACCTGAAGGAGCTCTTGTTCAGGCAAGCAACGGAAAAATGTATGGGCTTACCAGTGCAGGAGGTACTAATTCGGTTGGTGTTTTATTTGAGTTTGATCCTTCAAACAACACCTATAGCAAATTGTTTGATTTTTCTTCTGCGAATGGGCAAACACCAAGAGGAAGTTTAAGGAAAGCTGCAAATGGTAAACTTTACGGTTTAACACAAGCTGGAGGGACGAATGGTTTGGGCGTACTTTTTGAATACGACATTACCGGCAATGTGTACACCAAAAAACTCGATTTCGGTATAGCTACCGGAAATTCCCCTTTGTACACTCAGCTTATAGAAGTGTGTAGGGTGCCGGTTACACCGGGAGCAGTGAGCAGCTCATTCAATTCCATGTGCCAAGGTAACCCAGGTGTTCAAACCTTTGGAGTTCCGGCGGTGGCGGGAGCAACGGCTTATGCTTGGACTTTTCCCGCCGGTGCTTCCGTTATCAGCGGTGCAACCACAAACATTGTAAATGTTAATTTTGCAGGTGTAAGTGGCGGAGTTTATGGCGTTTCGGTAACCGCGTCAAATTTGTGTGGAAGCAGTCCTGCATCTGCAAAAACTGTAACCCTCCTTGCGGCTCCTTCCATATCAGTAAACAGTGGTGCAATTTGTAATGGTCAGTCATTTACCCTTGTTCCTTCAGGTGGTGTAAGTTATACTTATTCGGGGGGATCCTCTGTAGTTTCACCAACAACAAACACGTCGTATTCTGTAAGTGGAACGGGATCAAACGGATGTGTATCACTGGTGTCTGCCGTTTCCAACATAACTGTGAACCCCTTGCCGGTTATTTCGGTTAACAGTGGTACAGTGTGTTCGGGACAGGCCTTTACCATGAATCCGGGCGGGGCTTCAACCTATACGTTCTCAAGCGGCAGCGCAATTGTTTCTCCTACAACAACCACATCGTATTCTGTCACCGGCACAAGTTCAGAGGGTTGTGTGTCCTCAGCAGCGGCCGTATCAAATGTTACAGTAATTGCTTTACCAATAATTTCTGTAAACAGCGGAAGCATTTGTTCCGGAAATTCCTTTACCATTAATCCTTCTGGTGCCGCCTCGTATACCTTTTCATCAGGATCGAATATTGTCTCTCCAACGGTTACAACAAGTTACTCTGTTGTTGGAACCGGCACAAATGGCTGCGTTTCGGTAATTCCGGCTGTTTCTGATGTCACAGTAAATGCGCTTCCGATAATCGCTGTTAACAGCGGCGCCATTTGCAGCGGGGCTTCATTTACAATGGTACCAACAGGAGCACTTACCTATACTTTTTCGAGTGGAACTAACGTTGTGAGTCCGCTTGTAAACTCGAGCTATTCTGTAACCGGTACAGATGCATTGGGTTGTATTTCTGCTGTTCCCGCCATATCAAATGTTACGGTGAATAGTTTGCCGGTGATTTCCGTTAATAGCGGCGCTATCTGCAACGGATCAAGTTTTACAATTGTACCAAGTGGAGCCAGCACCTATACGTATTCAGGAGGGTCTAACGTGGTAAGCCCAACCGTGAACATAAACTATTCTGTTACCGGAACCAGCGCGTTTGGCTGTGTTTCCGCTTCAGCAGCGGTTTCATCCGTTACCGTGAACAGTTTACCGGTGCTTTCTGTCAACAGCGGCAGCATCTGTTCCGGCAATTCATTCACTTTAAATCCAAGTGGTGCATTAACTTACACGTATTCCGGAGGTTCACAGATTGTTAGCCCATTAACAACTACAGTGTATTCAATAATCGGAACTGATGGAAACGGTTGTGTGTCTGCTTCACCTGCTATATCCAATGTTACAGTTCAGTCTCTTCCGGTTATTACTGTGAACAGTGGTGCCATCTGCAGCGGGACATCTTTTGTTATGACTCCATCCGGAGCGGTTACCTATACTTTCTCCGGCGGCAGCAGCATCGTAAGCCCCACAGTAAATACAACTTATTCGGTTACTGGTACCAGTTCCTTGGGCTGTGTATCATCTGTTCCAGCCTTATCAAATGTTACAGTTAACCCATTGCCGGTGATTACTGTAAACAGTGGAACAATTTGTAACGGAGCTTCATTTACCATTGTGCCAAGTGGCGCGAGCACATACACCTATTCGGGTGGTTCTAATGTGGTTTCGCCCTCTTCAACAACCTTTTATAATGTTATCGGCACCAGTTCTCTCGGGTGCGTTTCTGGAACGCCTGCAATTTCTTTTGTAACTGTAAATAATTTACCAATTCTTACAGTAAATAGTGGCAGCATCTGCACAGGTAATTCGTTCACATTAAACCCAAGCGGCGCACTCACCTATACCTATTCCGGTGGTTCTGCAATTGTAAATCCTACTGTTACTACATCGTATTCTGTCACCGGCACCGATGTAAACGGTTGTGTTTCTGCTGCCCCTGCAATCTCCACAGTTATTGTGAATGCGCGTCCTGTTATTTCTGTGAATAGTGGGGCTATTTGCCTGAATAGCATTTTTACCATTACACCATCAGGTGCACTCACCTATACCTATTCTGGGGGCAGTAATACAGTTTCTCCTCTTGTTAACACGACGTATTCGGTTACCGGTACAAATTCACTTGGTTGCGTTTCTTCAAGTCCGGCCATTTCAAGTGTTTCTGTTAATCCTTTGCCGGTGATTACGGTGAACAGCGGCACAACCTGTGCAGGGGTTACCTTTACTTTATTGCCTTCAGGAGCCAACACGTATAGCTATTCCGGTGGATCTAATTTGGTTAGTCCAACGGTTACTACCACGTATTCGGTTACAGGAACCAGCTCTCTGGGTTGCCTTTCCGCTGCGCCCGCTATTTCAACTGTGACAGCCTTGCCACTTCCTTTTATTACGGTGAACAATGGTACAATTTGCAACACAAGCAGTTTTACATTAATTCCTAACGGAGCATCCACTTATACTTTTTCAAGTGGATCCCCGGTGGTTTCACCTTCAGTCACTACAACGTATTCAGTTACCGGAACCAGTTCTTTAGGCTGTTTGTCTTCTAATACTGCAGTAACAACCATAACGGTATTTCCGCGTCCGTTTATTACTGTAAACAGTGGCAGTATTTGTGCTACAAGAAACTTCACCATGGTGCCAGCCGGAGCCCAAACCTATACTTACTCAAGCGGAACTAACATTGTAACGCCATTAACATCTACATTCTATACAGTCATTGGAACTAGTGCATTTGGCTGTTTATCAAGTAATACTGCGGTTGCCAACGTGAGTGTTGCACCGGCCCCTACTATTACTGTAAACAGTGGTTCCATTTGTGCAGGAAACGTATTCACCATGACGCCAAGTGGTGCGGTAACCTATACCTTTTTTAACGGAACAAACACGGTTAGCCCTGTGGTGAATACATCTTATTCCGTTACCGGCACAAGTTCAATTGGTTGTGTGTCGCCAATCCCGGGTGTTTCTCAGGTAAGTGTTGTGGCCTTACCCAATGTTTTAATCAGTGGCACCAACAACGTGTGTTCCGGTAGCAGCACCAGTTTAACCGCCAGCGGAGCCCAGGCGTATTCATGGAGTACCGGTGCCTCTGGCTCACTGGTTGTTGTTTCACCAACTGCATCAACTAACTACAGTGTTGTTGGGGTAGCAGCAAACGGTTGCTCCAAAGTAACTTCCTTTGCAATTAATGCATTACCATTGCCTACGGTCTCGATTTCTGATGGAATCATCTGTCCGGGAAATTCCTATGTTTTATCCCCTACAGGAGCGCTCAGTTATACCTTCTCCAGTGGTTCGGCTACTGTATTCCCTGCCAACACCAGCACCTATTCTGTTATTGGTTCTGATGCCAATGGATGCGTATCGGCCAACCCGGCAATTGCTACAGTTAGCGTGGTTAATACACTCACGGTGACAGTTTCCGGCAACACCACCATTTGTGAGGGCGAATCAACCAATCTTATTGCTAATGGAGCATCAACTTATACCTGGAGCAACGGAACAATAAGCAATACCATTTCTTTAACACCAACTGTAACTACCAGTTATTCCGTTGTTGGCTCAAGTGGCTCCTGCAGTGATTCAACAGATGTTACCATCACTGTTAATCCACTGCCCATTTTGCAAGTTAGCGCAAGCCCATCCATTATTTGTGTAAATGAAGGAGCAGAGTTAAATGTAACCGGGGCTGTGAATTATACATGGAGTAATCAACAAACGGGTAGCGTGATTTTTGTGACACCTAGTATTACAACAACCTACTCTGTACAAGGAACGGATGCGAACAATTGTTCAAATACCTCTGTCATTACCCTCAGTGTATCAGATTGTGTAACACTTTCAGAATCTACTCTTGCTTCATCATCCATCCGCATTTTTCCTAATCCCCATGCCGGCAAATTTTATGTTGAACTGCCAGATAACTCTAAAGTGAGTGTTTATAATCTTCTTGGTGAATTGATGTTCACCAAAGAAGCAGCTGTGGGCATTCACGAGTTTGATATGGAAAGGTATGCAAAGGGTATTTACATCATTACCATTGAAAGTAAGGGGCAAACGCTATCAAGGCAATTGATTCAACAATAATCCTGTCTCATAAATTAAGGCCAAAACCATTGTGTTTTGGCCTTTTGGTTTGTGTTCTGAGGAATTGTTAAATTTGCGGCAGATTCCTTCGCCTAATTGAAGGCTATTCGAATAAAATGAAAGTATACCTTGACAATGCAGCAACTACACCCCTGGATAAGGAGGTTTTGAATGCTATGCTGCCTTCACTGGAGTTGGATTATGGTAACCCATCTTCCATACATTCTTTTGGGCGCAAGACCCGTTCTGCTATTGAAAATTCCAGAAAAACCATTGCAAAACTTTTGAATGTTACGCCTGCTGAGATTTTTTTTACTTCAGGAGGAACCGAAGCCGATAATATGGCCATTGTCAGAAGCATTGAGACGCACGGTATAAAACATGCCATTTCAACTGAAATTGAACATCATGCCGTTGAGCATACCTTAAAAATACTGCAAGATCAGGGAAAAGTGAAAGTGAGTTGGGTAAAAGTGGATGCAAAGGGCAATGTTGATTTAGGCCACCTCGAAGAACTGCTCCGGTCCAATGAAAAGAGCCTGGTATCATTAATGCATGCAAACAACGAATTAGGAACCTTGTTGCCTGTTTCTGCCGTAGGCGAATTGTGCGAGAAGTATGGTGCCATTTTTCACAGCGATACAGTTCAAACCATGGGGCATTATCCAATTGATTTGAAAGCAATGAAGGTTCATTTTGCAACTTGCGCCGCACACAAATTTCATGGACCAAAAGGTGTTGGATTTCTATACATCAGCAATGCAATAAAAATAGCTCCTTTTATTTATGGCGGTTCACAGGAACGAAACATGCGCGGTGGCACTGAAAATGTAGCCGGTATTGTTGGCTTAGCCAAGGCGCTTGAACTATGCTACCTGCACATGGATGAGCATCAAAAACACATTCAGTCGCTGAAACAACACATGAAATCAAGTCTGGAAAAAAATATTCCCGGCATAAAGTTTAATGGTGAAACTGCAGCTGATAAATCACTTTACACAGTCTTAAACTGCAGTTTTCCTCATCACCCCGATGCAGAAATGTTGTTGTTTAATCTTGACATAGCTGGCATTGCCGCCAGTGGGGGAAGTGCCTGCAGCAGTGGAAGTAATCAGGGAAGCCACGTGCTTAAAGGCATTGGTGCCGATATGACGCGCCCCTCGGTGAGGTTCAGTTTTTCAAAATACAATACCATGGAAGAAATAGATTTTGTGGTGAATAAACTCACCGAGTTGTTTAAAATCAAAGTAAACGCCTGAAACAACACATTTCAATTTACTAAAAACCTATGACCGACGTTAAATCAATATTAGATTCAAGCAAAAACCAAATGGAAAAAGCCATCCAGCATCTTGAACTGGAACTGCAAAAAGTGAGGGCCGGGAAAGCCAATCCGGTAATGCTGGAAAATGTAATGGTAGATTACTATGGCAGCAAAGTGCCCATCAGTAATACGGCCAGTGTAAACAGTCAGGATGCACGCACGCTAATCGTACAGCCCTGGGAAAAATCGATGTTAACGCCAATTGAAAAAGCGATACAAATGGCCAACCTTGGACTTAATCCACAAAATGATGGCGTGATTATTAGAATTGTTGTGCCACCACTCACCGAAGAGAGGCGAAGGGATTTGACTAAAACTGCCAGATCACTCGGTGAAGATGCAAAAGTGGGCATTAGAAATGTGCGAAAAGAATCGATGGAGCAGGTAAAAAAATTATTGAAGGATGGACTTCCGGAAGATATCGCCAAAGACACCGAGGCAAAAATACAAACCCTTACCGATACGCATGTGGCCAAGGTGGACAAACATCTGGAACAAAAGGAAAAGGAAATTATGACTGTTTAAAATGTAAAAACCCGTCCCGAAAGCTTTCGGAACGGGTTTTTTAATTCTATTTGCTGTATGCTTAAGGGATCGTAATTTTTGTTTAAGATTCTAAGGCAAGGAGCAAATCAGAATGGAATTAAGCCAATTTCACGTTCACCGCGTTAAGGCCTTTTTTTCCTTCCTGGATTTCAAAAACAACCTGGTCGTTTTCGCGGATTTCATCTTTAAGTCCGGAAACATGAACGAATACTTCGTTTCCGCTTCCTTCAACTTTGATAAAACCAAAACCTTTGGTTTGATTGAAAAATTTTACAGTTCCTTTTTCCATTTGTATTGTGTTTTTTCCCTTTTTGTTTAATTACTAACCTGTCGAGAAAAAAGGGGTTATTCCCGTCAGGTCAATTATAACAACAATAATTTTCCTTTGTACAGATCCTGCTGTTTCGTATTCCGGTGTTCAAAAAGAGTTTAGCTAAAGAAGAACAGAGAAAAATTCTAGCGGGAGGTGGTATTTTAGGATGTAATTCTTTGTGTTAAATAATAACCAAAGATACAACTTATTGCAGATTCAGCAAATTTCTGTTCACTTCTGGTTTCAGAATCTTCTAATGCCAGGGATTTAACAAAATCAGGCCCTGAATAAACCGTATTTCAAAATACAATAAATGGCTCTGAAACCATCTTTCCAGCCTATTTTTTTACCCTCTTCGTAGGTCCGTCCATAGTAGGAAATGCCCACTTCGTATATCTTGATGTTGGGAATTCTGGCGATTTTGGCAGTTACTTCGGGCTCAAAACCAAAGCGTGTTTCCTTAAGTTCAATGTTTTTAATTACCCCTGCACGGAATAATTTGTAACAGGTTTCCATGTCGGTTAGGTTCAAATTGGTAAACATATTGCTCATGAAGGTGAGCACCTTGTTGCCTATCGAATGCCAGAAAAACAAAATGCGGTGGGGCTGACTGCCCATAAAACGACTGCCATACACAACATCCGCTTTATCCACTAGAACGGGTTTCAGTAACAAATTAAATTCCTCAGGATCATATTCAAGATCAGCATCCTGAATAACAATGTAATCGCCACCGGCCTCTTTAATGCCCGTGTGCAGCGCAGCCCCTTTGCCTTTATTGATTTCATGTTGTATCAGGCGCATGTTCATTTCCGGATTGGCCGCTATGTAATCCTGAAGCACCTGTGCGGTGTTGTCTCTCGAGCAATCGTTCACCACAATAATTTCTTTTTGAAACCCGGCAACCAGCGTGGTGCTTTTAATTTTATTGAGAATCAGATGTATGGTCTTTTCTTCGTTATAGGCAGGAATGATTATTGATAACAGCATAATTATATCTTTGAAAGAGTGAATGCGTGTAGAAAGTTTAAATTTATCAATTATTTTAAGATGATTTTACCTGCCCGGCCTTAAAAAGAAAGATTGGGATTTAATTAGAATTTAAGTTTGAAAAAAGTACTGATACTCACATATTATTGGCCTCCTGCAGGGGGAGCGGGCGTGCAACGCTGGCTCAAATTTGTAAAATACCTTCGCGATTTTGGGTGGGAACCAATTGTTTATACAGCCGAAAATGGTGAAATGCCGGTTGTCGATAATAGTCTGCTAAAGGATGTGCCTGAGGGCATTGAAGTCATAAAACGGCCCATTTGGGAGCCTTATCGGATTTATAAATGGCTGAGTGGCAGAAAAAAGAATGAAAAAATCAACGCTTCTTTTCTTAATGAAAATAAACAACCCGGTCTTACCGAAAAAATCAGCATTTGGGTTCGGGGCAATTTTTTTATTCCTGATGCAAGGGTGTTCTGGATTCGTCCGAGTGCTAAATTTCTTAAGGCCTACATCAGAAATAACAACATCAGCCATGTTATCAGCAGCGGGCCACCGCACAGCATGCATTTGATTGCGCTGGAGTTAAAACAAACGTTCAACACCATTAAGTGGGTGGCAGATTTCAGAGACCCCTGGACTAATATTGATTTTTATCCCAAACTGATGCTAAGCAAAAGTTCTGACAGAAAGCACAAACGTTTGGAGTTGGCAGTGCTAAAATCCGCCGATATTGTATTGAGTATAGGAAATCACATGAGCGAGGAATTTAAGGCCATTTATGAAGCCTCCGGAGGATTGGATATGAACAAATTTAAAGTGATAACAAACGGCTATGATGATGCCGATCTTATAAACACCGCACAAAAAAAGGATACTGCATTTACACTGGCGCATATAGGCACTTTGGTAAAGGATAGAAATCCGGAAGTATTATGGAAGGTATTGAGTAAATTAATTCAGGAAAGCGCCGACTTCCGTTCAAAATTGGAAATTAAACTTGTTGGCAAAGTGGATGTGTTTGTGAAAGAACAATTGACTGTACACCGGTTAAGCCCTTATGTGAAATACATCGAATACCTGCCACACAATGAGGTTATCAGTGAACAGCAAAAGTCAAAAGTATTGTTGTTATTGGTTAACAACACCAACAACGCCAAGGGCATTCTTACCGGTAAATTTTTTGAATACATGGCCTCAGGAACTCCCGTATTGGCGATAGGTCCTGAGGATGGAGAATTGGCAACGATTATTAATGAAACACACTGTGGTTTTATTTCAGGCTTTGATAATGAGGCTAAATTAAAAGCGGCATTGCTTCAACTTTTTCAATCACCTGAAATAAAAAGCAACCCTCAACTTATCCAAAAATTCAGCAGAAAAGCCCTCACCGGGCAATTGAGTGCAGTGCTGAATGCCATGTAAGGGCCCTTGAGTTATTTCACTAAAGAGAGAAGTTTTTCGTGAAAAAAGAGTGAAAGTTTGTTGGTATAAAACCTATCCTTGTATTGCCCTACCCATTGAACACCATGTATGCTGTTGGTTAAAAATACTTCATCCCCGTTTAAAAGTGTATACATAGTGAGCGGACTCTCAAAAGTGAGAATTTTGTTTTCGGTGGCCAAGTGCATGATTTGTTTTCGCATAACGCCGGCCACACAACCTTCGGTGAGAGGCGAGGTAAACAAGGTGCCGTTTTTTACCACAAATACATTTGAACTGATGGCTTCGCAAATGGTGCCATTTTCATTAATTAGCAAACACTCGTCGAGTTTCATGCTTTGTTTCGCAACCCCGGCCATCACATATAACAAGGCATTGGCACTTTTTATGTTGGAGAGTTTGTTGATGGATTTTTTAATATCAGCATAAATATCTACCCACAGGCCTTTCTGGTTTAATTCATAAGGGCTCTGCATTGGGGTGCTTTCAATTAAAAATGAAATGTCGTTACTTTCAGGGGCATAATACCCTGCGCCATTTCTGAAAACGGTTAGCCGAATTCTGGCATTGGGCAAATGTTCGTTTTTCTTCAATAAGCCCGAGATGAGTTCTGCCAAATTTTCACTGATAAAGTCTGCAGGAAGATTCATGCGCAAGACGGTCATACCCAATTTTAAACGGGTAAGATGGTCCTTTAAAAACATGATTTTGTTGTTGCACACGCGAATGCTCTCGAAAAGGGCATCGCCATAGCGGAAGGCGCGGTTAGTGAATGGAACGCTGGGCTCGTATACACTAATGAGGTGACCGTTCAATATGCAAAACTGATCTTGGCTCATTGCATGGCTGCAATTTATGTTCTATTGGGCTTTAATTTATTCATTATCAGATTATTTAATAACACTTGGCGGTTAATGAAGAGAATCGTTAAGCACAAAACCATCCAAATTTGTGTGACAAATTCGCATTTATCGTTAAATTGCACGTAATTTGAATAGCAATAAACCAATTCACTCAAAACTTGAATAATTATGTTTGATAACAACGAATTCAGAAAATACGCCACAAAACATGCAGGCATTAACAGTTTAACCTACGACAGATACACCTCAGCCATACATTCCTCATTAACACCGTATATCATTGAGGAACGTTCTCTAAACGTAGCACAAATGGATGTGTTTTCGCGATTGATGATGGACAGGATTATTTTTTTGGGTACCGGCATTAACGATCAGGTGGCCAATATTGTGCAGGCTCAGTTGCTTTTTTTAGAAAGTGTGGATGCCAAAAAAGATATTCAAATCTACCTTAATTCGCCGGGAGGCAGTGTGTATGCCGGCCTTGGAATATACGACACCATGCAAATTATTAAACCGGATGTGGCAACCATTTGTACCGGTATGGCCGCAAGCATGGGGGCTGTTTTGCAATGTGCCGGAACCAAAGGTAAACGCACAGCACTTAAACATGCGCGCATTATGATTCATCAACCACTAGGCGGCGCCGAAGGTCAGGCCAGCGATATCGAAATTACCGCAAGAGAAATCCAAAAATTGAAAAAAGAATTGTACGATATCATTTCAAAACACAGTGGTCAGCCCTACGAAAAAGTTTGGGCCGACAGCGACAGGGATTACTGGATGATAGCTCAGGAAGCCAAAGAATATGGCATGATTGATGAGGTACTAGAGAAAAAATAAAAAAATAAACCGAAAAAATTAGCATTTGTTAGCATCTTTAGAGGATGGTAAAATTAAAGCGGCACATCTTTTGAACCTAATCAAATTATAAAAGCATAACTTAACAAGAACACCATGAAATATGTAATCACAATACTGATTTCGTTTGCCTCCGTTTGGATGGTAGCGCAACCAAAAAAAGCGCCTAAAATGGCGCCAACTACTTCGCCCGGGTATTATGTTACCACAAAAGGAGATACTGTGAAAGGCTTTGTAAGGAATAATCCGGATGATCCTACTGAGTTTTACTCCGTGTTTTCATTCCAACCTGCAAAAGGCGGTAAATTAATGCCGGTAAGTATTAAAAAAGCCAAAGCCTATGGTTTTGATAACAAACATTTTGTTCAGGTGATGGAAGCCGGTACAGAAATTTACGTTGAAGTGTTAGCCAGAGGCAGACTAAATTTTTACGAATACCTTTATAACGGAAAAATTGATGGACTGCCTGCAATCGAAGCCGCATATTTCGTTCAAGACAATATGGGCGAGGGCGAATTCGCAGCCTTACGTGAATTAAAAAAGATAAACAATAAGTTTTATAAAAAGGAATTAAAGCCTTACATGAGGGATCAACCTGTGATTTGGGCCGACCTTGATAAATTTACTTTTAATAAGGAAACGGTGACCAATGCAATTAAGGAGTTTAACAAATTCTACGAAATTACAGGGTCAAATTAATCCCCCAGCAATTCAGCTAAAACCCGGGCTCTATCAGCGTCCGGGTTTTTTATTTGCGTTTACCAGGGTTT
This sequence comes from Bacteroidia bacterium, assembly GCA_025455485.1. Lineage (GTDB taxonomy): Bacteria > Bacteroidota > Bacteroidia > B-17B0 > Aurantibacillaceae > Aurantibacillus. Next base: position 29,182 of record JALOMJ010000020.1, on the reverse strand, counting down.
ACTTCTTTCCAGGCCACGAGGTCGCGAATTACCACAGATGCGCAGGCAAGTCCAAATGCTGCCGGTAAGTAGGAAATGGTGCCATACGCTGATTTTTTATACTTACTGCCATCGGTGTGCATGATGGAAAATTTAGCTGGTAATTCAACACTGAATACGGATTTAATGCCTTTGTAAATGTTCATGTACCGTAACCTTTTTCTCACGTATTGAGCCATGGGGCAGGTATGTGTTTCGGAAATGTCGACTACCTGAATTTTTGTAGGGTCCATTTTTCCTCCGGCACCCATGCTGGAGATGATGCGCTGATTATTATAATAGGCAGTTTGAAGCAAATACAGTTTAGGTGAAATGCTATCAATGGCATCAATTACATAACTAAACTTTTGTGTCATAAATACCTTCATGTCATCGGGGTTTTTGAACTGATTAATCACATCCACATCCATTTCAGGACTGATTAATTTTAATCGTTCACCCATGAGTTCAGCTTTATTTTTGCCATGGGTACTGGTAAGGGCCTGCAATTGCCGGTTACGGTTGGTGGGGTCTACTGTATCACCGTCTATTATTGTCATTTTTCCAACGCCGCTGCGGCCAATAGCTTCGGCAGCATAAGAACCAACTCCTCCCAAACCCACAATGAGCACATGGGCAGCGTTTAGTTTTTCCAAACCTTTATCGCCCAGCAACAGCTTTGTACGTTCCATCCAGGATGTGTCGGTAATCATAATGTTCTGTTAAACAGCAGCTCAAAATTAGATTTTATTTGCTCTTGCAAAATTCCTTCTTCAATCCCTAACAATTCTGCTGCTTTTTTGTAAACGTACTTTATGGAGAGGTCGCTGTCATCGGTTTCCAAAAACAAGTATTTTCTGCCGGTTTTTCGAATAACTTTTGAAGCATTGGAGTCGTATGAAAGCAAGGCTTTTCCGAAAGAAAAGTAATACCCATGATCAGAAAGTGTTTTTGCTATGTTTTCGTTGTTGTTAAATCCATGAATAATTACCGGCACAGCATTATCGTTCATGTTCAAACAATTAATGAGTTCGTTAAAGGCTTTAACACAGTGAATAATCAGTGGTTTTCGGATGGTGTTGGCCAGTAAAATATGCCTTTCAAACACTTCGGTTTGCAGGTTAAAATCAACCGGGCAGGTTTTATCCAATCCGCACTCGCCTATCGCAAGGCAGTTTTTTTCTCCTGAGAGGCGTGCCAGTTGTTCCAGTTGCCACATAACATCTTCTTTCCGCAGGTGCCAGGGGTGCAAGCCGTAAGAATATAAATTGCTTTTTTCAGTCGATTCGGGATGCTGGTTGACCAATTCAACTTTCGCATCGTAAATTTGTTTGTGTGTATGGATGTTGATAAACAAAACTTAAAATACCGCAAAACCATTGTTTGTCGGCATCCAAACTTACTAACTTTAAACACCGGTTTGTTTTATGGAAGTGATTAATTATAACAGTGTATCGTCAATAACCTTATCAAAATTTGAAACCATAGTTGGTAAACACAATTTGAGTGTAGAAAATGAGGTGTTGGAAAAATACGCCCAGGATGAAACCGAAGATTTAGTGTTTAAAGCAGAAGTAGTGCTTAAACCTGAAACTGTTGAGCAGGTTTCGGCCATTGCTAAACTTTGCAGCGAACAGTCAATTCCTTTAACCACACGCGGTGCCGGCACAGGGTTGAGCGGAGGAGCGCTTCCCATCAGGGGCGGTGTACTCTTGAGTATGGAAAAATTCAACCGCATCTTACAAATCGACACCAGGAATTTACAAGCTACCGTAGAGCCTGGCGTGATAAATTATGTTTTTCAGGAAGAGGTTAAACAACATGGCTTATTTTACCCTCCTGATCCGGCAAGCTGGGGAAGTTGCAGTTTAGGAGGAAACATTGCCCACAGCAGCGGTGGCCCAAAGGCCGTTAAATACGGCACCACCCGCGATTATGTGCTCAACCTTGAGGTGGTGTTGCCTAATGGGGAAGTGATTTGGACAGGAGCAAACACACTGAAGTATTCCACAGGGTATAACCTCACCCACCTTATGATTGGCAGTGAGGGAACCTTGGGCATCATCACTAAAATTGTTTTTCGTTTAATTCCATTGCCAAAGCACGATTTATTGATGTTAATTCCCTTTAAAAGTGCGGAACAGGCTTGCAAAGCTGTGGGTGAAGTATTTATGGAAGGGATTGTGCCCAGTGCCATGGAGTTTATGGAAAAAGATGCCATTGAATGGAGCATGCGGTATTCAGGAGAGGTAAATTTTGAGATTAAACCGGATTGGCAGGCACTGCTTTTAGTGGAGGTGGATGGAAATAATCCTGATGTGTTGATGCTTGATTGCGAACGCATCGGAAACGTGATGCAGAAAAACGGTTGTGACGATATATTGTTTGCCGAAAGTACTGAGCAAAAAAATGCACTGTGGAAAATACGCCGAAAAGTTGGAGAGGCCGTTAAGAGCAACAGTGTTTATAAAGAAGAGGACACGGTAGTGCCCAGAGCAGAATTACCTGTATTATTAAATGGCGTTAAACAAATTGGAAAAAAATATGGCTTTTTGTCGGTTTGTTATGGGCATGCCGGAGATGGCAACCTCCACGTGAACATCATAAAAGGCGATTTGAGTGATAAAGTCTGGGAAGAGGATTTGCCAAAAGGAATTACCGAAATTTTTCAATTGTGCAAAAAACTCGGCGGCACGATCAGCGGCGAGCATGGTATAGGATTGGTACAAAAGCCTTATATGCCAATTATGTTCAGTAAGCAGCATTTGATGTTAATGAAACAAATTAAGAGCGTGTTTGATCCGAAGGGAATTCTGAATCCGGGCAAAATTGTGGATTAGAGTTAATATATATTCTAATTAAGGCAATGGTATTATTCGTAAATTCACTTAATGAATTTTAAATCTTAACCTCATGAAGCCATTTTTATTCTCCTTATTTTTCTTCATTTTTTATTCAGTGTCTGCTCAAAACCCGGGCCAAAACTATAAGCGCTGCGGAACAGAAGCTCCGCCGGAAGCCTGGGATGTTTGGTTTAATCAAAAGGTGGAAGAGTATAAAGCCACAAATCCGGATTATAAAACATCTTCCGCAGACTACGTAATTCCTGTGGTGTTTCATATCATTCATGGCGGACAGAATGAAGGCACATTTCCAAACGTTTCTCAGGCCCAGATCAATTCGCAAATACCCATTCTTAATGCGGACTTTGCGGGTACAGGATTTAACGTCAGCAATTTTTCAAACACCAATTTTTCACCTTCTCTTATTGCGAACTGCAACATCACCTTTTGTTTGGCAGAAAAAGACCCAACCGGAAATACGCTCCCACAGAAAGGTATAGACCGAGTGAATTACACATCTAACGGATGGTCCAATCCTACGAGTTTTACAAGTTCAAACGGATTTCAAACCTACTTTAACAATACGGTCAAACCTGCAACCATTTGGGATCCTTCACGCTACCTGAATATTTGGATCAGCGATGTGAACTCAAGTGTGGGATTGCTTGGTTATGCTACATTTCCAAGCGGTACCGGACTTTCAGGACTTACCAGCGGTTTGGGTACAGCCACAAGCGATGGCGTGTGGTGTTGGTCAAGAGCAATTGGTAATACCGGAAGTGTTCAATTTCCTTTTGATAAAGGAAGAACCCTTACGCATGAAGTTGGTCATTGGGTAGGCTTAAGGCATATTTGGGGAGACGGAACCTGTGCCACCGATTTTTGTAACGATACACCAACCCAACAAGGTGCCAATACGGGTTGCCCTATTTACCCGACTATTTCCTGCTCTAACGGACCAAACGGCGATCTTTTTATGAATTTTATGGATTACTGCGACGATGCCTGTTTGTATATGTTTACGCCTGATCAGCGCCTACGCATTCAAACGGCCATGGCTAACGGACAATTCAGAACTCAATTAACCGCAAGTTCGGCTACACTTTGTGGCGGCAGCACGCCGGTGGCCTGTTCCGACACGATAAGTAATTTTGGTATTACCGATTCTTTAAATGCGTTCCGCAGGGCTACCGCTTCTGTTTCCGAAACCTTTTGTCCTCAGGGTTCGGGCAAAGCAGGGTACATTGCAGGTACCAATTGTTGGGGAGATTTGGAGAAGGCTGAATTTATCAGTGCAACAAAGTACAGCGGTGCCAGCAATCCTGTGGTTACAGGAGTAATTGTTTTGTTTTTTCAGTATGGTAATTTCGGAACCGATGGTAGCTCAAACGTCAGCATGAATATATACAGTGGCAGCAACGCGAACACGCAGCCGGGAAGTCTTTTGGGCTCAACCAGTGTAAATTTGGCCAACATTGCTGCCACTACAAATACTGCGGGCGTTTCCTACTGCGGTAATCCGGCATTGGCATTCTCCCTTCCGCTGATTATGCCCTTTAAATTTAACTTCGCAACACCGGTTCCTGTGCCTACGAATGGAGGTTTTTTTGCATCGGTTGGCATTCCGAATGTAACGGGCGATACGGTGGCTATACTCGATAAGCTCACCGCAACAAGTAACACAGCCTGGGAAAAGTGGTCGGACAATTCCTGGAACAGCATGAAAGTGGCCTGGGGCAATTCTCGAAATTTTAATCTGGCCATTTTGCCGGTGATAGAATGTGGCACGGTAGGTTTGAAAGAAACCATAAATCGTTTAAACGATGTTACTTTGTTTCCTAACCCAGGTAGCGGAAAGGTGAGTTTGCTTTCGGATAAGGTGTTAAACAATGAACTACGGGTAACAGTGTATGACCTTTACGGCAAACAAATTAATGCCATGCTGCAAACGGATGCCGGTAAGTTGTTATACCAAATTGATCTCAGTAAGGAGCAGGCAGGAGTTTACTTCATTGAGGTTGAAAGTGCAGAGGGTAAAAAAGCATTCAAGTATATTTTGCAGAAGTAATTATTTCTCCAAAATGCGTTCCTGATTAAATTTTCTCCATTTTTCAATGGCAGTCTGCATATCTGCCGGAAGTTCACTGTCGAACATCATTTTATTACCGGAGATGGGGTGCGTTATGCCCAGACTTTTTGCATGTAAAGCCTGGCGGGGCAAAATTTCAAAACAATTTTGAACAAACTGCCTGTACTTCGCCGTTTGAAGTCCCTTTAATACCAGATCTCCGCCATATTCCCCGTCGTTAAATAGTGGGTGGCCTATGCTTTTAAAATGCACTCTGATTTGATGCGTTCTACCGGTTTCCAGTTTGCATTCTACCAGGGTCACAAAACCAAACCTTTCCAGTACTTTGTAATGTGTTACGGCATGTTTGCCTATTTCACCTCCTTCCGGAAAGGCGGCCATGATTTTGCGGTTTTTTAAATCCCGCCCCACATTGGCCCTTATACTTCCTGTATCTTCTGCTAAGTCGCCCCAGCACAGGGCAATGTATTTTCGGTCCATGGTACGGTCGTATAATTCTTTGGCCAAACGGGTCATTGCCAATTCGGTTTTCGCAATAATAAGTATGCCCGAGGTGTTTTTATCTATGCGGTGCACGAGGCCGGGACGTTCGAGATAGAGGTCGTTGTTGAGTTTACTTCTGCTGGTGGGTAAATTCTTAAAGTGGAAAGCGAGTGCATTGACCAGTGTGCCAGTATAGTTGCCATAAGCAGGATGCACTACCATACCTGGTTTTTTGTTTACAATCACTAAATAATCATCTTCATACACAATATCAATGGGGATGTTTTCAGGCACCACATCAATGCTTCTGGGCGGGGTGGTGAGCATGATGGAAATTTCATCAAAAGGCTTAACACGGTAATTGGATTTTGTGGGTTTACCATTTACAAACACAAAGCCGAGTTCGCAGGCATTCTGAATTTTCGTTCGTGTGGAATTGGCAATACGCATCATGATGTACTTGTCCACGCGTATCATCTCCTGACCTTTTTCTACTTTTAAATTATGGTGTTCGAAGAGGGATGGTTCTTCCTCGCTGCTGAGGTCCTCAGCCTCCTCTTCAAATTCCGCCATTTTTAATTAATGCTGGATGATGATTTTTTTTAGAACAGGATGATACGACCCCTCTTTTATTTTAATGAAATACAGTCCGGGTTCGAATTGTGAAGTGTTGAACTCAAAGGTGTTTGTTATTCCGCTGCGTTCTTCTATCATTTGCCCAATTGAATTGTAAATTCCACAGGTTTTTTTTGAGTTGGTTTCAAAATTCACGAACACCGTTTCATTTGCCGGGTTAGGGTAAATTTTTACAGTTGATCCGCCAATGGAATTACTTTCTCTCAGAGAAGCCGGTGCAGCTATAAATTTGCCAAACACAGGGTGCAACATCAATGCGCCTTTTATTTGCGACTGTGTCCAGCCATTACCGATGTTGTAGTATAGATTTTGGTTAAAATTCTGATTTCTGTCGAACCCGATAACAATACCAGTGGCTACCGCTTGCTGTATGCCGATAAAGTAGGTGCCTGGTCCTAAAATTTGATAACTGGTTAAGGAATATTGTGGTACAGCCTTGAATGCGCTATCAGCGTATTTGGGGTACATCACAGAATCACGATAAATTAACTGACCGGGAGTACCATTGTTATTTGCCCAGATCTGAATTCGGAATTTATACGATTGTTCAACTGTTGTTAATGCTCCGGCGGGATCAAAATAGATTCTTACGGCCCTGAGTGTATCCGGAAAATTCACATTAAACCGCAGGGCTATTTTTCCTTCAACGCCATTTACATAATACCCACCTTCTGCTCCGCCGTCGTCGTAGGCGTAATAGTTCCTAAAAAGTTGTTTTTGATAAATTGTATCGTTGTTTAATAAAAAGTCGGAGGAAGTGCCTTGCGAGCGGTAAACAAAATGTTTGATGGTGTAATCTGTGCTATCCATCATGGGGGCAAAGGTGTAGCCGAAGGAGGGATTGGCATGTGGTGCAAATTGACTGTAACCGTTTGGATTAAATGGACCCAGGTTACCGTTAGCACCTCCGGAATAACTGTGCAACAGCGTATTGGATGAATTGTAAACGCGGTTTTCATACGACATGTTTATGGCCTGTGACCCATTATTTTTTATACGGACCGAGTTTTTTTGCGCCATGTCGTTTGCCGTATATTGCTGGTAGGGCATGTAATAATAGTTTTGCAGAAACGAACTTGGTACATGAGCAAACGTGAGATCATTGAATACCGTATCTCCAAGCATGCTTCGGTTGGTGTTAAGATAAACATAATCTAAATGCCAATGGTCGAAATTACCCGAAGTGGTGGCTTTGTTTCGGAAGCGAAAGCGAAAATTAGTTTTAAAATAAGCCGTGTCGGTAATCCAAATGAAGGCCCTTTTGAAGGCTGTGTCGTTGGTATTTGCATTGCTGTTGCCTTTGGCAAACCAAACTCTGTGAATCCAAACAGAATCGTTTGTGCCTGATTTAGGTTTAAAAAAGTCGAGTATTAAACTATCAGCAACTTCAGGAGCCTCTCCGTTTCCTCTGGCCTGGTAATAAAACGAGAGCCCAATGCTGTCAGACGGTTGGAGAATCTGGCTTCCAATCTGATAAAGATTAATGTCGCGACTGGTTAAGGTGTCTGCAGGACGGGATTCTGCCTGATTGGAATAATTGGGTTCATAGGGATAGCCGTAATGGTTTAAACCATCAAACGTGGCCACACCTATGCTGGGCGGGGCTATTGGAAAACCGGTATTCACGTATACAAGGGAATCGCTCCATTTTGATTGGGTAGGGTAGCGCGATTGCGTGGCATAATAGAAATCCTCCAAAAAAGGCAGTTGCAGCGGTGTTGAGGCTGCTTTTCCAGAATACATTGGTGCAGAAGGTAATGATTGCAATTTCAGTTCAGGGTATATTAAGTTGATGTTGGAGTGCAATGGTTTAATTCCCTCCTGCGCCTGAGCAAATGAAAAAATTAAAGCAAATACACCAAACGCAGCTTTTTTCATGGGGTTTGTGCTGAATTACCGGTGTTTATTTCAAGAGAATCTTCCCCCGACGTATTAAAAAAATTGCTCTTTCTCCCCACCACCAAATTAATCACACTGCCTTTTTTAATTGGCGTACCCGCAGGTATTTCTTTTCCTCCGCTGCTTTGAGAAATCACGCATCCGTTACAATCTGCTGCAACTTCAGCAACTTTACCAAGTTTAAAACCATAGGTTTCTATCATCAGCTTGGCTTGTCGTTCACTTCTGTCTATTAACGAGGGCATAGGCACTTGAGGGGCTACCATGCCTGTAACGTAGAGGTATACCTTTCTATTGTGTTTTACTTTTGTTCCCGGGCCGGGATCTTGCTGAAGAACAACGCCTTTTTTTAGTTTAGGGTCATAAATGCTGTCGATAATCTGATAACTCACATTTTTATCCTTAACAAATTCGTCAAGCTGAATAACCTCAATTCCCTCGAAAGCGGGTACATCAATGTAGCTGGCATGGCCGGTATAACTTTTAAGCCAGCTAAGCGTTCCGAACAGAATCAGGGTTAAACAAGCGAGCGCTAAAAGCAAATTCAGAAGGAACTTTTTAGAACGAAAAAATGATGTGTTGTTTTTCATACTGATGCGGCAAAGGAGCGAAGAAAACTAGATGCGCTCAGGTTGAGGTTCGTAAATAAGAAGCTTGAGTGCTACAATCACCATGGCACCAATAATTTGTTCAACCATTTGCCAAATGCAATCAATCATCAAATGTTGCACACTTAAATGTCTTGTAAGAGAAATGTTTACAATACTGGCCACCATAAAAGCAGTAAAACCAAGGGAAAGGCCTGCCACAACCCCACGCAAAAATACATTCTTTATTTTTTTAAGTAGATGCGATTCAAAGATGAAATACAATGCTATCCCGAATAATAAATAGGTGAACGCCGCAAACACCTGAAACCAGAATAGGGGGAATTGAATGCGTTTAAAATCGTTCAGAAACACCCCGTGCCATAAGTAAAAAAGGGCAAACATCACCAAGGAAGACAATAACCAACTTAAACAAAAACGCAACCCAATCTTCATGATTTACAGACTTTCAAATTTAGTCAAAAAATCGATGCGTTTGCCTCGGTTTGAAAGGGAAAATAGAGGAAATGGACTATATTTGTGAACATGCCCCATTTAAAACAATTCAGCCTGTTTTTGGTGATTTTTTCTTTGTTTTTGTCCTGTCGGAAACCGGCAAGCCTGAACTGGGACGTGGATCTTAGTGTCCCTTTGGTAAACGCCGACCTTGATATAAAAAATTTTTTTGGCGACACCTTGGTGGCCAGTGATGAAACGGGGCTCCTGCATCTGCGACTGAACCGGGAAATTTATGCTCTTAAACTGGATTCGCTGTTTCAATTGCCCGATACTAGCATTGTTAACTCGTTTACCTTTCAGGCATTTGTACCGATTACACTTAATCCAGGCCAAACCTTTACTTTTTTTCCGGCTTCGGAATTAGAATTTGAGTTTGGTGCCGATGCTGCCCTGAAACGTTTTGATGTGCAGTCTGGAGTGCTGAGCGTAACCTTCAGTAACGATTTAACTGAAGCCATGGATTTGGTTTACGTTATTCCCAACGCCAGAAAAAACGGTGCGCCGCTTACCATTTCTGTAACCATTCCCCCGGGTCAGAATTCAATCACGCAAAAGTATTCCCTGGATGGCTACCAGATGGATTTGCGGGGTTTAGACGGAACAAAATATAACACTATTTCTCAAGCCTATACGCTTAGCGTTAATCCAAACTCCAACACCGTAACAGTTACTTACGGTAAAGGTGCAAAAGCAGAGTTAACATACAGCAAAATAGTGCCAAAGTACATTGAAGGCTACTTTGGTCAGCAAAGTGTAAACATCGACAGCGACACCGCCCGGTTCGACATAGGGAAGACATTTACTGCCTCCAATTTTATGCTGGATCAGGTGAGGATGGATTTTTACATTAAAAACGAATTTGGCGCCGAGTTCAGGGCCAGTTTATCGGATATAAAATCCATTAACAGCACCAATCAAAACACGGTCGCTTTGCAATCCTCACAATTGTCAGTTGTAAATCTAAACAGAGCCAGTAAATCAGGTGTCGGCGTTTTTCCAAGTGTAAAGCCTCTTTATTTTAATACAAACAACAGCAACATAGTTCCGTTTATTTCCAATTTGCCCGATAAGCTTTCTTACAAAGGAACAATTGAATTAAATCCTTTAAACCCGCCAAACATATCGGGCTACAACGATTTTGCCTTTTATGATACAGGCATCAGAATTTGGGCCGATGTTGACATACCCTTACGGTATTCTGCCGATTATTTTTTATTGCAATCCTCAGGCCCAATCAGCATTGGAAATTCTGAACAATTGGATAGGGTGAATGCCGGATATTTTAATGTGATTTCTGAAAACGGGTTTCCATTTCAAGCCCGTTTGCAGGCCTACCTTAAAGACGAAAACGGATTGGTGCTTGATTCTATTTTTGAAGCCGGGCAAAACACAATTCCTGCGGGTACGTTAAATGCTCAGAACGATGTGATAACTCCGGTTAGCACAAATCTTAAAATTCCGGTAAGTGATTCTAAAATTGAAGCGCTCAAAGCCGCCAAAAGCGTTGAGGTGAAATCCTACTTACTGATGCCTCCTGGGCCATCACTCATCAACCTATACGAACACTACAAATTCAAAATTAAAATTGTAGCCGAACTGAATTACAATGTGAAGTTATAGATGAAGCTATGCTGAACAAAACAACACGCGGATATTTGTATTGTACCTCGGATTACCTTAAGCAATGTGTTTTTATTGTGTTGTTATTATGCAGTCTTATGCATAGGGCGCAGTACAATTCAAATTTTATTAACTATACAAAAATTGGGAGAAGCATTTCTTTAAATTCAGAATTTGAATCCGGCAGTAATGCCATGAATTCTGACTTGATCAACAGTTTACTTTGGGGGGGGTACATTGATAAGGAAACGAAAGATGCCTCTCAGAAAAATCTAAAAGCCTACAATAATTTTGGCATTAATCTCAATTATGATTTAAATGCTATTGTAAAAGGAGGAAAAAAATTTGATTTGGTTGTTGGCATAAAAAATCAGGAAATTGTAAATGGCTATTTTACCCGCGATTTTTACAATTTGGTATTTTATGGCAATGCAGCCTACAAGGGCAAAACAGCCGACCTAAGCAAATGTAATTTTAATGCTTTAAGATTTCAGGAGTTTAAAATTGGGGGTGTAGTGAATAAAGTAGACTCAATGGGAAAGATAGGGTTTTCAGTTTCTTTTCTGAAAGGTGAACAACTTTTTTATCTGGGTACCGGAGCCAATTCCAGTTTATATACTTCGGAAGATGGCAGTCAGGTAGTATGGAATTCTGATTTTAATCTGGCGCTCAGCGATACGGCACAACGTGGGTTTGGAAGTTTTAATGGAGTAGGGGCAAGTGCCGACATTTATTTTGAAACTGAGTACAAAAGTATTGTGGGTAAAAAAAGCCGAATGGTGGTAAATGCGAATAATATTGGGTTTATTTACTGGCGAAAACAAAGCGTACAATACAGCAGCGACTCGGTCTACAACTACCAGGGTTACAGCGTTAATAATCTCAACGATTTGCGCGACTCCACGCTTAGCAACTTAGATCGTGATAGTGTAATCAACAATCTGGTGAACAATTACAGCGAAAATTTTAACGTAAACATCCCAACAAATTTATTAATCATCAATAAAATCTATTTTGGCAACTTGTCGCCCTTTGGTCAATACAAATACTGCTTTTCTTTTGGTTTCAGGCACATCTTTAATGCCAATTATATACCCTATGTGTTTATTGAGCCTGAGTACACTTACAGAAATTTTAATTTTGGCGCCCACATTGGTTATGGAGGCTATATGCGATTAAGCCTTGGCGCTTCGGTTTCGCTGAACCGTCCTGAATGGTTTTTCCGATTGGGCAGTAACAGTTTACAGGGATTTATTTTACCCAAATCAACATCAGGACAAGGTGTTTATGTAACTATTGCTAAAAAACTGAAGTAATGAAAAGAATGCTAACGCTGCTACTCTGCATTTTTACTCTGGCACTTGGGGCACAGCCGCCGGATAAGTTTTATTCAACCTATGGCGGGAGTGGGGATGACATAGGGTATGATTGCAAACAAAGTTTGGATGGCCATTATATCATAACCGGTAGCTCCTCAAGCGCAGGGAATGGTCAAACGGATTTACTTTTAATGAAGGTAAGCAGCGCCGGACAATTACTATGGCAAAAATTTATTGGCGGAGCAGGTAATGAGATAGGAAAGTCGGTTATTCTTTTAAGTGATTCGGGCTTTATATTAACGGGATTCACAAGTTCATTTGGTAATGGAGGGTATGATATGTATGTTGTAAGAACGGATAAATCAGGTAACCCGATCTGGCAAAAAGGGTTTGGAGGAAATGATTGGGATTTTGGAAATTCTGTAACCTCTTGTCTTGATGGAAATTTTATTGCTGTTGGAAGTTCTTATGGTAATGCCAAGCAGGATGGATTTGCCGTTAAGTTTGACAGCAATGGAAATAGTATATGGCAGAAATTTTATGGCGGTAGCGAGAATGATGAATTTAATAAGATATTTACTAATAATGGAAATGAATTTTTTTTGGCGGGCAAAACCGAGAGTTTCGGTGATATCAATGGGGACATGTATTGTGTTAAGATAAACACAAATGGAGACACATTATTTACTTTAAATTATGGTTCATCCGGTATTGATAAAGCCAATGATGTCATTGCCACCTCAAGCAATGAGGTAATTCTTGCCGGCGCAATTACAACCAGTTTAGGTCAAATGACGGATATGGCTGTCGTCAAATTTAATGCATCGCAAAATTTTGTCTGGGAAAAGTCATACAGCCTAAGTAATGAAAATGAGGAATGTTTTGGAATAATTGCTTCAGCCAGTCCGATTTTAGCAAATTTTGTTGCCATCTACACCACACATGAGATAGCCGGTTATCATAAAGATTTTAAAACCATCTATATGGATAACAATGGGGATTATTTTGGTGGTTGGTACAGTGGCTCTTTTGGTTTTCCGCAGGATGATGAAATATTAGCTATTTCTCAGACATCCGATAAAGGCTACATCAGTTGCGGCTATTCAAACAGTTTTACCACAGGTAACAAAGATGTGTTATTGGTCAAAAGGGATTCCGTATTAAATCCTGGTTTATCAATTGTAGGTGTTGTTGAGGAAGAAACAAATCAAAACTTGTTCACGGTTTATCCAAACCCGGTAAGTCAGGAACACGCATGGATTAATTTTCATGCTGATGTCAAACAAATTAGTGTAATACGTGCAAAAGCCACTGATGTTTTGGGTAGAGAAACAGAGTTAAGCATCAATACCTTAGAACAAAAAATCTCAATTCAATCACTTTCAAAGGGATACCATGTTCTAACCATTAGCGGGAGCAACTTTGAAAGCAGGTACCAGCTCATTGTAAATTAAGAAATTAATAACCATTTGTGCATCTTGCACTAAATGGACTTCAATTGTAATTTCTAATATTTTCACTGTTTTAATGGAATAAATAACCTGACAAAAATGTTATATTTATCGCTCTTATGTTCAGAGCGAAAAGAATAATTCTTTTGTTATTTATTTGCAGTTTTTCTATTGCATCCGCCCAAATCACTAACGTTCGTAAATGGAGAAAATCTGAGGTAGATTCGCTCGACCACGCTCTTGCTCTTTACGATGAGAACATGCTTGAAGAGGCTTGTCCTTTGTTTGAAGGCATTTTAAGAAATCATCCCAAAGAAGAGTTTATCAGATATTCCTTTGCCCGTTGTGCCCTTTACCAATCAGATAAACACGAAGAGGCCTATTTGATTTTAACTGAACTGTATCCCAAATACAACGATATCAATGAAATGAAATTTGATATTGCACAGGCAGCCCTTTACAACCTTCGTTTTGATGAAGCCGAAGACTATTTGGGTAAATTTATGGCCAACAAACGTATTTCATTGCAGGATAAACGCAAAGCCGATGCCCTCAAAAAAAATATCGATTACGCCAGGTATTACGCCTCTGTGCCTACTGCGGCGAAAATAGAAAATCTGGGCAGCGCCATAAATAGCCCGGGAAACGAATATGTGCCCACCATTACAGCCGATGATTCGCTGTTAATTTTTACCTATACAGGCGAGAATAGTCTTGGTGGTCGGCAAAATGAATATCTGCAGCCCGACCCTAAAGGATTATTTATGGAGGATTTGTACTATGCCATTAAACAAAATGGGCAGTTTCAAAAAGCCAAAACCATTGATAGTTTAAATACCAATATGCCCGATGCGGCCATTTCATTGAGCAACGATGGCAGGGTACTTTACCTCTACCAGGATTTGGACGATGGGCATGGCGATATTTATTACAGTGAATTTAATGGTGTAAATTTTTCTAAACCTAAAAAAATGCCCGGACTTAATTCCTATTCCTGGGATGGGCACTGTTCGCTTTCGCCCGACGGTCGCACCTTATATTTTAGCAGCGAACGGGTAGGTGGCTTTGGCGGCAGAGATTTATACAAAGCCGAACTGCTTGCTGATTCTACCTGGGGAAACATAAGCAACCTCGGGGATTCAATTAATACAAGATTTGATGAGGATGCTCCTTTTATGCATGCCGATGGACAAAATTTCTTTTTTAGCTCTAAAGGCCGAAGCAGCTCAGGAGGCTATGATATTTTTAGAAATAAATTAAATCCGGCCGATTCTACTTTCGGGTATTCTGAAAATTTGGGTTGGCCAATCAATTCCACAGATGATGATGTTTATTTTGTTCTGGCTGCCGATGGAAATTCGGGCTATTACAGCAGCGGACGAAAAGGAGGCTTTGGTTTAAGAGACATATATAAAGTAGAACCAAATTTTACAAACCCAATTGTACCCTTACAACTGGTAAAAGGTACTGTGCACGATTCTGCCGGTGCTGTGTCTGCGCTTATCACCATAAAAAATCAAAACACCAATCAGATTTATGGATCTGCGCGGGCAGCACAAGGCAGTGGAGCATTTTTAGTGACCTTGCCAGCCGGCGCCAAATACAGTTTAACTTTCAGCGCAAAAGGAAATCAAAATAAGGAGGTGCTGGTAGACCTTACTTCGTTGCAATCATACAATGAGAGTGCTGTATCTGTAAAACTTTCTACTTTACCGGAAGCGCCGCTTGTACTTGCGGTTAACACCGTCATGAATACAAACAGCAGTCCAACCATAGCCGCTGCGCCTAGCACATCAACAGCACCTGTTACTGCAAGTGCTGCGGTAGTTCCTGCGGCTGCAATAGCAGGTGCTTCAGAGGCCACAACAGCGGTTGCTGCGGCTGCCAAAAATCCGGTAACCAGCGCAACTAAAGACAGTTTTGTGCCGAATACCAAATTCCAGGAAAAAACTATGCTTTACGTAGAAAAATATGGAGACATCAGCGCCCCGGGGCTTGAATTTAAGGTGCAGTTTGCAGCGTTAAAGAGTGGAAAAAATTATGCTTATCCCGAGTTGTATAAAATTGGTAAGGTGGAACGCCTTGAATCCAACGATGGTTACACGCGTTTAACCATTGGAGGCAGTTTCAAAACCTTAAGATCGGCCTTTGCAATCAACAAAAGAGTGGTAAAAGCCGGAGAAAAAGAGGCCTTTGTGATTTGTTTTTACAAGGGTAAACGCACTACTTTTGAAGAACTTGAAAAGCAAAAAATATTTGTAGAAAAGCCATAAACCTTAACCCATGAACATTCCTTTTCTTTCCTTCCATGGCATGCACGATCCGCTGAAGGCCGAAATAACTAAAGCCTTCAGAAAAGTTTACGATAGCCATTGGTATATCATGGGCAATGAGCTCAAACAATTTGAAGCGAACTATGCCGCCTATTCCAAAACAAAATACAGCATTGGTGTGGCTAATGGTTTGGATGCGCTGATTATTTCACTTAAGGCATTAAACATAGGGTCAGGCGATGAGGTGATTGTGCCTTCCAATACGTATATCGCCTCCTGGCTTGCGGTATCCTATGTGGGTGCTACTCCGGCACCAGTTGAACCTGTTGAAACCACGTTCAACATAAATCCTGAAGCCATAGAAGCCGCCATCACCTCAAAAACCAAAGCCATCATGCCCGTGCATTTGTACGGACAATGTTGTGAAATGGATAAAATTATGGCCATTGCCAAAAAACACAAGTTGTTGGTGGTTGAAGACAATGCGCAATCTCAGGGCTCAAGATGTAACAATACATTAAGCGGCAGTTTTGGCGATATCAATGGAACCAGTTTTTATCCGGGAAAAAATCTTGGCGCGCTTGGAGATGCCGGAGCCATTACCACCAATTCGGAAGACTTGTATCAGAAAGCTATGGTCATCCGAAACTACGGCTCGCAGAAAAAATACTACAACGAGGTGAAGGGCATTAATTCAAGGCTGGATGAGTTGCAAGCGGCCATTCTGGATGTGAAATTAAAACACCTCAACCACTGGAACGCAGAAAGGGTGGAGATGGCAGGAAAATACAACCAGTTGTTGAGTGGTGTTGGTGATATTCAATTGCCTCTGGTGAGCGCCAATTGCACCCATGTATATCATCTTTACGTAATCAGAACCGCAAAGCGGGATGCCCTTCAGCAATTTTTAACGGAAAACGGAATTGGCACTCTCATTCATTATCCGGTGCCGCCGCATCTTCAGGAAGCCTACAAGGAACTGAACTATAAAAAAGGAAGTTTCCCACTGGCCGAAAAAATGGCTCAAACCTGTTTGAGTTTGCCATTGTATCCGGGATTAAAAAACGAACAAATTGATTTTGTTGCCAGAAAGGTCAAGGAATTTTTCGCGGCCGGAGCCTGATTTTGCTCATTTTATCCAGCTTCTAAGCCTGTATTGGGTTTTCTTATCCTTTCCGGGTCTCATTTTTTCTGTACTTTTGCCGGAGCACGTCCTTAAAATAGATTTCGTACTTTTTTGAGCGTATTTTTCACTCAGTTAAGGCGCTTTTCGAAGTTAAAAGGTATTTTTAGGATGTGCTCAAAAGTTTTTTAAACTGTTATGCAAGGCAAAACCAAATATATATTTGTTACCGGTGGGGTAACTTCGTCTCTGGGGAAGGGAATTTTAGCGGCTTCTTTGGCCAAATTGTTGCAATCCAGAGGGTATACCGTAACCATTCAAAAACTCGATCCTTATATCAATATCGATCCGGGCACGCTTAATCCATACGAGCATGGAGAATGTTACGTGACCGACGATGGTGCTGAAACCGACCTGGATTTGGGGCATTACGAAAGGTTTTTGAATGTCAGCACTTCACAGGCTAACAACGTGACTACCGGCCGTATTTACCTTTCGGTGATTGAAAAAGAAAGAAAAGGAGAGTTTTTAGGAAAAACCGTTCAGGTGATTCCTCACATTACCGATGAAATTAAAAACCGGATTAAACTGCTTGGTAAAACCGGACAATACCAGTTTGTAATTACCGAAATAGGCGGCACTGTTGGTGATATTGAGTCGCTGCCTTATATTGAGGCTGTTCGTCAGTTGAAATGGGAAATGGGGCAGGATTGTGCAGTGGTGCATTTAACCTTGTTGCCTTATTTAGCCACCTCCGGCGAATTAAAAACAAAGCCTACTCAACACTCGGTAAAATTATTACTCGAGTACGGGGTACAACCCGATGTGTTGGTGTGTCGTTCAGAATACGCCATTAGTCGCGACATTCGAAAAAAAATTGCGCTCTTTTGCAATGTTTCTGTTGATGCTGTGATTGAAGCCCTTGATGCACCCACGATTTACGAAGTGCCTCTTTTGATGGAACAAGAAAAGCTGGATGAAATTGTGTTGCAGAAATTAAATGTAACTCCGGATGCAGAGCCAAAGCTGGACAAATGGAGGGAGTTTCTGCACAAGCTTCACAATCCTTCGAAAGAGGTGTGCATTGCTTTGGTAGGAAAATATGTGGAATTAAAAGAATCTTACAAATCCATAGCCGAAGCTTTTATTCATGCCGGAGCGGTGAACGATTGTAAGGTGAAACTCGACTGGATACACAGCGAAAGTTTAACGGAAGAAAATATTGATTCGAAGTTAAAAAACGCCAAAGGTATTTTGGTGGCACCTGGTTTTGGAAACAGAGGTATTGAAGGTAAAGTACTGGCCATTAAATACGCCAGAGAAAACAAAGTGCCGTTTTTTGGAATCTGCTTGGGCATGCAGTGTGCGGTAATAGAATTTGCACGAAATGCACTGGGATTAAAGGATGCCCACAGCAGAGAGATGAATCCTGCCACCAACAGTCCGGTAATTGATTTACTGGAAGCCCAAAAAAACATTTCACACATGGGCGGCACTATGCGGCTTGGTGCTTATCCTTGTAAAATAGAAGATGGCACCCTGGCTAAAAAGATTTACAACACATCTGATATTCAAGAACGCCATCGTCATCGCTATGAGTTTAACAATGAATACACTAAACAGTTTACTCAGGCCGGCATGGTTATTTCAGGCATTAACCCAAATGCGGGCTTGGCTGAAATCGTTGAGATTCCTACACACCCGTTTTTTATAGGCGTGCAATTTCACCCTGAATATAAAAGCACGGTTGAGCGCCCTCACCCTTTGTTTGTGAGTTTTGTAAAGGCCTGCCTTGGCGAATGAATTTGTTAGAATCAGGATATTTTAGTCGTACCCACGGCACCAAAGGGCAGTTAGTTTTTAAAAGTGCCGTAAACTTTGAGCCCAAGGAAATAAAAGTGATTTTTATTGACATTTCAGGCTCTAAAGCCCCCTATTTTGTTGAGGATTTTAAAATTGCTGCTTCCGATCTGGTCTTGAGCCTTGAAGGCATTGATAGTCCCGAAAAAGCGAAAACTCTGGTAAACAAAAAGATATTTCTGGAAGATAGTTTGGTGCTGCCTGAAACCGAGCAAGAGTTGCTAGGCTACGCGGTGCACGAGGCTTTAAAAGGATTTTTAGGAGAGGTGAAGGACTTAAGTGAAAATGGGGCTCAGCAGCTGTTGCACTTGAATTATGAGGGTAAGGAGATCATCCTTCCCATGGTGGAGGACTTTATAGAGGCCATTGACCATGAGAAAAGGGAGATTCGTTACAGGGCGCCTGAGGGGCTGATAGAACTTTACCTTGAAGAGGAGTAAAAATTCACCGAAAATCTTCTCTAAAATCAAAAAAACACTAAATTTGCAATCCGTTAAGAGAAGCTGAGTATTTTAAGGAATTACGAGCGATTTTAGCGGAAGAGTAAGAGTAAAACTGGTTAGGTGGACGCGAAATGTCCGGTGCACGTTTCGGAGAGGTGGGTGAGCAAATCAGTAGATTGGAACTAAAATTGAAATCCGTGAAAACGGATTTAAAATAGTAAAATGGTTAGGTGGAGGACGGCAAAGCGCCAGTGGCGCTTTGAGAGAGCAAGTGTGAAAGCCACTTATTGATTGATAAAGAAACAGGAATTCCGTTTTATAATGGAAGACTAAAATAGAGTGGGTTAGGTGGAGGGCAAAGGCCCAGTGGGCCTTTGAGCCAGCCGGTGCGCAGGCCATCCACCTAACACAAATAAGAAGCCAAAATACCTTGTGTTTAGGGGTATTTAAAAATGCACTGGTTAGGTGGATGAGTGGCTTAAATCACCGGTTTGCTAAACCGGCGTACGGTGTTAAGCCGTACCGGGGGTTCGAATCCCCCCCTGACCGCACTGAAGTAGAAGCACCCCTTTCGTAAGAAAGGGGTTTTCTTTTTTAGAAGAGGGCCGAAAGCTTGCTTTCATAAGCGATTCGAAAAAAGAAAAAACCCGATAGGGTGCTTCACTTCAGTGCGGGCCTATCCTCAAGGGATCAGCGAGCGTAGTGAGCTAATCCCTTCTTCACCGCCATTCGAAAAATCAAAAAACCAAAGGCTTGCTTCGCTTCGTGGCGGGCCTGAAGCGAACGAACGAAGCGAGTTCTGCTTCAGGCCTTTTATTTTTTTGGGATTCGAACCCCAAAACCTACCTGCCGCTTGCATGATGACAATGAATCAACAGGGGATCAAGACCCGCAGCGAAGCGAAAGGGCTTAATCCCACTTAAGTGGAACATTGAAATACTTCCCTAAATTGAGGCTTTAGGTTTGGGTCAAATTAAACCTGATTTTACTAAATCCTATGTTGGTTTCTGTGTTCATACAGTTATTGTTAGCGATGATGCCACTGGAACCAGCCGTGTTTTCTTTGTGATACACTGCTCAATCATTCCCTCTAGCCTTGTAAAAATAATTGACTTGAGTTAATTAACAAGCTTAATTGTAAACTGCAATTTTCTCAAGGTAGATGAAAATGAACAAACATTATCGCAAAGAAGGCCCGCAATTGGGCTTCATGGGACTGCCTTCCAAAGATATCAGATAAAGTTCAGCGACCAAATACCCATTGGAGTCCTCAATAGATTTAGTAATGGGTGTGAAAGGACCAATTTCTTTTTTGAGCAAGTCTAAAAAAATAGGATTGTCGGAATATACTTTTTTAAGTTCAGGCAAAGTAAGGGGGTGAATTTTTGAATCGAGACTGCGACTGAAATAGGAGTTGACCCGCCCACCCACTATATATAAATTCATACCGGTAATGTTAACGACCTGAATGCCGGGGGATCCATACCAATTAAAACCCTTGTTTACGAAACGGTAAAGGGCAGCCCCAGCTTCATTGTACAAGGCGTATCCCCAAAGACTATCCCGTCTAAACCATAATTTATCTCCATTCGGTTGTTTAATATAGATTTTTTCACCGTTTTCGTTGTAACCCATTCCTGAATAGGGAAAGGAAGTTCCTTTCAGGCTGTCCAGATCACGATGGCTGGCGAAAAGTGTAATTCTCTCGAGGCCCCATTCCGGGTGATCATTCCGGATAGGAATGAATTGGTTCTTATCGATTTTATAGCGGTTGTCTATTAGTCGAAATCCATTTGGACGACGGTACTTAAAAAAGCGACTGTAGGCCACGCTATCCGAAATCAACTCACAGGTCTTCAGGCTGTCCCAATTAAAGACAATGGATTCGTTACTCAATCGGTACCTTCCTTTTGATAGGTCGTACCTGTTTTTTGAAACATAAAAATAAATGTAACTGCTGTCCGGGTAGAGGTAAACCTGAGAAAGGTTGTAATTGAATCTTCTTTCATACAATCCATCAACGGAATCTGACTTTTCCAGACTTACAAAAATATGGCGTGTTTTGGAATAAAGGATAGACTCCACCTTTTCACTATGCCCCTGAGCCGAAGACCGAATAACGGTAACAAGCAAAAGCCAAATTAATGTCCAGGAACATTTCATTCAGAAAAACAAATAATACATGTTGGATAAAAGTATGAAAAAGCCCTGAAGAATTACTGTGGAAATAGTTGATTCATTTGCAACACGGTAACACTTTACATTTTCGTGCTTGTTTGCTCTACTGCTTTCCAGTAAACTTTTACCACGATTGTAAATGAATAAAAAGCACTATTTTCTATCCTTTTTTACAGACTTGACCCACTTCAAAATTTTCTCTTCCAGTACCTTTAAGGGTAAACTTCCAGCATTTAGCAATTGATCATGAAATTCGGCAATATCAAATTTGCTGCCGAGTTCTTTTTCGGCAAACGCGCGCAGCTCTTTTATTTTTAACTGCCCGATTTTATAAGAGAGGGCCTGCCCCGGAATGGCCATGTAACGTTCTATTTCTGCTACAATGCTGGCTTCTGTTTCTGCTTCGTGTTCTTTGGAATACTGTATGGCTTGTTCTCTGGTCCAGCCCTGGGTATGCATGCCGGCATCCACTACCAGACGAATGGAGCGGTGCATCTCGGCGCTGAGCATTCCCAGATACTGATAGGGATCGGTATACAAACCCAACTCCTTGCCCAAGGATTCCGTGTATAAGGCCCAGCCTTCTGCATAGGCGCTGTAACCCAACACCCGCCTGAACTCCGGCAGGGCAGTATTTTCCTGCTGCAATGAAATTTGGTAATGATGCCCGGGAATGGCTTCGTGCAAAAACAAGTCCTCATCCGACAGCACATTGTAGGTTTTTACATCCGGGATGGGCACATAAAAAATACCGGGACGAGTGCCGTCAAACGAACCCGCATTGTATTCAGCACTGGCACTTTTTTCTCTGAAAGCTTCGGTGCGTTTGACTTCAAATGCTGTTTTAGGACTGTTTTTAAAGAGTTTATTTAAATTTGGTTTCATGCGTTCATGTATGGCCTTAAAATTGTCAATCACCTGTTCCGGTTTGGTAAATGGCAACAGTTCTTTTTTGCTGCGCAGATGCTCAAAAAAGGCATTCAGGTCGCCTTTAAAACCCAATTGATTTTTAATGGCCAACATTTCCTTGCTGATGCGTTCCACTTCTGTTTTTCCCAATTCAAATATCGCTTCTGCTGAACTTGTGGTAGTGGTATAAAGTTTGATCAGGTAAGCATAATAGGCTTTGCCTTCCGGAATCGCATCAATACCTGAACTTCTTCTGCAAGCCGGTAAATACTCGGTTTCGAGAAACTCTTTAAGCTTTTTGTGGATGGGAATAATTTTAGTTGTTATTGCCGTTTTGTATGCTGCGCTTAATCGTTCCTTGTCCGCTACAGCAAACGAGGCCGGTAAATTTTTGATGGGCGTATAAAACAAATGTTCCTCCACCGGTCCCACCGCCAGATCAGCATACTGGGGTATGGTTTTTTCACAAAGGCTTTTGGGTAAGGTGTACCCTTCTTTTATGCCAATCCGCATGTTGGCAATGGCTGTGTCGCACCAGGCCGTGTATGCCTCTAAACGCAAGAGCCAATCCTCGTAATCTTCTACGGTAGCAAAAGGTTGCATGCTGCTGCCGGAAGCCAGCTGCCCGATGGTGAGTGGCAATGACCAGAACTGATTGAGGGGCAGGAGATGGGATTTAAACTTTTCGCCTTCCAAAGCTATATCGCATTCCCAAAGCAGAACATCGTAACTCAGTTGATCGTTTTCAGGAAGTGCGCTTCGGTCGTATTTCAACAAAGCACTGCGGTATTTTGTAAAAAAATCATGCAGTTCTAGTCTGTATGCCAGGCTGAGGGAGTTGGGCAATACATGGTTGTAACGCATATCCCCTGCTGAAGTGGCTTCTAGTGGAAACAGTTTCAGACGTTCTTCCTGGTATTGACTCAGCAAACTATCTAGTTTTACTTCTTTGGTATCGGCCGTTTCGTTTTTTGGGGAGGAGCAGGACAGAATAAGCAAAGAAGCAGCGAAAACAGACATTCTGATAAATACCTTCATGGTTTTGAATTTATGGATGAAAGTAATCTAATTTTTAATAAAGCAAGTGGAATTTGGATTTGAGGAAAATGGAAGAGGGGAGCGGCTAAAAATGCGGTTGGGAGATGGGCATAATGTACTAAAGGGCAAACTTTTGTTTGTACTTCGCCATTTGAAAACCCTGCTTCTGCACGTTTTTATAGGCTTCAGAAGTGCTGTCCAGCAGTGGATTTGTGTGGTTAAAATGTATAAAATGAATTTTGCTCTTATCCCTTCTGCTTAAATTTTGAAACAACAGCATACTTTCAGTCACCAGGGGATGGGGAATTTCAGATAGCATTCTGTTTTTAATTTCATCAGCGGAATAAAAGGTGCCATCAATCAATGCGTAATCCACTGTTTTAATCAATTCAATAATATCTGTCTGCCATTTCTCCCATTTGTCAATGTCGGGGATAAACAACAGTGTTTTATTTGGTCCCTGAATGAGAAAACCTGCCGTTTCAGAAAATTCATCCCGGTGAGGAACCTGCAGCGCCTTTACGGAAAGTCGCGCACTCAGTTGTTGGGAACTGTCTGATTTCAAAGGACGAAGATGGATGTTGCCCAAAGCGCACAATTGCGACCAGGGAGCGTTCTGTTCTATAAACTGCTGCATACGCGGCAATACATACACCTCACAATTTTTAGCGTTCATGCTTTCCTTGCCAAGTTGCATCAAACCTGTGTAATGCCCTGTGTGGGCATGGGTGATAAAAATACCATCGGGCCAGGGAAAGGGATTTGGCATTCGCGTTTGTTGGTTCAGTTCATACAACTGCTCTTTAAAATCAGGACCCGCTTCAAACAAATAACGGACACCAGATTGGGGATCAATCAAACCCAGACTCACTACTTTTCGGGTCGGATCAGGAGTTTGAAACAATTTCCTGCAACACTCTTTTAAACAACCGGCCTGCGGCGAACCAGCGTCCTGAGTTGTTCCGAGAACAATGACAAAAGGCGCCTTGTTTTCTGTTGTTAAAGGGGAATCTTGAACAGTAAAGGCGAACAAAAACAGAACACAAAGTAAAGGATACCGCAAATGTTTATTGGCCATGCTGTAAAATAAAGTAAATTAATTAATGGTCCTGCACCACAATTTTTAATTTCACTTTATCACCAACCAGGAAGTAAATGCCCCCGGGTAAGTTCTCTATCTCAATTTCTAAATCTTTGATGAGTTCAATTTCTTTAACTAATTGTCCAATTTGGTTAAGCAGTACGAGGGTTTCATCACACTTACCGCTTAGTTTAAAATTACCATTGTTTGGATTAGGATACACCAACAGCCTATTTTCATTTAATCTATGTTGAGTCAAGTTCGTGCAATATAAGGTATCAACAATTACCGACACCGTATCAAAACAGAAGTAGGTGTCATAAACCGTATACGTGTGAATACCGGCTCCTACTGCAAATACTCCTGTACCTGTATAAGGACTTGAGCCACCGCTAGCAATTAATGTTACTGTGCTCAAACTGCCCAAACAAGGTGTTGGTCCCATTAATGAGGTAGCCACAAGTGGGCTAGGTTGAGTAATTGTAATTGTTGTGCTGCTTGAACAAGCGTTGGCATCTGTTACAGTGAAATTAGTTGTTCCTGCAGCTACCGTGTATATGCCTGTTCCAAGATAGGGCGAAGTGCCACCAGTCGCATTAATCTGAATGGTTGTTGTTCCTCCATGACAAAAGATTATTCCTGCCTGGCTTGTCATTCCGATGGCTGAAGGTTGTGTGATCATTCCGGAAATGCTCGAAGTACAGGAATTGGCATCAGTAACTGTATACGAGTAGTTGCCGGCAGTAAGCGTGTAGAGTCCTGTTCCTGTATAAGGCATAACGCCTCCGGAACCTATTATGCTTAAGGTTGTGCTTCCTCCATGACATAAAATGTTGCCGTTGGTGGCTGTGAGCGATAATAAACTTGGTTGAGAAATTAGTACTGTTATACTGGTAACACATTCATTAAAATCGACCACCGTGTAAGTATGTAATCCGGCACCTACAGTATAGTTTCCTGTGCCGTTATAGGGTGAAGTACCACCGCTGGCGTTAATATTCAATGTAGTTGTTCCTCCATTGCAAAGTATAGCCCCGTGGTTCGAGCTAAGTTGCAATGCAGCAGGTTGTGCAATGATTCCGCTTGTGGAATTTACGCAACCGTTAGCGTCACTCACTGTATTCGTAAAATTGCCGGCATTTACAATAAATAAACCTGTTCCTGAATAAGGCAAGGTTCCACCACTAGCTGTAATATTTAGAGTTGTTGTTCCCCCGTTACAGAGTATAACGCCATAATTGGATGTTACGGTCAAAGCACTGGGTGCGGTGATGTTTCCAATGGTGGAAGTTGAACAACCATTAGAATCCGAAATAACATTGGTAAAAGTACCTGCGCTCACCGTGTAGGTTCCGGTTCCAAAATAAGGCGAGGTTCCGCCTGACGCGCTAATGTTTAAAGTGGTGGTTCCGCCATGGCAGAGGATGTTCCCGAAAGTAGAGAAGACGCTTAGTGAAGCCGGTTGCGTGATGTTGATGATGGTTGACGAAACACAGCTGTTCGCATCAATGACCATCAGTGTTTGTGATCCTGCTGAAACAGTAAACGTACCAACACCTCCATAAGGTGCTGTTCCTCCGCTTGCGCTCACATTTAAAGTGGTAGTTCCTCCATTGCAAAGGATGTTTCCGAAGCTGGATAATACAGTGAGTGAAGCCGGTTGAGTAACATTGGTGATGCCTGAAGCCACACAGCCATTATTATCAATTACAGTGAGTGTTTGTGGGCCTGCAGAAACGGTGTAGGTTCCGGTTCCAAAATAAGGCGCTGTACCACCGTTTGCGCTTACGTTTAAAGTGGTGGTTCCTCCATTACATAATATGTTTCCGAAACTGGAGAATACATTCAGTGCAGCCGGTTGAGTAACATTGGTGATGCCTGAAGCTACACAGCCGTTAACATCAATTACGGTGAGTGTTTGTGGGCCTGCAGAAACGGTGTAGATTCCGGTTCCAAAATAAGGCGCTGTACCACCGCTTGCACTCACGTTCAAAGTGGTGGTTCCTCCATTACAAAGGATGTTCCCGAAAGTGGATAACACAGTCAATGAAGCCGGTTGAGTAACATTGGTGATGCCTGAAGCTACACAGCCGTTAACATCAATTACCGTGAGTGTTTGTGGGCCTGCAGAAACGGTATAGGTTCCGGTTCCAAAATAAGGCGCAGTACCACCGCTTGCGCTTACGTGTAAAGTGGTTGTTCCGCCATTACAAAGAATGTTTCCGAAAGTGGACAACACAGTCAATGAAGCCGGTTGAGTAACGTTGGTAATGTTTGTAGCTACACAGCCGTTGGCATCAATCACCATCAGTGTTTGCCCGCCTGCAGAAACTGTATAAATGCCAACACCTCCGTAAGGCGCTGTACCACCGTTTGCGCTTACGTTTAAAGTAGTTGTTCCTCCATTGCAGAGGATGTTTCCGAAAGTGGAGAGTATGTTGAGCGCTGAAGGTTCTGAAATGGTTCCGGTTATGATTGAGGCACAACCCAGGGCATCGGTAACGGTGAAACTGTATGGACCCGCGTTCAATGAATAGGTTCCTACTCCTGTATAGGGGGCCTGTCCGTTTGATGCGGTAATTGTTGCCGTGGTTGATCCTCCATAGCAAGGGATAGTTCCGCTTGTTAAGTTGGCGCTAACTGAACAGGAAATACAAGTTAAATAGTTGTTGTTTTGAGTACCATTATTAAAATTCTGATTGATCATATCAGCTGTAGTGGATAAATCACTAAAACTGTAAATGGAGCCGCAACCACCTATGGCATTGTTGGCAAGAGTTAGAAATGCATTTACACTCATACCGGCAAAAATTCCGGCGGTAATGGTGTAATTTCCCAATGTGACTGGAGAGGGTGAAAAGTTGGGATCGTAATTGTCAAACCCTACATTTAACTTTAAGGCCACCAATTGACCGGCGAAAGTATTGTTGTAAGTGTTACCGGGATTTAAGGTAATCCCTGCCGGCAAACTCGTGGGTGTTCCACTGGAGGGTAAGAAATTTTTTACTTCTACCACTGAAGTAAGCGAAAGGGTGTTGTTGCAGCCTATCGTTAACCCATTTGGAAAAGCGCCATTAAAATTGGCAAGCATGTAAACGCTTAATGGATCGTTCAGATTTGGTGCACCATAAGCCCCTTGTAGATGGGTTAGGCCTTGACAATTGACCTGACTTTTACCTGTAAAACTCATCACAATGAAAAGGAGTAAGCTCAACCCTTTCATGTTTCTCTTTATTTTCGACTTCATGACCCAAACGTTAAGTAAATTAATCAGTGCTCAGGTGCTAGGTGTTTGATCGCTTAACTCTATTTTGAAGGCTATTTAGTTTTCAGAAAAGGCCAAAAACACGTACAAACATAGTCTTTTTGTCGACAAAGGGCAATATTATTTAGACTAAATTTTTTTAAGAAAGGGTTTAAATGTGGATTCAGACAACATTTATAAGCAATATGAATTAAAACGTTGATAATCATTAGTTTGTGATGTTAAATAGTGTTCCACAAAATCCGGATAGTATGATCAAATAAACCAGACGCGGTCCCAAAACACTGCCAAAACGGCCTCTATGGCTATTTCTCGATGAGAATCAGGTAAAGTTAAAATGGAAAAAGGCGAATACGATAAAGGATTTGATTTTGGTGAAACAAGGCTAACAGCAACTTGCAATCAAATTCAAAAAAGTGTCGCACTCTGTTTCAGTGTTAAATCGTCCGAGTGAAAAACGAAAAGAATGTTTGATGTCTTCGTCGGAAACACCCATTGCTTTCAACACATGAGAGGGTTCGTTACTGCCACTGCTGCACGCCGAACCATGTGAAAAAGCAAACTGATGAAATAGCTTACTTAAATCGTAGTTTTTGGGAAACGTAAGATTACTTGTGTTATACAAACGGCTGCGTGTACTGCCATTAATTCTAAGTCCTTCAATATCCAGCAGTTTATGTTCGATTTTACCGCGCAAGGCAGATATCCGGGCACTTTCTTCCCAATACAAATTGCCGGCCAATTCAGCTGCTTTCCCCATGCCTACAATTCCCGGAACATTGAGTGTGCCTGATCGAAATCCGTTTTGATGGCCTCCACCATAAATTTGAGGCACCAAATTTAACCTTGGTTGTTTTCGTGAAATGTACAAAGCACCCACGCCTTTTGGTCCGTAAAATTTGTGAGCGCTCAAGGCCATGGCATGTATTCCAATGTCTTTCACATCGCAACGCATTTTACCGATGAGTAGCGTCACTAAAAAAAATAAGGCCGCTTTCATTGCACAGTTCAGCGATCTTTTCAAGGTCCTGAATTACCCCGGTTTCATTGTTCGCTGCCATAACGGAAACCAGAATGGTAGTGGATTTAATTTTTTCTTTTAATTCATCCAAATCAACGAGACCTTCTGGATTCACATTCAAAAAAGAAATTTCAGCACCTTTTTCTTTCAAAGCTTCACAGGTATCGAGCACCGCTTTATGTTCGGTTTTTACGGTAATGATGTGGTTCCCTTTTACTTTGTATGTTTCAAAAAGGCCAGTAAGAGCAAGATTCACAGCCTCAGTTGCACCTGAAGTGATGATTAATTCGTCTTCAGCGCAATGAATCAGGTTGGCAAGCTGCGCGATGCCCTTCTCAACTGCTGCTTTTGCTATCCAGCCATGTGGGTGCAAACGACTCGAGGCATTCCCGTAATGTTCGCTGAAATAAGGCAACATGGCTTCAAGCACAGCGGGGTCGGTTCGCGTGGTGGCGTTGTTATCGAAGTAAACACACTTGTTAATGATACCCATTCCTTTAACTTTGCAGCCAATTTTAAGCTGTGTT
>JALOMJ010000205.1 GCA_025455485.1 Bacteroidia bacterium | reverse complement strand
TTTTGAATCTTTAAGGCCTTTTCCTACATTCTCAGGAAGGGCCTTTCTTAATCCCCCGAAATTAACTGAGCCTTTTTTTATACTTTTATTCGCATCGAACCGGAGTGGATTGACATATACGACCTTTTTCTGGCACCCCTCTATTTTGCCATTATTATTATTGTAGCCCTGGAGGTTCGCAACCGCAAAATCAAATCCAAAGCCTACTATAAATATTACATACCCGCAGTGCTATGCAAAATGTTGGGCGGTATTTCCCTCTGTTTAATTTATACTTTTTATTACACAGGAGGTGGCGACGTAAGCAATTACTTTTTATCTGCTAACACTTATGTAAATGTTCTCTATGATTTGAATTTTTCTTTGTTTTTTGATATGCTGAATTTCTATTCAAATAACATCCACATGTCGGGAGTTTATGATAAGGAATACGGGCCCATATTTTTTCACAATACCGATATTTATGCCCTCTTTACGGTTGTTTTGACTGTTCCATTTTGTATCCTCGGCTGCAAAAGTTTTTTGGCAACAACACTCTTGTTATCCTACCTCAGTTTTTTAGGTTTATGGAAATTGTATCAGGTGTTTATTGACCAATTCCCTGATTTGAATAAACAATTCGCCATCGCCATCTTTTTTGTGCCTTCTGTGTTTTTTTGGGGATCTGGCATGCTGAAAGATACCTATACTTTAAGTGCTTTAGGTTTTGTAACCTTTGGCGTTTATAAATTTTTAATCAGGAAAGAACGAAAATTTAAATACCTGATGGTTTTGGTGCTGGCATCTTTAGTTTTACTGCTTATAAAACCCTACATCTTTTTCGCCATCACTCCGGGTTCTTTGATCTGGCTGTTTTTTGACAAGTTTGCAAGCATTAAAAACCCCATTCTAAAAACACTGGCTTTACCGCTTATTATGGGAACCATGGTTATTCTGATTGTGTTTACCATGCAATTTTTTGGTGAGTATTTGGGGGAATACAGTTTGGACAATGTGCTAAACAAAGCAGTTAAAACCCAGCAAGATTTAATTAGAGGAGAACAGTATGGCAGCAATTATTATAATATAGGGGAGTTTGACGCCAGTTTTACAGGATTGATTTCCAAAATTCCGGCGGCTTTAAACATGGCTTTGTTCAGACCTTACATTTGGGATGCGCAAAACCCGGTGATGGTTTTATCAGGTCTCGAAAACCTTTTTGTGCTTGTGTTTAGCGTCTTTATCTTGCTGAAAGTAAAATTTCTCACCCTTTTAAGGTCATTGGTAAGTCATCCCTTACTCATTTTCTCTTTGCTCTTTGCTTTGTTTTTTGCCTTTTCCGTTGGGCTTACCACGGCCAACTATGGTGCCCTGGTGCGCTTAAAAATTCCGGGAATTCCTTTTTATTTGTGTGCCCTGTTTATTCTGTTTCATCTCAACAAGTTGCGCTTGTGGCGTAGATAGTGTTGTAAATCACTTTGGCATTTTCAAGGGCCCTTTGTGTTTTGGCAATGCCTCTGATTTTTTGTCGTAATGTATCGGTTTGTAATAATTTTTCGATGGTTTTCAATGCAAGAAGATATTCTGATTCTGAAAATTCATTTAATACGTATCCGATTTTATTATCGTGAATAATTTTACTATCGTTAGAAATATTTTTGGTAATTATTACAGGTAATCCCATCGCCCAGTATTCTCCGTCTTTTATCGGGCTGCAATAGTGCTTACTGGGGATAGGTTTTACTGGAGTTATGGCAAAATCAGCCAAAGCAAGGTAAGCAGGCACATCACGGTGCGAAACGCATATCAACTTGATGCATGAGACGGGTAAACCCGAATCATTGCAAAAATTAAGAATCTCATGTGTTGAGTGATGACTCAGTAACACTACTGTGAAATCTTTTTTCCAATAGTCATAAGCCACTTTAAAAAAGTGGAACACCTCTTTGGTTAAATAGATGCCGCCAAATTTGCCTGCGTAAGCACACACGTGGTTTTTCAAATTAATTTTTTCGGACGGCAGGGCACAGGTGTCTGGGTTAAACAAATCTAAATCTACTCCGGCCGGTTTTACAAAATAACGTTTCTTAGAAATTCCGTACACTTTTTTAGAATGTTCTATCATGCCTTCGGCGGCACAAATTACTTCTTGGGCCCGTTGGAGTTGAAGTTTTTCAAGTAGAAACAAAAGCCTGAAACTCAAACTGTTTTTTTTCCAAACACCCGCCTCCAGCATCGATTCTGCATGAGGCTCAAAACTATCAAGCACCAGCGCTTTTCTGCTTAATACAGAAATTGGCCAGGCAATGGCTCCACCCGGGGTACACCAGGCGTGTATGGCCTTGATGTTTTTAAAAAGTGCAACTATTAAAAGGTAAGGAAACAGGTACGCGAAGGTGAAAATCATTCTGAATCCAAAGGGATAATAGGTGAAGTTGATCACCTTGATATTTTCACCAAATAGGTCCTTAATCAACCTTTTTGTATTTTCTTTTTTAGTGGTGCCCGGTGGACTTAAGGTTAGCAAATAGAGGATGGCATCTTTTTCAAGACAGGATTTTATTTGTCTTAAATAGGGTAAGGTATAGGTATGTATCAAGGCATTGTCTATACTCCAATAGGTGATGACCAGTATATTTTTGCCTTTTTTCACTGCAAGCGCTTAAGTATTGCGTAAAAGCGGCGTTTGAGAATAAATGTAGGGTCAAGACGCAGTGTTTCGCGTAAATAGTTTTTGGCAGCATGTTTCTGATTTTTCATAAGCGCTAAATGCAAAGCGATATAAGACAAGCAGCTGCTTTGAAATTTTACTTTGTCCTTACCCATAAAAGCGGTAAGTGTTGTGTTATTTTCAACAACACGCATGAGCAAGTTAACCCTTTGGATTAATTTTTCCGCATCATTTTCCATTACCGATCGGCTTTGATGTTGAATGATGCAAGAGCTAATGGTGTTATCAAAAAACAAAGGATATTCAGCGGCCAAACGCAACCACAATTCCCAGTCTTCCATGCCGGCCAAATGTCGGTCTTCATTAAAGTGAAACTGAGAAAATACTTCGCTGTCAACAAAAACACCGTTGCAACTCAAATGATTTCCCGAAATTAATTTACGGTTGGCGTTTTTAAACAACAGAGGCCCCCTGCCTTTTTTTTCCAGGTACTCATTTTTGATTTCATAACCCAAATGAAACCATTGGGCTTTAGGCTGCTTGTTCAAAAGTGCGTTGGCCTGAGCAAGGTGGTTTGGATAGAGTAAATCATCCGAGTCAAAAAAGTTTAAATACTCACCACTTGCTTTGTTGGCACCCAAATTTCGTGCTGCTCCCCG
>JALOMJ010000019.1 GCA_025455485.1 Bacteroidia bacterium | reverse complement strand
CAGCAGCAAAAGCTTTGGCTGACAAACAGGCAAAAGAAAAGGCCGAAGCAGATGCGCTTGCCAAAAAACAAGCGGAAGAATTGGCGGCTAAAAATGCGGTAGAGGCAACAGCAGCCAAAACATTGGCCGAGAAACAGGCAAAAGAAAAGGCCGAAGCAGAGTCACTTGCCAAAAAACAAGCGGAAGAGTTGGCTGCTAAAAATGCGGCAGAGGCAGTAGCAGCAAAAGCTTTGGCTGACAAACAAGCAAAAGAAAAAGCAGATGCAGATGCGGCCAAGGCCTTGGCAGAGAAACAGGCGAAAGAAAAGGCAGAAGCAGAAATGCTTGCCAAAAAACAAGCGGAAGAAGCGGCTGCCAAAGCCAACAAGGATAAAGCGCTGATTGAAAAGCAGGAAAAAGATAAAGCCGCAAAGGCTATAGCAGAGGCAGATGCCCTTGCTAAGAAACAAGCTGATGAAGCCGCAGCAAAAACTAAGGCAGATAAGACCATACTTCCGGTGCTTGGGGCAACCGACACAAAATATTCTGCGGCTATTAAACGCGCTGATGAAGCTTTTGCCAAACGACGGTATTACGATGCCAAAATAGCCTATGAGGAAGCTCTAATGGCCAAAAGCGGAGATGTTTATGCAAAAACACGCTTAATGGAATGTGAAAAAATTATTAATGCCGATGCTAACCAAAAAGTAGATGAGCGCCAAAAAGAGCTGCTGGCAAAATATCCACCCGGTGTTACCGAGGAAATGATTACCAGTGAAAGTGTAGTCATTATCCGAAGAATTGTTGTAAAAGACAGGAAAGCGTTTGTTTACGAAAAAAAGGTGTTTAATTGGGGCGGCATTGCTTGTTTCAGAGATGGAGAAGCTATTACAGAACTCACCTTTGAACAAGAAACCAAAAAATAATGATGAGACAAAATAATCTGCCCTCCTATATGCTTGAAGATATCAGGTGTAGTGTTTGCGGAAATACAGATGGCCATAAGTTCACACTTAAGTATCAGAAAGAAAACTTTGCAGTTATAGTTTGCAATGTTTGCAGTTTTCATTTTATCCCTCCTTATTTCAGAAAGGCTATTCACTACACCCAGTATAAAAATGCTGATGTTACCAATGCCGTCAGGTCGGGAAACAACTGGGTAAAAATTCAACGTCACAAACTGCGGTTTAAATTCATCCGCAAATACATTAAAAGCGGCCATTTATTTGATCTTGGTGCCGGCTGGGGACATTTTATGCTGGCTGCACAAGAATTGGGCTACCGGGCCAGCGGCATAGAAATAGCAGAACAACCTTATTTGTATTGCGTAAACGATTTAAAATTACCGGTTCAACACATTGACTTTTTTGAACTTGATCCTGCATTAAAGTACGACATCATCACCATGTGGGATGTTTTGGAACACATTGACAGAGCAGAGGAGTTTGTAAAAAAATGCAACGTTCATACCAATCAAGGCGGGTATTTGTTTTTACAAGTCCCTCAAATTGACAGTTATTTTGCAAAACGGCACAAGGACAACTGGAAGATGATGGGGCTGGACCACGTTAACTATTTTAGTAAAAAAACAATCACCGAACTACTTAAACGCAATGGTTATGAAGTTATGGAGATTAAGTCGTCATTTGAAATTAAACTCTTCGTGATGTATACTTTGCTGCCCTTTGTAAAGCGTTTTAAATTAAAGGAAAAAAAATCGCTCAGAGAAACAAACGTTACTATCAATGCAGCAGAACGGCAGAATTATTTTAATAAACTTACTTCTGCACCAAAATGGGTGCTTCAGATTTTTGTTTGGATACATAATATTATTTACAACTTTCTTTCGTTTATTGGGGTGGGAGAGGAGATGATGGTGGCGGCCAAAAAAGTAAAAGAGGTATAAAACCTAATTTTAAGGCAATAAAAAAGCCGTTAGTTAGGCACTAACGGCTTTATAATATACACAGGGGACTAAGCCTTGATGTTTGCCCGAATAATGTTGAGGGCGCCACCAGCCTTAAACCATTCAATTTGCTGAGCATTATAGGAATGATTCACCTTTATGTTATCAGAAGAACCGTCAGCATGGTTTAGCACTAAAGTTAAGGGTGTGTTGGGGGCAAAGGTGGTTAAGCCAACGATGTCAATATTATCGTCTTCCTGAACTTTTTCATAATCGGCTTTATTCGCAAATGTAAGAGCCAGCATGCCTTGTTTTTTTAAATTGGTTTCATGAATGCGCGCAAAGGATTTTACCAATACTGCTCTAACACCCAGGTGGCGTGGTTCCATGGCGGCGTGCTCTCTGGAAGAACCTTCGCCATAATTTTCATCGCCCACCACAATGGAGCCCATGTTTTTGGCTTTGTATTGACGTTGCACCTTAGGCACGCTTTCGTATGTGCCGGTAAGTTGATTTTTTACACTGTCTGTTTTTTCATTAAAAAAGTTAACAGCACCTATGAGCATGTTATTTGAAATATTATCAAGGTGTCCGCGGAATTTTAACCAGGGTCCGGCCATACTGATGTGGTCGGTGGTGCATTTTCCTTTCGCTTTGATGAGAAGTTTTAAACCTTTTAAATCGGTTCCTTCCCAGGCGGAGAAGGGGTCAAGCAATTGTAAACGCGCACTATCCGGATCTACCGCAACAGAAACTTTGCTTCCATCGGCTGCAGGGGCCTGGTAACCGGGATCCTTTACATCAAACCCATTTTTTGGCAATTCGTCGCCTCTAGGAGGATCTAATTTTACTTGTTCACCTTTTTCATTGGTTAAGGTATCTGTTAAGGGATTAAATGTTAAATCCCCTGCAATGGCCATGGCGGTTACAATTTCAGGAGAGGCCACAAAAGCATACGTGTTTGGATTACCATCGGCACGTTTTGCAAAATTGCGGTTAAAAGAATGGATAATGGTGTTTTTTTCTTGTTTTTCAGCACCCATACGATCCCACATGCCAATACAAGGCCCGCAGGCATTGGTAAACACTTTGGCGCCTATTTCATTAAACACATCTAAAAATCCATCGCGCTTAATGGTGTAACGGATTTGCTCTGAGCCCGGATTAATAAGGTACTCTGATTTTGCTTTTAAATTTTTACTTGATACTTGTTTGGCCAGGCTAACAGCACGTGAAATATCTTCATAAGACGAGTTGGTGCAAGAACCCAATAAACCAACCGAAATTTTTGTTGGCCAGGCATTTTTAATGGCTGCTTCTTTTAATTGAGAAATTGGTGTGGCCAAATCAGGTGTAAATGGGCCATTAACATGAGGTTCTAATTCAGAAAGGTTTATTTCTATCACCTGATCAAAATAGTTTGATGGGTTGGCATAAACTTCAGGATCGGCAGTAAGGTGTTCTTTAATTCCGTCGGCCAGAGTTGCCACATCGGCTCTTCCGGTGGCTTTAAGATAACGGCTCATGCTATCGTCGTAACCAAAAGTAGATGTGGTAGCGCCAATTTCAGCGCCCATATTACAAATTGTGCCCTTTCCGGTGCAACTCATGCTTAATGCGCCTTCTCCGAAATATTCCACAACCGCATCGGTGCCTCCTTTCACCGTTAGTATGCCGGCTACTTTTAAAATCACATCTTTTGGTGCTGTCCAGCCATTTAACTTTCCGGTTAATTTAACACCAATCAATTTTGGCATTTTTAATTCCCAGGCAAGTCCTGCCATTACATCACAGGCATCGGCTCCTCCAACGCCAATGGCAATCATTCCCAAGCCTCCGGCATTTACTGTGTGCGAATCGGTGCCAATCATCATTCCTCCCGGAAATGCATAGTTTTCGAGCACAACCTGATGAATAATGCCGGCACCGGGTTTCCAGAACCCTATGCCATATTTGTTGGAAACAGAACCTAGAAAGTCAAACACTTCTTTGCTCTCTTTATTTGCGAAGGCCAAATCTTCTTCTGCACCATTTTTTGCGGTAATCAGGTGATCGCAATGCACAGTAGAGGGTACTGCTACTTTTGGACGGCCTGATTGCATGAATTGCAAAAGTGCCATTTGAGCCGTTGCATCCTGCATAGCCACACGGTCGGGTGCAAAATCTACATACGATTTTCCTCTCTCAAAATTAGAAAGGGATTGATCGGCGTGCAGGTGGGAATAAAGAATTTTTTCAGTTAGTGTGAGTGGTTTGCCTAATACTTTGCGTGCTTTTTCAATGCGCTCAGGAAATTTCTTATAAACTTCCTTAATCATTTCAATATCAAATGCCATGTGTGTGTTTTTATCAGTGAATACTAAAGTAGGGCAGCTAAATTAGAGATTTCTTAAAGCAAATCAAAGAGAAAAAGTAGCGCAACACACACTATTTATCAGACTTTGTTGCCACGAGAAAGTAGCAGAAAATCAGCCAGTACAAGAGCTGCCATGCTTTCAACGATGGGTACTGCGCGTGGTAGAACACAGGGATCGTGGCGACCGTCAATTTCAAGCGAAATGCTTCTGCCTTTTTTATCTACTGTTTTTTGTTTTTTAGCGATTGACGATACAGGTTTAAAACCTACATTAAACCAAATGGGCATGCCATTGGAGATACCCCCTTGAATGCCGCCACTATGGTTGGTTTTTGTTTGAATGGCATTTGAACCCTTAGCAATGAACTCGTCGTTGAGCTCAGAGCCTTTTTTGGAAACTGAATTAAAACCGCTCCCGATTTCAAAACCTTTTACGGCATTAATGCTAAGCATGGCGTGGCCCAGCACGGCGTGCAGTTTGTCAAAAACAGGTTCTCCTATACCTGCCGGTACATTTAAGGCCAGGCATTGTATGATGCCGCCAAGAGAATCACCTTGCTTTTTTGCTGCAGCGATGGCAGAGGACATTTTTTTAGCCGTCTTTGCATCAGGACAACGTACGGCATTGGACTCAATGAGCGAGAGATCAAGTTGTTCAGGCTCTTTATTCAAAGTAATGGTTCCCACCTGTTTCACGTAAGCCTTAATAACTATTTTGTATCGCTTAAGAAAAAGTTTGGCGATGGCTCCTGCCACAACGCGACAGGCTGTTTCTCTGGCAGAACTTCTGCCACCGCCCTGGAAATCCCGTATGCCGAATTTTTTTTCAGTGCTGTAATCCGCATGTGAGGGTCTGTAAACATCTTTTAATGACGTATAATCTTTTGATTGTTGATTTTCGTTTTTTAGAATAAAACCGATGGGGTAGCCGGTGCTAATGCCATTAAAAACTCCTGAGAGCAGTTCTACCGTATCGCTTTCTTTTCGTGTTGTGCTTAAATTGGATTGCCCGGGTTTGCGCCGGTCTAATTCGGATTGTATAAAATTCAAATCTATTTTCAAACCTGCCGGACAACCTTCTACAATGCCTCCTATGGCTTTACCGTGGCTTTCGCCGAAGCTGCTGAGTTTAAAAAGTGTTCCAAAAGTATTTGAGGACATGATGCGAATTACAGCAATTACAAACACATATCAAAAAGAAACCGCCCCAAACTCAAACATGAAAGCAAGGGGCGGTCGTTAGATGATGAGAGAAATACACACAAAACAGATCATCCGGAGTAAAATTATTGAAGGAAAAAGTAAATACAAAAGCAAATGCACAACCAATGAGTGAATGTTGATTGCGACTTAGTGAAGCAAGAAAAATTGAAAAATAAATTTTAAATCAAATGGCTTAGCTGATGGCTTTGTGAAAATCGGGACAACAATAATCTACAATTTCCACTTTAGGATTTCCGTCTTTAGTGGCAATGACTTTGATTTTGTTAACGTAACTGGGATGCTTATGGCATCTTCTGTTTCCTATTAGTTTTTTGAGGTGGTTGAGCGATTTATCAGCAAGTTCGTTTGCTGTGGCTATTTTAGCGTCTGATTCAGCGCCGGTTAGCAATTTTAATTCTAATCTTACCATAACCTGATTTTTAGTATAAATATAGTACAAAATTTTGCAAGGCCAAAGAACAGGAGCTCGATGTTAGTTTTGACATAAGTTGTTTTAAGAAGTTGGCTATGTGCTTATGAACATAAGCTCAAACCCAAATATTATACATAATAAACATTATGTTAAGTAGAAAAAACACAAATAAAAGGCCTTTCAGCCTGTTGTTGTTTATTAGATGTTTGTTTTGCTGTTCTTCTCTACTTTAGAATAAGCAGGGCATTTTTCATGGCTCTTGCAAGAAACCACGCTTACGCTTAAGAACAAAGCCAGGAAAGAAAGTAATAAAATCTTTTTCATGTGTGTATTTAAACGCTAAAATTAGGGAAATCCTTTTATTTGTAAAACAATTTTTATTCACAGCTTAAGGTTAATGGTTTTGCATCAATCCTTTCTAAAAAATCTTCATCCAGATTGGCAAGCCTTGTTATCTGTAGAATTTTCAAAACCATATTTTCAAAACTTGTTGACGTTTATTGATGCAGTGTATGTTTCCGGCTCAATTTATCCTCCTAAAGAAAAAGTGTTTTCAGCGTTTAACCTCTGCTTACCCAATCAAACTAAGGTGGTAATTATAGGTCAGGATCCTTATCATCAAGCTGGTCAAGCTAATGGGCTCAGTTTCTCAGTGGCCAAAAATATCAGAATACCACCCAGTTTAAAAAACATATTTAAGGAATTAGAACAGGACGTTGACGGATTTCGTTCTCCAAATCATGGTAATCTTGAATCCTGGGCCAAAGAAGGCGTATTGTTGCTCAACACCGTGTTAACGGTTGAGGATTCAAAGCCCGGAAGTCACCGCGAGATGGGTTGGTTAAAGTTTACGGATGCTGTTATCCAAACGCTTAGTGAACAAAAACAACACCTGGTGTTTATGCTTTGGGGCAATTATGCCATTTCAAAAGAAACTTTAATTGATGCTTCCAAACATCTGATACTCAAGGCTGCTCATCCTTCTCCTCTTGCACGGGGAGCCTTTTTCGGAAGTAAACATTTTTCAAAGGCCAATGCCTATCTGAGAAATAACGGTCAGCAAGAAGTCAACTGGCTGCTTACTTAGAGGGTGAGAAAGTTTTGGTTTTCTTTTTCCCCAGAGAATCCTGTATGGTCCAGTTTCCGCTTCTGGTAAAGCCTTGCCCATCTTTAGCAGGATACTGAAATCCGCTTTCGGCCAATTTCCCATTTTGGTGATAAGTAGTGAGTTTGTATTTTTTACTTTTTTGATCCTGAAGAATTAACTCTGAAGCTATTTGTCCGTTGTTGTGCCAAGTTTTTTTCTTCACAAGAAGGCCACTTTTCGGATCGTACTCTTCCGTTATTTTCAGTAGGTTGTTCGGAAAAAATTCAGAGTAGCGTTTTATTTTTCCTTTAAAATAATTTACCTGACGTTTTTGGTTGCCATTCTCAAAATAAACCTCCAGGTTGGTTTGGTTGGAATCAATTACTGCCATCACCCTTTCAGTTTTTGCATTCTCCCAAAAGTTTTTAAACATTTCCAATTGACCGTTTTTGTAGAAGCCTTTGTGCAATGCTTTTCCACTGCTGTAAACGTCCTCTTTCCAGCCTTGTAATTTTTCACCATTTGGAAAATAGCGAATTGAATCTCCGTTTAAAGAAGGAACGAAAGAATTATAGAGGGAAATTTCTCCAAATTCATCCAGAACTTCATTTTGAAGCAGGTGGGTTTCTTTTGGTTTGGGTTCTTTAAGCTTTTCTTTTTTTTTCTGAGCATGGCCTGTAACTGCTAAACCAAAGGCTAGAAAATAAAGTAGACAGATAATCTTAAATTGTTCTTTCACAGCTGTTTAAATGGTTTGATGTAAAGAAAAACTACGCTTCATGGCAATGTGTGGAATGTTGTCTTCGAGGTACTCCTCCCCTTCTGTTTTAAAACCAAATTCCTGATAGAATTGCTTTAGATGGCTTTGGGCAGAAATTTTTATGTCTTTTTCGGGATAATCTGCTAAACATTTTTCAATGGCAAGTTTCATCAAAAGTTTGCCCAGTTCTTTTCCTCGAAAATCGGGGTGCACCACCACCCTGCCAATTTTAACATCGGCGTGTGTGTTTTTTGGAGGT
This sequence comes from Bacteroidia bacterium, assembly GCA_025455485.1. Taxonomy (GTDB): domain Bacteria; phylum Bacteroidota; class Bacteroidia; order B-17B0; family Aurantibacillaceae; genus Aurantibacillus. Next base: position 21,491 of record JALOMJ010000019.1, on the reverse strand, counting down.
ATAATACGGGCATATCCAATTTGCTGATTGTGCTGAAAAATGGATAAATGAATGGCAGTTAAGTCATACTCATCCACCTCCTGATAAGGACAGTTTTGCTCAACAACAAACACCAAACACCTTAAGTGATAAATGTTATAGAGTTCATTTACTGTAAGTTCGTTAAAATATTTAAACCAATGCTTCATGTTAATATGCACCAATGCTAAGCAAAACCAAGGTGCAAGCTTCGGTGCATTCGGTACCTATACGAGAAGCCTGATCAAAAAGTTCGGGATTTTCGGTTCCTGGATTAAAAATAATGCGTTTTGGTTTGAGTTTTAGAATATATTCGTACCAGGGTTTTTGGTTGGTGGGGTTTAAATACAAGGTAACTGTATCAATATTTTCTACTACCGGCTGACCCGTTTGTATGGGTATGCCATTGATTTCTCCAGCCCTTAATCCCAATAAAACAATGGAATGCCCATGGTTTAAAAGACTTTTGGCTGCCATATTGCTGTAACGCTGAGGATTTTCTGAAGCGCCAAGTACGAGGGTTTTTTTATTCATGACTCTGTGTAATTCAAGTCTTTATGAAAGGTTTCTTCAAGTTTGTAACAAGCAAAATACGCCAGAGCAAACACAACACAGCCTATGAGTATGGCAGCATTTACCCAGCCCATGCTTGGGTTTAAGCCGGCATGCGCTAAACTCATGAGTGTAACCGAGCCCCTTACAAAATTTGGTGCTGTTGTGGTTACTGTAGCCCTTATGTTGGTTCCAAACAATTCAGCGGCGCTGCTCATAAAAACTGCCCAATAGCCGGTTGCAAAGCCTATCATAAAAATAATGCTGTAAAAAACAAAAACAGAGTGCGCGGCAAATAAAAAATAGCACACACTTAAAATCAAGGTAAGGCTGATGAAAAGGAACAGTACTTTTTTTCTGGATTGAAGCAGTTGGCTCAAAAGGCCGCTGAACACATCGCCAATGGTAATACCAATGTACGCCAGCATAATCGGAATTTTACCTTCTGTTGGGCCGCCTTGTAATCCCAATGCACGGCTCATTTCAGGAGCAAACTGAACTAAAAAATACATCACGTACCAAACCGGAACGGCAATCAGAATAATGTTCAGGTATTTAAGCAGTAAGGCAGGTTTGGATAAGAGGTAAAAAAAGTTGCCTCTTTTAACATGGTGTTTTTCTTTAAGGCCGGCGAACATGCCGCTTTCAAAAACGCCAATGCGCATAAATAAGAGCAAAAGGCCCATCCCGCCGCCGATAAAATAACTTACCCTCCAATTGTTCAGCAGGATGGTAGTAAATCCTGCAACCACAGCACCAAAAAGTCCTACAGAGGCAACTACCATGGTGCCAATTCCCCTTTCTTCTTTTCGCATGGTTTCGCTCACGAGGGTTATGCCGGCACCCAATTCTCCTGCGAGACCAAATCCTGAAACAAATCTCAGAATGGCATACCAATTGGTATCTACAACAAAACCGTTGGCAATGTTGGCAAGAGAATACACAACAATACTTCCGAACAACACAGAGAGACGGCCTTTTTTATCACCCAATACACCCCAGAAAATTCCGCCCACCAACATGCCAATCATTTGTATGCTAAGCAATTGCGAACCAACAAGTGCCACCTGTTTGTCTCGCATGGTTTTATCGGGATAACTCTCGGCAAGAATGTCTTGCAAGCTGGCCACCCGCTCCATTCCAAACAACACCAAATCGTAAATGTCAACGAAGTAGCCTAAAGCTGCTACCAGGACTAATTTATTGGTAAGAAGTTTGTTAAAGGTCTGCCTCATGGTTGAGCCAGTAATTTTTTACTTAAAGTTCCACTTGAAGTGTTAAGCTGAAGAATATAAAATCCACTTGCAAGTTCAGGCAATTCGATTTCCAGAGCTTCTTTGGTATTGACATTTTTTTGATAAATCAAACTGCCTTTGGTATCAAGTAGGCTAAGTTGAGATACCTTAATAGACGGCTCATCAATTTGAACCTTGAATTTGGATTGAAAAGGATTAGGCACCACGTTTATTTTGTCGGCCAGGTCAAAATTGTACTCGTTAATGCCTACGGGAAATGCGCACATATTAGGTATTCCCCAACCCACTAAATTATCCGGGTTACCTCCTTTTGAAGCTGTTTTTCTCAAGGTATCCAAAATAGTGATGTTGTTGAAGGACTTATGAGCTTGCCAAAAACACGCTACTGCGCCGGCAATAATTGGGGCTGAAAAAGATGTGCCATTGGCAGGAAATACAACTGTGCTGTTTAAACATACCCAGGCCCCTACCCCTCTGGCTACCAAATCGGGTTTTGTTCTTCCGTCAAAAGTTGGACCTTTTCCGCTAAACGAAGCGTAAGCACCAAGACTGTCGATAGCACCAACAGCACATATACTATCTGCATCGGCGGCCACACTGATGTATTGCCAAGCCATGTTATTGCCTTCGTTGCCTGCCGAATTTACCACAAACATGCCTTTGCGTGCAGCTAAATTTGCCGCTATGCTCATGGGGGCAGTTCTGCCATCAAGAGCAGAATACGTGTGATTTTGAGACGCATCATCAAAGGTTGTGTAGCCTAAAGACGTTGTTAGAATATGAGCCCCCACACTGTCGGCAAATTCAGCGGCCCGTATCCAATTGTATTCTTCGGAAATGGTTTCTGAACCTCCTGCCTCTGTGGTAAACAACCAATAACTGGCATCGGGCGCAGAACCTATCAATTCGCCGGGTTTTATGGCCGCCATGCAGGAAAGCACCATGGTGCCGTGACTGCCGCCGCTATAAACATCGTTTCCTCCATTCACAAAATTGCGGGTGCCTAAAATTTTACCTCGTGCTCTGATGCTGTCGAAATGAGAATAAGAATCAACCCCTGAAAAACCCGCATCCATTACCGCAATCGTAATGCCGGTACCCCTGAATCCAAGATTGTGAAGACAGTCAACATTAATTTGTTTGTTCTGCCAGTAGGAATACCCATAATTATAGCTGCCTAACGTTGTTTTTTGATTGGTATTCAAAGCTTTAGCGTTTGAGGGATAAAGCGGAACGTAATCATTGCTCAATTTGTATTTATTTACTTTGAAGGTATCGCTTACAAATGGCAAGGCTTTAATTGCTGCCAGGCTACTCATGTTGGTGGTGCTAATGACCACACCATTTAACCATTTGGAGGCAAATAGCACCTGAACACCGGCAAAATTATCGACCTGCGTTATGTAGCTTGGGGTAACGGGCAAATCACTTTCAACAACCGGAATGCCAAATACGGTACGACGGTAAACCGATTGTTGTGTTAAAAATGCCGAGGGGTTACTGATGGAATAAGGGGTTCCGTTTTTATTATTAAAACGTACCCAGTATTTTTTTGGTGTTTGCGACTGAAGGCTAATTCCCAACGTCAGAAACACTGCAAGCAAACCGTTTCTGATAAGGTGTTTATTCGATTCCATAGCTTACTATTTTTAGAGTATACATGATTCCTTTTTCAATTCTGTCTTTAACAGGTACATTGGGTATAATTGATGTGGTCGATTCTAAATAGGTGTAATTTCTATAGACTAAACCAACATTGGCGGCATATTGTTCATACTCCAGATGATTTATGATAAGATTTGTGGTATCGATTTTTTGATTCACTTTTAGCACTTTATCAAATGAGCGCGTATTGATTATTTCTGCCTTATCCACGTATTCGTATGTGTAATTTGATTTTCCCAGGGTATTGTAGGCGTTACCATCCCAGCTTGCACCTTCCAAAGCAGGAAAAATCAGCTTGGTAAATAAAGCGTTGTGTTCCTGAACCTGCACTCTGCTGTTATTTGCTTTTACCAGCCAGGCCTCTTTTATCTGCCAGGCCATGCTATCGTAGGAAACTTGCGCATTAAACAGCTTGATGTAACGCTCTAGTCTATAAGATTTAACATCTTGATTATCATATAATTCCTCCACAATTTTTTCTTTAATAAGGTATTTGTAAAAAATGGTGTCTTTGGGCAAATCTGTAAATACTGTACTGTCTGCCTGATACACTACAAATCTTCCAATGTGTAATGGGTAGTATTCAAGGCCTTTGATTGGCGCTGGTTCAGGAAGTTCTTCCTTGCAGGTAAAAAAACTCAGAGCAATGAATATCAAGGCTGCTATGTTTTTTCTCATCCTTTAAAGGTATTGAAAAAACGTAAAATAAAATTCAGTATGAGCCCAGAAAAAAATCAAAATTTATAATCCTTGTAGTTGCGTGTAAATTCGTTTTCTTCAAATTTTGGATTTACCTGAAGGAAGTGGTAATTGTATTCTTCAAACAAGCCTTTATCGTCAATAACCGTAACACTGATAGGCACAAAGTAAAATTTATCGATGTATAGAATAACGGATTTACAATACGAATTGGGCACTTTTATAACCTGGCCTTTTTTCAGAGGGTCGAAATAATCTTTAAACTTGGGGTTTTTTTCAAGTATCATATATTCTGAGACAAAAAACTTTCTGGCAATGGAGGTAATGCTCTCCCCTTCTTGCACGGTATAATCTTTGTAAGAAAAATCTTTATTGTTAATAATGATTTTATAGCACAAGCGGTTGTTTATTTTTTCTTCGCCAACCAATTTAAAGTACTCTTCAAAATGATCTCTGTCTACTTTCTTAAGAGTTTGTTGAATTACAGAGGAAAAGTAATCGTACCCCATCTCGTTCAGTGTATGGTGTTGATCCTGTCTCATGAGATCGCCCATGGGATCGAGGTTTAGGGTGATGTAGGGAAATCCACCTGGGTTAACCAAGGCTTTATTGTTGTTTTTTCCTTCCAGATAAAGTACTTCAATGCCTTTGATGTATAGATAGATTTGCCTTGGTTGTTTAATAAATTTAACCCAACTCTCGTAATAATTAAAGCCCTTTTTTCCTCGTTCAATAATTTTCAGGTGATACTTCAAACCTTTAATTTCGCGAATGGCTTTAAAACTTTTTTCCAAAACCTCTTCGCAGGTCAAGTCATGTTTGGGCTGAAAGGATCCGAGAGGCAAGAAAAATGCCGTAAGGGTTAGAATTAGGCGGGAAAGTAGACTCATCATCAATTGGTAAAAATACTACAATCTGTTTAACTGAAAAATATACCCTTTAATTTTAGGTAGTTAATAAAAACAAAGGCGATTGTTAACAGTCGCGTGGCCGTACATCGCACAACAAGGTTATATTTGCGTATTGGAATGAACATTCAGGAACACATTATACGGGGCATTCTGGAATTGCTTTACAAACAAGACTTCCTTGTTTTGCCTGGTTTTGGAGGATTTGTATTAAAATCTCAGCCTGCTGCATTTTCGGTTACCGGTACTGCCCTGTTGCCCCCTTCCAAAAAGCTTGGTTTCAATAAACAACTTCGTCAAAATGACGGCGTTCTGTCTACCTGGCTTCAAAATGAATTGGCCTGCGATCACAGCACAGCGCAAACGCACATTGAAGAATTTGCTGATTATTGCAACAGCCTTTTGCAAAACAAAAGGAGATTAAGCATCAACCGACTTGGATTTTTTTATTTGGATTTTGAAAATAATTTGTGCTTTGAACCCAGAACCGATGTCAATTTCCAAGCCAACAGTTTTGGCTTAGCCCCCGTGCATTTAAAGGAAATTGAACAGGAAGCTGTGAAAGTGCCTGAGACTAAGCTGAATGTGTTTATTGATCGAACGGCTAACACTGTTCCTGCTGCTGTGCCAGCCGAAAAAGGCAGGGCGCTGTCGGCGGTCAAATTAAGAAAGGGTGTGATTTTTGGCGCCCTGGTGTTCTTTTCTTTCGTTGTTTTAAGTTACATCATTACCTCGGTTGATATTCGGGGGCCATTAAAAGCTGCGTTTTACCAAACTTCCGCCAAAGCCGAGTACAGTCCTCTTGATTACCCCAAACTTTCGCTTACTGATGATAAATCAAACAGTATTGCATTCCTCTCAACTTCAGAAAACGAAGCTTTACTTCAACTGGATGAAACGACTCGCTTTGTTGTTTCGGCTTCGGCTGATAGAGAAAGTAAGTCTGACTTTATTTCAAAGCCCTTTAAAAATTCAAGTTTAAAAAGCGGCCATTACCGCATTGTTTTTGGTTGTTTTTCAGTAAAAAGCAACGCCGAAAACTTCGCCAAACGCCTTGAAGACAAACACTACCCTGTGCGCATCACAAAACTTCAGGACAAAGGAATGTACCTTGTGGCGTTGGAAGGTTACGAATCGAAAGATGCAGCAAAATCGGCATTACAACCTATTAAAACACTTTTTCCAAGCGCCTGGATTAAACACTGGCCTTAGCCTCTCGGCGTTTGGTTTGACGGTGCGCCGGGTGTACTATTTTCCTGAACTGTTTCAGAACCCGTTTCCTTGTTTTTATTTCTTTTCTTAATCAAGAAAACTGCTAACATTAATAAAGCGGCAAAAATGAAAAGTCCTAAGGTGCCCCAAACAAAGCCGGAGGTTGATTTCAAGACAACCAAAAAAACGATGCTAACCAAAAATAATGTGGCGAGTTCATTGAACAGTCTTAGTTTAAACGACGATAATTTAAAGATGCCTTGTTTTTGCTGGCGCAATAAACGCTGACATTCCAAATGATAAAGTAACAAAAGGGCCACTGCAATTAACTTCAGCCACATCCAGGGCAAAGCCAAAAGGGCCGGGTTTAAGAATAACATCCACAAACCAAACACCAGGCTGAGCAACATGGCCGGCCATCCAATAAAGTACCACAGCCTTCTTTGCATGATGAGGAGTTGTGCTGTTAGAACGGCACGTGCCTCGGGTACTTTATCCTGAGCTTCCCGCGCATAGATAAACAACCTGACAATATAAAATAAGGCAGAAAACCAACTCACTACAAAGATGATGTGCAGGGCTTTTACGTAATTGTATTCCATGCATTAAAAGTAAGTATTATTGAGTAATTTCGCCTGCGAATCAATCCAGTTTTTTTCAGTTACTGCAATCGCCCGTATGACTTTTATGCAAACCAAAACACCCGCTCAATCTCTTACCATTAATACAGAAGTGGTTCTTCCAAACGACACCAACCACGTTGGCAATTTATTTGGCGGAAAGCTCATGCAATGGGTGGATATTACAGCTGCCATTGCCGCACAAAGGCATTGCGGTCGTGTGGTGGTTACTGCGGCCATCAATCATGTATCTTTCGATAATCCCATAAAACAAAACTCTGTGGTTACTCTGGAAGCAAAAGTAAGTAGGGCTTTTTCAACAAGCATGGAAATTTATGTGGATGTATTGGTAGAAAATACAGTAACCGGAGAAAAAACAAAATGCAATGAAGCCATTTTGACCTTTGTGGCCATTGATCAGAACGGTGCGCCGCTTCCTGTACCACCGCTGACGCCTGAAACAGACATTGAGAAAAAACGTTTTGAAAGCGCACTCAGAAGAAGGCAATTGTCTTTAATACTGGCAGGCCGAATGAAACCCGAGGACGCTTCAGAATTAAAAGCCTTGTTTATTCAGGATTAATGATTCTTTTCTAATCGCTTGGGTGTAAGTCGGATTTATTTTTTGGCCGGTTATTGTACTGCCAGTTAAATCCTTTTAAACGCGCATTGGGCACATCCACACCTTTCAACGGTTTTAAGTCCCCTGAAGTTTTAGGTTTAAGGGCCACCCGCTCCACCTCGCTGTTTTTAAACCAAAGTACTGCTTCATTGCAGGAGGTAGAGTTTAAACCCATGAATTTATTGTTGTTTTTTGGGAAATACAAAATTTCCACATTTCCCAGGATTGTTACTTTTCGGATGGTGTCGTTATTCAGCACCCCGCTTATGGTTTTGCCGGATAATTGATTGTATTTATCGGTTCTGAGAGAATCCACTTGCTGAATTAACAGGGCCTGGCCTTCGAGCTTAAACCCCCGCACGCTGTTTTTACCAATGGTGGCGTTCATGTTTTTTGCTCCTGCTTGCGAAAATTTTGTCCACAACATGGGCGAATAAAAAAAGTGAAGCAAAGAATCTTTGGAATTAAACGAAGCAGAATCGGCCTTGGCCTGAATTTGTTTATTCAGAACACGCACCTTGTGATACGCAAGCACCAGGTTATTCACGCTATCCAAATCTTTATGATATAATTTTTCTGCTGCTAAAAAAAAAGTGTCCGTATCCATAATGCGGGCATAGATGGCTTTGCCGGTTATCCAGGCTTCGTTGCTTTTCTCGCGGTACTCGGCTTTGTTTCCAAACACAATTGATTTTTGTGCCGTGTCAATCATGGTAACCCTGTTATAAGCATAACCGGTTTTATTGTTGCGGTCGTAAACCAAACTATCGCCTCTGAGTTGCTGCTGAGCTGTTACCAAAACAGCATTTTTACTAAAGCGTGAAATTTCCTTACCGGTGTCGTACCAACCGTTTTCACAGTATATGTAATCGTTTTTTGCTTTGATGATGCTGGGTCCGAGAAAATAAACGGTTTTAGTGGGAATGCGGTATTTGAGGGTATCGCTGTTCATGGTATAATCTGGGTTGGTAAGCACAACGTCTAAATTGAAACAGGCTTCTTTGCCGGAAGAATAATAGTGCCCGTGTTTGCTGACGAGTGTGTTTTTCTGGTTCACAATGGTGCCTCCATTGTAATAGCTGGCCACGGAATGTGCGATGTCAAAAAACATGGATGGGGTTGTAAGTACCATGTCTTTTTCAACACACTTTACATTATTTTGAAGGCTGGCCATTTTACTTTTTCCGTCGTAAACAAGTTTTTCTGCTGTCACTCTAATGCTATCGCCCTGAGTAATGAGGATGTGTCCGCTGGCCAACATGCGGTTCTCCTTTTCGTAAATGTAGGCGGTATCACAATGCAGCAAAGCACCTTCGTGTTCACAAATGACATTGCCTTTTAGCACACGTGCATTGTTTTTTAATTCATCGTAACTTAAACTTTCGGCTTGTTTGATGCGTATGAGTGCCGGTTTTTTAGGCACGTCGGCAGGTTTTTGCGCATATAAAAAACAGTTGGAGCTTAGCCACACACTAAGCCAAACGGTATGTTTCAAACATCTATACATTACGTTCTACCGGTTGCCACACGTTGCTTTTTATTCCCCGCACAAATTTGAAAAACCCTTCGAGTAATGCCAGGTTCATCAGATAAAAGTGGGAAGCGAATTTAAGGATGGGGTTTTTAAATGGAATGATTCTGTTTATCCAAGGCAGTAAGAGTCCAAACGCCTGAAGAAAAAACACCAACACAAAAAACAAAGACTGCATGGAGAGGAAGTAAGAACACAGCAGTGCAAGAAGAATTAAAAAGGGTGTGAGCCAACGCAATACTTTGTGAGACCAGAATACAAAGGTTTTTGCCTGCCAAAATGGCCAAAGGTTGTTTCGGAAATGCATCAGGTTTTGAAAATTACCCGATGAGATGCGTACTTTTCTTCTGTATTCTTCAGAGGCGCTGCTGTTCACATCTTCGGAACACTCTGCCAAAGCATTAAACAAGGCAAATTTGTTTTGGTTCAACACCTTGAGTGTGATAAAAAAATCATCAACGATAAAATTGGCGGGCACAGGCACGTACAAGGTTTTTCGCATGGCAAAACAGCCTCCTTCAGCCCCCATAAGGAGTTGGAAAGCGTTGCTTTCAGCCGATTTGATTAAATTTTCCACACTCAGGTATTTTTTCTCTTGAACGCTTACGCCTTCATTGTTTTCTGAAACTTTTATGATGTTAGCAGCCACCAAACCTACCCTTTCGTCTTTAAACCATTTTACCAACTGATAAAGTGTTTGTTGTTTAAACATAACGTTGGCATCGGTAAGTACCAAAACTTCTCTGCCATAGGTCATCACAAGTTGGTTTAGGATGTTTATTTTGCCCATTCTGCCGGCAAATCTAACCAGATGAAGGTTGGGGTAGCGCCCGCGCAGCTCGGTTACCAATTGGTCGGTGGCGTCGCTTGATGCATCCGAACCAACCACCACATGAATTTTAGAACTTGGGTATGCAGAATTAAACACGGAATGAATTTTCTCAACAATTACCTTTTCTTCATTGTAAGCCGCAATCAGTACAGAAAGTTCGGGTAATTCTTCCTGGCGTTCGTATTCCGCTGGTTTTATTGCTTCCTGTCTGAACACCAGGATCATCAGCATGGGATAAATCACATAGGTGTGAACGATTAGTGTTATGCAAAGCCAAAAAACGAATTCAAGGGTACTATGCATGCAGGAGGTGTTTATAAAATTCGATGAGAGAAAAAACAACTTTATCGTTATCAAATTCCTGTTCTGCAAATTCAGTGGCCTTATTTTCAAGTTCCATCCTTGCCACGGGTTGTGTAAGAAGGTCGATAACCGCTTTACTGAAATCTTCGGCGTTATCAGCAATGATGATGTTTTTTTTATGTGTGCAGGAAATGCCTTCCGCACCAATAGAGGTGCTCACTATGGCTTTACCGTAGGCCATACCTTCAATTATTTTTATTCTTATACCACTGCCCGACCAAAGCGGAACCACCATCACTTCGTGTTGTTTATAGAAAGCGGCGGCGTCTGGCACGTTTTCTACCAGCAACAGGTTTGGAGCAATGAGTTTATGAAAAGACGGCGGCATACCTCTGCCGGCAACAACAAAACGCGCATCTGGCACCGCTTTGTGAATTTTAGGCCAACAGTGATTTAAAAACCACAGCACGGCTTCACTGTTTGGCAACCAATCCATAGATCCAAAATAAAACACGGTTTTTGGTTTATGCTGCACGGGGGCCGGAGTTTGGTATCGTTTTATGTCTACTCCGGTAATGCACGTGAAATGGGGTGTAAAGCAACCAAGCTTTTCTAATTCCGCTTCATCCGTGCTGGTTATGGTAACAATGGCATCGCATTTCGAAAACACATCCAGTTCGAAGGTTTTCAGACGTGTGTTTTGCAGTGTGAGGTAAGCTTTTTTGATTGGATTTTTTTCAAGCAATACATGCCGGTTCCAGATGTAATGTTCAATGTTATGCGCTCTTAATACAATTTTTGCTTTGCTGTGTTTTCTTATGTCGCTGAGGTAAACCGCCATAAACACGCCTTCTATCTGGATGATATCAAATTCCTGCTTCTGCAGCACCTTTATCAATTCTGTTTTGAAGGCGCCAAATTTGAAGCGTGAAACAAAGTAGGAAAGAGAGCTGAAAATATTGAGAAACGCCCCAAAAAGGCTAGTGTTGGTGTTCCGGTAAACAGAGGCATAATGACTGCTTTTCTTAAAATCTTCAGGAACCCCTTCGTCGGGTTTAAAGTGCTTTTTTGTATTGATGCATAACAAATGCAGTTGTACCCCGTTTGCAAGCAACCCTTTGGCCATGTTGTGGATGGCAATGCTACTGCCATCATTAGCCGGGTAAGGCGCCTTGTTGCATATTTGTAAAATTCTAAGCAAGGGTTTTTCGTTTATAGAGTTTTTTAAGCCAATCTGTGTAAAGGGTAAAATCAAACATTACCGAATCGTTCGCCGCTTTGTAGGTGAGAAATGCACTCAATGGAAGAAAAAGCAATGGTGGACTCCAGAGCGCTTTCCAGGGAACCATTTTACCTTCAATGGCCAGGTTAAGAAAAAGTTCGGTAAGGATATAATAGGCCAAAAAAAACACCACCGAAGTTACTACAGGCAACCCTAAACCACCTTTACGAATAATGGCGCCAAGCGGGGCGCCGATAAAAAATAACACAAGACAAGCAAAACTCACTACCAGTTTTTTGTGCCATTCTATTTCAAAAAGAAGCAAACTGTTTTGTTCGTTCACTATACCGTGTTCTGAACTGTCTATGTTTCCAATGGCAATGCGTGCTGTACTCAGGGCATTTTGAAGCACGGCGGCATACTGTTCGCTACTTAAACTTTTACAAAATGTATCCAATTTTACCACAGGATAGGCTACCGGGTGGGCAATCAGGGCCGATGTGCGGGAATAAAAATACGTAGCCGATTGATTTTTAAGTCCATCCACTCTTCTTTGAATAACCCGTTTGGTAGAATCTGCAACGGAATCCAATTGCCAAATGTTCATCATCTCTTCATTGCCTTTAAGAAGTTCTTCGTTTGTGCGTTTGAGTTTAAAATCTTCCAAAGGAATGTTTACCTGAAGGTTTTTAAAATTAAGGAGCGTGAGTGTTTTGCCGGATTGCCGGTTATACATATCGCTTGTTTCCTCATAGCGGTTGCCATTGCGCAACAGCAATATCATTTCAGAAGTGTCGGAGGTTATGGTAATGCGCCCTGAATGTGCGTATAGCTGGGTGGTATTGCCCATGCGCGCAGAGTGGTTGTATATGAAAATGTCTTTCAGCGAGTCCTTATTTGCCGATTTTTTTCCTACCCGAATGCTGAAATTTTCAATACCATTGTAAAACACCCCCTCTTTGATGTTCACCGCCGGTTTTTTCTGCCGTATGTCGAACAACAGGGTAGTTGATTTAAGCTGCACATAGGGCAAAATGTAATTGTTGAACAAGAATGTAAGGCCTGCCAGGATAAAAATTAGCACAATCAAAGGTCTCATGATTTTGAATAAGGAAAGGCCCGAAGACTTCATGGCGGCTAATTCGTAGTGTTCTGATAATTGCCCGAAACACATGATGGAGGCCAGCAAAACGGCCAAAGGAATACACTGTGGAATAATTGCAATCCAGGCATAGGTAAACAACTTAATCAGGTCAATACTTCGTAACCCCTTTCCTATCATATCGTCCAGATAGGTAATTACAATCTGGACCAGGAAAAATAAAAACACACTGGTAAAGAGGGTGATAAAAAAAGGCGGAAGAAACGAACGAATTAAAAGTGTATGTAGTCTTTTGAGAATCACGGTTGAATGGTTAAAAATACGGCTATTTGCCATATTTTAATTTAGGATTTAATCAAACTTTGTTATTTTTGTTCACATATGATTCAAGGAAAGAAAATAATTTGTGTATTGCCGGCTTACAATGCTTCACTTACTCTTAAAAAGACCTACGATGAAATTCCATTCGATATCGTGGATGAGGTTGTATTGGTAGATGATGCCAGCAAAGATAACACCGTAGAAGTAGCAAAAAGTATTGGCATCAAACACGTGATTTCTCACGAGAAAAACAAAGGGTATGGAGGAAATCAAAAAACATGCTATGATACCGCCCTTCGTCTGAATGCTGATATTGTTATCATGCTGCACCCTGATTACCAGTACACCCCAAAACTGATACAAAGTTTGAGTTACCTGATTGCTAACGACCTTTATCCTGTAGCGTTTGGGTCGCGCATTTTGGGCAAAGGCGCCTTAAAAGGTGGTATGCCCATGTATAAGTACATTTTTAATCGCTTCCTCACACTCTCTCAAAATATTTTAATTAACCAAAAGCTATCTGAATACCATACCGGTTACAGGGCATTTTCTAAAGAAGTGCTTGAAAAAATTAATTATCAGGCCAACTCCGACGATTTTGTGTTTGATAACCAAATGATTTCACAAATTTTTTATGCCGGGTTTGAAATTGCAGAAGTAACCTGTCCAACCAAATATTTTCCGGAGGCTAGTTCCATCAATTTCAGAAGAAGCATGAAGTACGGGCTTGGGGTATTGGGCGTGTCGTTCACCCATTTTTTTAATAAGCTCGGCTTAATGAAATCTGAAATTTATAAAACAAAAAAATAATTTCAACATGTCAGTTTACAGATTCAAAGTATGTTTGGAAGACAATGAAGATATTTTCAGAGATATTGATATTAAAGCCGTTCATACGTTTGAAGATTTACACAACATTATACAACAGGCATTTAAATTTGACGGTAAACACGCCGCTTCTTTTTTTGTAAGCGACGATTACTGGAGAAAAGGTCTTGAAATTACCCTCAGAAAGGAAGATTTGCCTCTCGACGAGGAAGAAATCCGCAAAAAGGTAGAGCCAAAAAAACTCATGTCGGCTACAAAGGTGGCAAAGCTTGTTGAGCAGCCTTTTCAACGTTTTGTGTATGTGTTTGACCCGGAAGTGCAGTGGACCTTTTTAATTGAAATGATTAAAATTACTGAGGAAAATTCTAAAACCAATTATCCGGCCATCATCCGAAGCCAAGGCAATTCGCCTAAACAATATAAACAAACCAACATGGCTAAGGAAGAACTTAGCCCTGATTTAATGTTGGCCTCCCTTCTTGATGACCCGGAAATTAAAGACGAAGAAATATTCAGTGAAATTGGAGACGAAGATGGCGTTGAAGAGGAGGAACTAAAATCGCTTGAAGGCGAAGAAGGGGAAGAAGATGTTGATGATATAGAGAGTGAGGACCAGGAGGACGGAGATTTTCAATTTGATGAAGACGAAGAAGAGCACTAATACCCTAGCTTCAATTCTTCTTTTACTGCACGTTCAATGCCCTCTTGTCTTTTTTCCAAAGTAAAACAATGAGCTATCTTATCTCTTGAACAACGCTCTTTTTCTCTCAGTTGCTGATTGCTCATTGCCTCCATTATTAGTTTAAAAAGCAGGTCCTTATCCTTTTTCATTAGAATATAACCACAATCGCCAACGATGTCGGGCATGCCGCCAACATTTGAAACAATCGGCACGCATTCACACAGCATGGCCTCCGAAAGCGCATTTGGAAAGCCTTCCGATAGCGATAATTGTAAATAAAATTGTTGTTGAGCAAAAACATTCACCAGTTCTTTTCCCCACACATTCGACAGGAGGTGTAAGTTACTTGGTTTGTTGTTTATGTTCAAACCATTTCCACCAAGAATTGTAAACGTGGCTTCCGGGAATTTGTGCGCCGCCTCAATAAACAGATCAATACCTTTTAACTGAAGCGTAAACCTCGAATTTACATGCCCCAAGACGGTGAAAAATGAATTTTTTTGTTTTCGCTGCCCTGCCCTGCTCCAATAGTTTTTATCGTAACCATTGTGTACCACCCTGATTGGTGTTTTTAATTCCGGAATAAAAAATCGTATCCCTTGCTTTGGATAATCACGGTCCTGATAGGTATAGTCATAATATACCAAACTGTCATGAACCGGCAAAATCAACGAACAGGTTTTAAAGCAAAACCGGGTTATGCCTGCATTACGTGGATTTGAGAAATTGCCATATGCTATTGAAGGAAATGAAACACAATCGGTTCCGCCGGCCACTACAATGGATTTTTTTGAAAATACTTTTGCAAATAGTATTGGTAAAAACGCATGTAAACCGGCAAACTGGCAAACAATTACTTTTGAGAATAGTATGTGGCGAGCCAAAAAGAAGAACTGGCGCAAGAGGATAAATACAAGTTGTTTTTTTCTGTAAAGGTTAAAATGAAACGGAATTACATCAAACTGCCGTGAAAAAATTTGAATGTCCTTTTCAACAAAAGGCGATTCTGCGGTGTAAAAATAGAGAAGCTTCTTTTTTTTCAAAATCAAGAGGTGTATTTACTTTTGTTAACCAAAGCCGTGTATATTAATCCGTTCCCTGAGAAGCCATGCGCGATAAAACAAAATTGGCAGGGTTCAAGATAACACTGCTATCCAAAGTTTTCCAAACCAGGTTAATGCCTTTGTTGATGAAAGTAAAGCCACAAGCTGATAACAGCTGAACTTCCTTTTGATTCTGTAAGTTGTGATTAAAGCCCCAAAAACGAATCACTTTCGAATCTTTTATTTCCTTTACTCTCAGAATGGATTGCATGAACTGTTTCAATAAGCCGGAACGAACCTCGGGTGAAAGATACAGGTGAATGATGTAACACACCCTATTTTCTGATACGGAATAGGTCATTGCAATTTTCAGTTGATTGTCTTGATAGTAAGAAAGTGTGTTATAGCTGGCGTTGTAAGGGTTGTTTCGAATACGGTAATTAAGGAAGTCGGCATCTAATAACAATCCGAAATCTGAGGTCGAATGCAGATAATTGTTTCCGGCTCCGGAAAGCTCAACTGCACCTGACACTAAACTTAAAGGAGAGCCCGGAAAACCTAACTGAACTGTAGCTTTTAACTTCGAAAAAAGAGAAAGCGCGTAAATTCCAAATTGTTCTTTAGTACTGCGTTTAGCCGCAAGTGAAACAAAATAAAGAGCGGCTTGTTGAAGCTCCCTCACCAATATGCCCATGCAGGCCTTGTAGGGAATATCGAAGCCCAGTTTTTTAAAAGGTTTATCCGCGTAGGTAAAGCCCCAGATGACTCGGATGTTTTGTTTTTTGCATTCCTCAAATAAACAGGCATACATTTTTTCAAAAATCTGTTTGCCACGGTGTGCCGGAGAAACCAGGGTGTCCTCAGATTTTGCGCTGAAAATTTTTTCTCCGCTCCCTGTAATTAAAAAGTAAGGTATTGCGGCCTGGGTGCCTACAATTTCTCCCTTGTATTCGGCCAGGACATAAATGGCTTTTCCGGCGGGGGCTGAATTGTATTCCCAGTTGAATTGATTTTCATCCCTGTGTTTACCATACACCGCATTGTAAAACGCGTTAATGCCGTTCACATCCGATTCGTTTGCAGTTCTTATGTTTAGTGTTGAGTCCAGGAAAATTGTTTTAAAATGTCGGTTTGGTTTAAACAGCGCAGTTTGGATGCATGAAGGTAGGCAAGAATTTTTTTGTATTCCTGCAAATACCCTTTGTATTTGTAATTGGTAAAAAAGGTATTGTGCCAAAGTACCGAAATTAGGGCATTTTGTTTGTGCTCTTCAAAAAAATCAATAATTCGATTGGCAGTATTTTCAACCGGCAGTTTCATGTAGCGCTGAAAGGTCCCATCCATTATGGTTAAAGGCACTTCAAGAAAACTGAAAGCTTTTCCGTTTTCAAAATTGTAAGGTGAAAACGGGAAGGAATAAGCATTTCTGAATCCAAATTGTTCAGCAAAGCCAAGGCTGGCATCTAATTTTAAACCGGAGGTTTCAATGGCCTTATAGGCCTCGGGTAATTTGAATTTTAAATAGTGGTAACGGTTTCCAATCACCTGAACTTGCAAGCATTCGGCTTCTTCCTGTATACTTTGGGTAGAAATACTTTTGTGTAAACCGTTCTCAAAACCACGGGCTTGTACTTGCTTCAGCGTTGTTTGCAATTTTGGGGATAAAATAGCATAGTCGGCATTGGTTTGCCGTTTGTCTATCCTGCCTTGATTTACCAACCAATAAAACGTTGAACGAAAATCGTGTTCCGACTCAATGGCCATGATGAGATCGATGTTGAACCAGTGCGGACGCTGAGTAATGGCATTGGCAAACAATTTTAAAAGAACATCAAACCTAAAGTTTTTTATGGCCCACAGCCCGTCCTGAACGCTTGAGCCATAGAGGGAGTCAATGTCGTGACTTAAAAAAAAGCCGGATGCCACAGGCAAAGGTGTAAAACTTCTTTTTAGAAAGGGTATGGTTTCACAAGTGCTTAATATCAGTTTTAATACCCTATTCGATTCAAGGGTGTGTTGTTTTTGATACGACGCCGTGTATTTAAAGCGTCCAAGTGCATCAAAATCTGTTTCATCTGCGTTTATTTCATCCAGTGTGTTGATTAAATAAAAGATTTCTAAAAACGGATGTACGTGCAGAAAAGTCTTTGCCTCGTTGGTTTTTAGCTTAAGTAGCTTTTGCAAAAGTTCGTTTTCAGTAGACAGATTTAATTGAGTGCATATTCCCGCAATGACATTTTTAAATTCGTTGCGACACGTTTGTTTATCCAAATCGGGGGCCGAGTACAAAGCCTTACAATTGGCATAAACAAGGTAAAGGTAGTCCGAAATCATGCCTGAAATGTATTGCTCACAACTTGCTGAGGAGGTTTTCTTTAGCAAGCTTTAGTTTACTTTTTACTTGGTAGTGCTCAATTGCTTTTTTTCTTCTGAGCACTATTGAGAGATAATCGGGCTGAGTGTATTGCAGTGCGTAAGGTTGCAGGGATACCAATTCAAAATCACTCGGGTAAACATTGTTCAGAAGGTCCTGCATACTCAAAGATTGATCGATGATTTGCAACTTTTCCGGGTGGTGTTGTCTTGCCCAGTTCAAACAATTTGGTTCAGGTATATTGATGAGCACCTTGCTGTTAGAATGAGTAAGGGCATTCAACACGGCAAAAAGTCGGGCATGTTGATCAACCGGTATGTGTTCTAAAACATCGGGCAGTACCACCATATCAAACTTTAGCGGGTGGCTAAAATCGCTCATATCGCTTACAACAAACTCAGCATTTTTGAAGGCGGCATTTAATTGTTTGGCTTGAGCTATGCTTTCGGGACTGATGTCGACCCCAACAAATTGCCCTTTGTTTATGAATTCAAGTATGAGGTGACTAACGGTGCCGATACCACAGCCAATTTCAAGGACCCGCATGGTATTTTTAAGTCCGGCCTTTTTTAAATGCTTCAAAATGGTGCGGTGACGAATGTTGATGCCCAGCTTTTTTTGGTGCTCTTTAAAGTGATTATAAAAGTCTTCCACCTGTTCCTTTGAAGCAAGGGCCGTTTCGTTTTTCATTCAAAAATGGGTTTTTAATAAGTTTAGCGTTTAAAGTTCTGAATATTGAAGCTTATTTGGCAAATTTAGAGAATTATTATTTGTAAATGATCAGCAAGTCTTTTATAAAATCTTCCCTTCTATTTACTCTTGGCGGGGCACTGCCCATGGTGGCCGGAATACTACTTCTCCCGTTCTACACCAATTTCCTCAGTGATACGTTATATACCCAGGTGCTTTTTTACATTAGCATCTCCATGTTGTTTCAAATCCTTTTCTCTTTTTCCATTGAAAATTATTTTGGCATTAAATTCACTAAGTTGGCTGAACACAAACAGGAGCAAAAACGGTTTGCCGGCACGGTGGCTGTGCTTCTCTTACTCATCGGCGCGCTGGTGCTAACGCTATCCTGTTTGTTCGGCCCCATGCTATTTACTTCCATTTATAAAGTTGAATTGGGTATGGAATTTTGGCCGTGGGGCTTTTTTTCGGTACTCACAGGATTTTTTAATGCCTACTTTAAAGCAGCCAGCATTTGTTTAATTTATTTGAAAAAGCCCGGTACTTTTTTGTTGAGTAATGTGGTGAATTTTTTTGTAACGGTGCTTGTGTCTGTTGGGGGTTTGTTTCTATTTCCCGACACCATACTTGGCCCCATGTATGGGAGGCTGATCTCAGGCGGCGTTATTTTTATTATTGGTCTGGGAATTTTTAAACAAAACAGTATTCTTGTGTTTGACAAGGTGTTTCTTAAAGACCTGTTCGCCTTTTGTATACCCTATGTGTTTTATGTCATCTCAGGCTGGGTGCTGATGCAGGTGGATCGCTACATCCTTCAGGCCTACATACCCAACACCGAACTTAATGCTTACGACTTGTTGCTGAAGTGTTTTTATGGCATTGAATTTCTGCAAAACAGTTTATCAGCTGTCATCTACCCCAAAGTATATGAGCTTTGGGCGAAACACGAACATACAGGCACCACGCCCGAAAGTAACCGCTATTTTAATGTACTTACTGCGCTTAATATTTTGCAATTGCTTGTGTTTTGTTTGGCTATTCCCTGGGTGTACCGTTTGTTTGTGAACAACCCTTCGTTTTTTCAGGGTGAAGCCTACATTGGTATTTTGGCAGCAGGATACGCTTTAAGAAGCATTCTAAGTTTTTATTTGGCCGGTATTTTGTTTACAGGGAATGTGAAGGTGTTGTTGAAAATTTTTGGGATTTCGGCTCTTATACAAATACTCTTTACCTGGCCGGCATCGCAATTTTATGGCTTAAACGGCGCCATTTTAGCGGGCTTACTAACAAAGGTAATTCAAGTAGTACTATGCATTTGGTTGGCATCTAAAGTGTTTCGTTATGATTATAATCTATACAAAATTCTGGTGTTGCCCTTTTCTTTTTTAGCAGTAAATGCTTTGCAGTATTATGTTCAGCCGGTATACAACCCCTGGTTTTACCTGTTTGAATTGATAGGTTTTGGAATTTTAATCTATACCTTATTCAGAAAAGAAATTCGTAAAGTGATGGGTAATTTCGGTTGGCCCGGGGGAACCTAATTTAAAATCACATCGGGCAAATTAACCGGTGCTGTATTATAAAAGGCCAATTCGTGAACCTGATAGCTCACTTCATCAATAATCGGAAAGGTATTTAGTTCTCTAATTAATTCGTCTTCATTTTTAACTTCAAATATGGCCCACACGTTTTTACGCTCCATATCCAGTGAGTAATTCAAAATAATTCTCCTTTCCAGCATTTTGTTAATGACTTTTCTTTGACGCGGAATGAGTTCGTAAAACTCCAAAGTAAAAACGTCCGGAAGCAGAATATGCACTAAAAACACCTCTTTCATGTATTACAAATATAAAATAAAAAGTGCTTTTGACATTAAACTATAAAAGAAATAAAGGGGCTTAAGGGCCCCTCTTGAATCTGTAAAATAGGTATTATCCGAAAGGAATGACTCTCAAACCAACAGCGAATGGGAATAATTCCGGACCTTTGTTTTTCTGAAAAAACGGGGTGAGGCTGTATTCCCCATAAAACGTCCAGCGGTGGTAGCCTAAATTAACATGAGCCTTTAGCATAAAGGGATTTGAGTTGTAAGAATCTTTCCTTTGAATATCGTATTCGTAGGCTTCGTTCTCCAGCAACTGCCGGGTTCTGGATAATATCTGGTATTGCCCGATTACCCCTGCTGCCATGTGAAAACATTTTGCAGTTTTGTTGCTGCTGTTAAATTCAAGCAAAAGCGGCACCTGAATGTAGGTGTTTCTTAAACGGTTTTTTTTGTAGGTATAGATATCTGAACTGTCTACAAAAGCGTTGGTATAATCAGCATCTGCGTTTAAGCGTACTTTGTTTTCTAACTCATAGGAATGGTAATCAAATCCAAAGCCGGTTACCAATACCAGTTTGTGTTGTATTAGCTTGATGTGACTTTCAAATAAATTGAACTGATAATTAAAACTTTTTGCATAATTGAGGTTCATGTAATCGTTCGGAGCAGCAAACTCTGTATTGAAACTTTTATCAAGAAACCCGTTAACACCAAAAGAAAAACCTGCCCAATGACGGTAGGCACTGAAAAAATCTTCATTGTAATCAATGTTGGTATTGGCTTTGTAACTATCTTCATCTTTATCGATAATGATGATTTTCTTTTTGTTCCAGTTGTAAACTGTTGAGTCTCCTTCTCCGCTGCCCGATTTACTGTCCTTATCAATAATTCTGGTGATGCTTGATGATGGACTTGCTTCAGCACTGATGTCTTTTACATCACCTTTTATTTTGATAGTGCTTGCGCCACCTGCAATGGCAACTACCTTTTTATTGGAATAGATTTTGGCGTTGGAGGCACCGGTTGTCAACACTTTTACATCACTTGAAATAAGTTCATATGCTGAAAGAGAAGAGGCACCTGATAATTCAGAAGTCAATTTTTCTGAGGTGCCATTTAATTTAATATGGCTGGCACCGCTTTGTATGCTGTTAATGGCTCGCGAAACGGTGCTTATTTTAATGTT
>JALOMJ010000204.1 GCA_025455485.1 Bacteroidia bacterium | reverse complement strand
GCTGAAGAACGCACCGTGGAGATTGCCAAAATGCTCAGCACAGGCAAACCCACCGAATCGGCCATTAAAAACGCCATGGATTTGCTGAAGGCGAATTGAGGGCTTCAGTTTTATGCAAAGATCATGAATCTAAAAACTCTTATTGGACTACTTTTTGTATTCTTTATCAGCTCTTGTACACCAATTTTCCTTGGTCTTTACGGAATTAATAACAGTCCAAAAAAGATTAGCTTGAAACAGCTGGAGAATTTCTCAACAAAACAAGGGATAAAGGAGTATTATATTCTCGACACAGGATATTGCAGAAGTTTGCGCAGTAAAGTGCCCGGGCCAAACCTCAACGATTTTCAACAGCCTTTGCAAATCAAGGTTTTCGATAAACTAAACGATTCATTGATCGCCTATACAGTGAATTGTGAAGTGGGCGGATTTCCTAACCTACACTGGAAAAGATATGCGAAGCTGGATAGTGTCCTGAAAGGTTCAAAACAGTCCTGTGATACGATGGAAAGTTTTACCTCCGCTATCACTTATCTTAGGGATAAGTCCATTAAGCCAACAGTGTTAATTGGTGAAGCAGAGATAGAAGTGCTGGTTTACTATACGGTTTTTATGAAACGTCAAAGCAAAAGGTTGATTCGCTATTTGAATGAAGTAAAGGCCAATTTCCCCTCAGACGGAATTCAATACAGGTTTGTTCATTGCGACTACCTATTTAGCGAATTTGCTGACAAATAGCGAAGATTATTGCTGAAATGCGCAAGGGACGTCCAAAAAATAATCAAACTGAACTATAGGGCAACAATTAATTAGAAAATCCCTGAATACTCTTTTCTTATATTTGTACCACAAACAAAAACCATATGGCATTTAATCTTTTAAAAGGAAAACGCGGCATCATCACCGGTGCATTGGATGAAAATTCTATCGCCTGGAAAGTGGCCCAGCGCTGCCACGAAGAAGGCGCCACCTTTACTTTAACCAATGCTCCCATTGCCATGCGCATGGGCGAGATCAATAAATTGGCTGCCGCTACAGGCGCAAAAATTATTCCTGCTGATGCCACCAGCGTGGAAGACCTGACCAAACTCTACACAGAGTCTATGGATGTTTTAGGAGGAAAAATTGATTTTGTGCTGCACTCCATTGGCATGAGCGTGAACATTCGCAAAAACATTCCGTACACCGAATTGAACTACGAATTTTTTAATAAGGGCATCGACGTGTCGGCCATGAGTTTGCATAAAATGCTGGCGGTGGCCCACAAATTGGATGCTTTGAACGATCACGCTTCTGTTGTGGCCTTGACATATATTGCGGCTCAAAAAGTGTATCCGTTTTATACGGATATGGCCGATATCAAATCCATGCTCGAAAGCATTGCCCGCACATTTGGTTACCATTACGGCAAACAGAAAAAGGTTAGGATCAACACGGTTTCTCAATCTCCAACCAAAACTACTGCCGGTGGAGGCATCAAAGGGTTCACAGAGTTTTATGACTTTGCCGACATGCAGTCGCCTCTTGGCAATGCCAGTGCCGATGATTGTGCGAATTATTGCGTGAGTTTATTCAGTGATTTAACACGAATGGTGACCATGCAAAATCTTTACCACGATGGAGGCTATTCTTCAACAGGAGTGAGCGCTGAGCAACTGGGCGCCATCGCTAAATCTTAAACTTAAAAGGCGGTAAAGTACTGCCTTTCTTTTTTCTTTTATGACTTCCATACAAAATTTGAACGAAAAAGCGGTAAAACGCATCATCTACATCACAACCGCTGTAATTTGTGCCGCTGTATTTATTTTGAGTCAAAAATGGCTTCCCCGCCCGGAAAGCATTCCTACCTGGATTTATACCTTGCCTGCGCTGAATGCTGTTTTTAATGGCACTTGCGCTGCGCTGCTAATCGTTTCATTAATCGCCATCAAACAAAAAAACATCGCGCTTCATAAAAAACTCAACCTAACGGCTTTTGTGTTGAGCTGTTTGTTTCTCATCTCTTATGTCACGGCGCATTATTTTATTCCCGACACCAAATACGGAGACATCAACCACAACGGCATCATGGAGGAGGCAGAAAAACTAGCCGTTTCAGGCATTAAACCGTTTTATTTGATTCTATTGCTGACGCATATTCTACTGGCCATAGTTGTGTTGCCCTTGGTGTTATTGTCGTTTTATTATGGCTTGAGCGATGAGCGCGAAAAACACAAAAAACTTACCCGCTTTTCATATCCGATTTGGTTGTATGTCACTGTAAGCGGTGTAATTGTTTACCTGATGATCTCCCCTTATTATCCGTATTGAAGAAAGAGGAAGAATGAAAGCGACCTGTTTTCTTCTTGTTCTGGTGCTTGGCTTTTTTCAGAGTTGTCAGCAGGAAGAGCAAAGTTCTGAAATTCAAATTCCTGAAACCATCAGCTGGAGTGAACACGTGGCGCCTATAGTGTTCCGCAATTGTACACCCTGTCATCGTCCGGGAGAAAGCGGACCTTTTCCATTGTTGACATATTCGGATGCATTTAAAAAAGCGGCAAAAATCCGGTTTGTGACCCAAAGCGGCTACATGCCCCCCTGGCCGGCTGACGCCGCTTACTCGCACTTTGCAGGCGAACGTGTGTTGAGTATAACAGAGAAAGCTATTATTAAATCATGGGTGGATAAAGGCATGCCAAGAGGCGATTCGTTGAAAGAACCAACAGTACCTGAATTTCACAAAGGCTCTTTTTTTGGGAAACCCGATTTGGTGGTTCGTGCAAAGGAAGCGGTTCGAATCAAAGGCAATGGAAGGGATCTTTTTCTCATCATGAAATTTCCCTATGAAATTGATAAGGACACTTTGGTTGAGTTTGTTGAATTTGTTCCTCATCAAAGAAAACTGGTTCACCACGTCAATGGTCACCTGGTGTCCTATGATGCCGGCCGGGGGTTTAATTACATGAGCGGCACCTCCATTCATTCAGACACAAGGGCCCGATTAATGGAGGTGTATGAAAACATGCACATTCCATATACAGACGGAAAGGACCCAAACTATCCAACTTTAACACTCAACACCGTGTATTACCTTCCGGGCTATCTTCCGCCAAATTATCCAGAATCAGTTGGTGGTTATCGATTAAAAAAGCAGGGTGTTTTTTTGTTGAACAACATTCATTACGGTCCCAGCAATGCCGATTGTTTAGACAGCAGTTACATCAATGTATTTTTCAGGAAGACACCCGTTCAACGCAGCCTGCTTGAAGCCCAGTTGGGTACTTTTGGTTTAACACCCATAGAGCCGGAATTTGTTATTCCTCCAAATGAGGTAAAGACCTTTCACAC
>JALOMJ010000203.1 GCA_025455485.1 Bacteroidia bacterium | reverse complement strand
TTCCTGCTCCAGCATACCAATGCTATAGCCCGGCGACTGGTGAATTTCTCCAATATAATCCTTGTCCATACCCGCCATAATGCGCAGCAGGGTAGATTTTCCTGAGCCATTTAAACCCAGCACGCCAATTTTGGCGCCATAGTAAAAGGAGATATAAATGTCTTTTAAAACTTGCTTTTGGGGTGGATGTATTTTGGACACATTCACCATACTGAAAATAATCTGACGGCCTTCGGGGGTAGTTGACATAATTTAAAAATTGGACTTCTAAAGTAAGAAAAATCATCCTAAAAAACCCCTTACATTAGCACAATACAAGAAGTTATGCAATAAGGCAGGCTTGGTCCGGATTTTACGGCCAAAAGCAAGACTGTTGTTATAATTATGTATAACTGGCTTGCAGCTGTTTTTTGTATTGCACTTTTTGCGTGTAGCTATTTATCTTTCCCTTTTATTATCTTCTTCCTTGCTTCCGGTAAGTAATTGTCCGTGGTAACGACTTTTTTACCTGTACGTGTTTCTAACTCCTTTCGAGCATTGCCAGCAACCGCACCCCCTTGTCTTGCAGCCTTTTTGTTCGCTTTAAATCCTTTCGGGTTTTGTGTTTTAACAATTTCCGTTGTTGATGCTTCCCCCAACATTGAAAAAATAAGTTCAAGATCGGTAAAATGGTCACGTAAGTTCTGGCTTTTTAGTCCCTTTACTTTTTTGTATTCAGTAGGTGACAGCCCGAAAGTGGCTTTGGAAATTTCTGCTGTTAGAATAGCATATTCTGTTTGTCCTTTTACACCTCTGTTTTTCCATTCTTCAGTCAGTTCTTCACGAATGGCAATACTACGCATCCGTTTTTCAATCCAGTCGTCAGGATATCCTTTTAGTTTATAAAGTTCTCTTGTCCGTTGAGTTGCCAGTTCTGGATTTTCAATTTCCTCTAACCTGTCTGAACCAACTTGTGCAAGCCAAAGCTTGAACGGTTCTGCTTTGGGTGATGGAATGGATTGAATAATACGTAAAAGTCCTTGTGCATTGGCACAATTCAGGTTTTGCTTGCCTCCTGCTGTGTCCACCAAAAGGGGGGTGACAAATTGTCCCCACCCTTTGGAAAGCTGCTCGTCTCGCTTACGCATTTTTTTGATATAGTCCGATGGGTTGGGAGTGTCTGTGAGTATTTGCACCACATCAGTCACCACAAAATACCATTTTCGATCAGCTTCATTCCAAACGCTTCTTACCTGTTTGCTCTCAAATAATTTGATGTTGCTCATTGGGTAAAGGTAAAATTTTCAACCCAGATTATGATCGCAATGCAAAACAGGATAATTCCTATTTAGGGTTTACTTCTTACAGTAAAATTTATCCTAACTAATCTTGCTTGATTAGCTTTTCCCTGAAAATAAGGGCTGACTCTTTCTCTCTTAACTCAACCAGGTATATTCCGTTACCAAAGCCCTCAAGTGAAACTTGAATTTTTTGCATTTCTTTTACTTCTTCTGAAATGATTAGTCGGCCAAATAAATCATATACGAAAAGCGTGCCGCTTAGTTTTGATTCTGATTCAATTGCAAAAATATCGCTGCTTGGGTTTGGATAAACATTGAACCTGTCACCCTGAGCGGAGACGAAGGCTGAAACCTGTAACTCCTGCAAGCCCACCGGATTTAAACAATAGGCCACTGTACTATCACAGCCCGTGCTATCGTACTTTACATAAAACAAGGGGTTGGGGTTGGGAAAATTAACCTGTCCAATCCCCGCAACCCAGCCTCCGTCGGAAGTAAAGTGCAAGGATTTTAAATCATGATTATTATCTGAAGTAGGAGAATTAATCTTATAATCATAATAACGCTGTGAAATTAATGCACCACTCGAATTCAATTTGGAAATACGTATCAAGGCCCAGTTTTGAACAATAGATAAAGTGTCAATGACACCACCAACAAGTAAATTTCCATTTGACATTTCCTTAATACAGGTAAAAATGTTTCCGAGTTTTGGTGGATCAAAATTTGTATTTGACCAAATAAGAGGGTCTGTCTGCGCCATGTTGATATCAATTTTAGCAATATACGAGCACATTACATTGTTTGAACCTATGGTTTGACTTTTATAAGCACCTCCTACAACTATCACATTTTTATCTTTCGTTTGTATCAAATCATTGTAATCACAAAAGTGTGGTCCATAAAATGTTCTCTGAACCAATTTATTTCCTAGACTATCAGTTATTAGTATATGATCTCTTGATGAAGACGAAGAAGGACTTCCCACATACTGATAACCAGCGATAACTATCTTACCCGTTGCAGTATCTTGAATTATGGCCTTGCCATCGCTTACATTGTGACCGGCCTTATTGATTTTTTTACGCCAAAGCTCGTTGCCTAAAGCATCGGTTTTGATCAATAAACAAGGTTGGGTGCTATTTAACAAATCCTGAAAAAAACCAGTGATTAAAAATCCCCCATCCACCGAACCGGTTACCATTTGTGGTATCACATCCATAGTGTCACGGTATATTTTCTGCCAGAGAGTATCTCCGTTAAAATCAAACTTAACTAAAACGCCAAATTGTTTATTATTACTATCCAAAACACAACATGCTGTATAAATGTTATTTCCTTGTTTGTAAAAATACCTTGAGGTAAAGGGATTGTTTAGGTATTCGAAGTTTTTTCTTCCGTATTTTTTTTGCCATAACACATTTCCACTTGAGTTTAAACCTAATAAAATCAATTTAGATGTCAGGTATCCGTTCACGGTATCAAATGCCAAACCGCAAGCAATATAATTACCGGGAGAAACCTCAAATATATCTTTAGTAGAAGAATTCAGGGTATTGGGTGGATAATGGCGAGCACGAAAACCTCCCTGAGAAAATGCAGTTATGGCGAATACCAAAAATAGTATGATGCAGTTTTTTTTCATCAGCACAAATTTATTTCTCTATTAATCCTGCTTAATCAATTTACTATTGAGAAGAATAGTAGAATTGTTACCTCTTACTTCAATGAAGTAAATACCGTTGCTAAAATCGCTTAATGTAACCTTGGTTTGGTTTATGCCTTCAACATATTTGGTTAAAACAGTTTTACCAAGGATATCCTTAACTTCAATAATAGTAATTAAGTCCTTTTCTATTGATACTATGAATTCGCCTTTCGTTGGGTTTGGATGAATTGTGACCTTTTTTTCTGTTAAATGAAGGTTTGACTTGTTAACCTCATCTGCCCTCCTTCTTTCTCCGGCTCCGCTCTCCAAATAGGTACGAGGCTCTTCAAATTCCATTCCCAAAATAAAATGAAGAATGTTTTGGGCTACGAATTGCCCGTCTCGGCCTGCTTC
>JALOMJ010000202.1 GCA_025455485.1 Bacteroidia bacterium | reverse complement strand
CCCAATCCGCACAGGTTTTTAAAAGAAGCTCAACGTACTTTGGTAAAGGGTGGAAAAATCGTGATGATAGAGCCTGCGAATTCTGTGCTTGGTCGTTTTATTTACAAACGTTTTCACCACGAGCCATTCGATGAAAACGGCGGTCGGGAAATTCAGGCCGGCAATCCTCTATCGCATAGCAACCAGGCCTTACCCTACATCTACTTTGAACGCGATGTGGAAGTTTTTAAAAATGAGTACCCCGCATTAAGAATAACAAAAGTAATCTACCATTCTCCCTTTTCATACGTTATCAGTGGCGGGGTTTCGCGTTCTGCCATGCTGCCCTATTTTATGTATTCGATAGTTAAATTCAAGGAATGGCTCTTGTCTCCCCTTTCAAAACAACTCGGACTTTTTTGTACTGTGGTGGTAGAAAAGCAGTGATATTTACGGCTCTTTAAAACTTCCATCTCATCCTTCCAAACAATGTCACATTTGTTACAAACTCCGGTAGCAATCTTGTCTAACTTTATGTCTTAAGACATTATACTATGAAAATCTTATTCCAATTATTTGCATTGCCTTTCATACTTTTCGGACAGTTATTTTCACAAACTGCTCCTTTTCAAATCTCTCTGCAAACGTTTAGCATCAATGGTTTAGGTGGGATACAATCCTATGCCTGGGGGCAACACAACGGCAAATGGCTGATTGTTGGCGGACGGTTGGATGGCTTACACCGCCGCCAGCCTTTTGCTGCTTTTGATCTCGCGGGCCATAACACCCAACTCATTGTAGTAGACCCCGCAACTCAGCAGAAATGGTCGGCACCGCTTACTTCATTGCCGCAAAGCATGCAGGAACAATTTAGCTCCACCAACATGGAATTTCATCAGCAAGGGGATTACCTGTATTTACTCGGCGGGTATGGCTATAGCGCGTCTTCATTGGATCATATCACCTTTCCGAACTTGAGCGCAATAAAAGTACCGGATGTAATCAACGCCATAATCAATGCCAATGCATTCAACAGTTTTTGCCGACAAATTACCGATACCATGTTCGCAGTAACAGGTGGCGTTTTAAATAAAATAAACAACACGTATTACCTTACTGGTGGCCAAAAGTTTATGGGCCGATACAATCCACAAGGGCCAACGCACGGTCCGGGCTTTGTTCAGCACTACACAAATGCCATTCGCAAATTTAAAATCAACGACAATGGCGTAAGCTTATCGGTTACACACCTTCCATCAACAGTAGATGCGATGAATTTGCACAGAAGAGATTACAATGTGGTACCTCAGATATTACCAACCGGAGAGCAAGGTATTACCGCATTTTCAGGTGTGTTTCAAGCCACTGTGGATTTACCCTATCTCAACTGCGTGAACATTGACAGTGCCGGTTACTCAGCAAACAATGCCTTTGCACAATATTATAACCATTACCATTGTGCCAGAATTCCGCTTTATAGCGCTGCAGCCAATGAAATGCACACAGTGTTTTTTGGTGGAATAGCACAATATTATGATAGTTTAGGCACGCTGGTTCAGGACAATAATGTACCTTTTGTTAAAACCATTGCCAGGGTAACGCGGGATGCAAACGGAATTATGTCGGAATACAAATTACCCATTGAAATGCCTGCCTTATTGGGTGCCGGTTCAGAATTTATACCTGTTGATGGTTTGTCGCATTACGGGAATGATGTATTTAAGTTGGATGATTTTACTGCAGACACAACCTTGCTGGGTTACGTTTTCGGAGGAATTAGCAGTTCTGCTGCCAATGTATTTTTTTCGAACGCAGGCACGCCGAGTATAGCGAGTGGACAAATTTTCAAAATCTACCTGATTAAATCTTCTCTCGTTGGACTGGATGAACTAAATGTTCAAAGCAGAGGTACGCTTCATTTACAGGTGTCGCCCAACCCTAATAATGGTGAATTTTTAATACGATTCAATGCAAAGAACACTCAACCATTAACATTAAGTATTTTTAATGCGAAGGGAGAAATTATAGATAAATCCATTTTGAAATCAATTAATATTGGAGAAAATGACATCAAGAAAAAAATACCTGGTCTTTTAACAGGTGGTGTGTATTTTATTACATTAGAAAGCCCTTATGAAAAAGCTTCTCAAAAAATTATTTTAGAACCCTGAATGGAATGTTCTACCTCTGAAATAATTTTGTAAATAAATAAACATGAGTGCTATTGAAAACAAAATCAACAAAGATCTCATACTTCGCGAAAAACTGGCCTTACAACGCACGGTATTGGCCAATCAAACCACTTTACTGACTTTTCTAAAAACCTCGCTTTATTTTTTGGTAGCAGGTTTGAGTTTAAGAAGTTTACTGAAATTAGAAGATAGTGTGGTACTGGAAACATTATTATTTCTCGTGTCAGTCGGCACGCTTGTGTTTGGCGTTTGGAATTATTATAAACACAAAACACTCATTCATAAAAGTGAAGTGCACATTGGAAACTTTAAAACAGAATACCTGGAAAAATAAGTATGCAAAAGGAGTTTTGGAATAACAGATATGGCGCAAAAGACTACGCCTATGGAAAAACAGCGAACGATTTTTTGAAAAAACAAACGTTTTTCACCGGCAGTCGGGTACTTTGTTTGGCAGAAGGAGAAGGCAGAAACGCCGTTTATCTAGCCGAACAAGGTCATAAGGTCACCATGATTGATTATTCTCCTGAGGGAATAAAAAAAGCCCAACAACTGGCCAGGGAGAAAGGAGTTGAAATAAATGCGCTTTGTTTAGATCTTTCCTCTTATCAAATAGAGTCCAATGCCTGGGATGCCATAGTCATTATATTTGGGCATTTTCCACCCGAGATACGTGAACATCTTCATCCGCAAATTTTCAATGCCCTTAAATCCGGAGGTCAACTCGTTCTGGAAGCTTACTCAAAGGAACAATTGCAATACAAAACCGGTGGTCCTGAAAATTTAAACATGCTTTACGCTGAAGCTGAATTAAGCTCTGACTTCAAGGATTTTTCCTCATTATCCATAAATACACTCACCCGTGAGGTGATTGAAGGACAATACCACACCGGAATAGCCTCTGTTATTCAGGTAAAAGGCAATAAATAAGCAGGTCGTTTATTCCTGTTTAATTTTTCGACGTTTTTTTCATTTCAATCTATGACTTTCGTCAGTATTATGCTTTATGTGTCAATTGTTACCCTTTTTCCTGTTCTGTTTTCTAACCTTTGAATAGCGGCTTTTTAAAAACCAAAGCTGGTCATTCATAAAGTAGCAATTTAAATTTATAGTCATGAAAAACCATTATCAAATTCTGATTGTTGGCGGTGGAAACGCCGGCCTATCAGTTGCTTCACAGCTTCTC
>JALOMJ010000072.1 GCA_025455485.1 Bacteroidia bacterium | reverse complement strand
GGACCTGCAACGCCTGATTATGTTGCAAGTCCTATGGTGAATACAACGTTTACTGTAGTGGGCACTGCCGTTAATGGTTGTACAAATTTGGCAGTACAAAGCATTTCGGTAAACGCATCCCCGAACATCACCATCACACCCAGCAATTCACTTGTGTGCTCGTGGACCACAGCCACCTTAACCGGAAGCGGTGCGGACCAACAAGTCCGGCGTTCACCATAAGCCCATTCTCGAACACAAACTATACACTTACCGGAACAGCAGTGAATGGGTGTACAAATGATGCAATACAAAGTATCTCCGTTACACCTTCACCTACACTTACTATTACGCCCAGCAGTTCTGTAATTTGCTCAGGTAATACAGCCACTTTAAGCGGAAGTGGAGCTTTGTCCTACACCTGGACCGGTGGACCAGTTAACTCTACTTATTTTGTCAGTCCTTCAACCACTACTACATATATACTTTTTGGTACTGCTGCTAACTCCTGTACCGGTTCAGTGGTTAAAACCATTTCAGTGAATGCCACACCAGTTTTAACCATTTTACCAAGCAGTACACTAATTTGTCAAGGTAGTATTGCAACGCTAACAGCCCAGGGTGCCGCAACATTCACCTGGGTCGGCGGAGCAACCTCATCCGTTTGGACAGTGAATCCCTTATCCAACTCAACTTACACGGTAATAGGAGAAACGAATAGTTGCACCAATTCTGCCGTGCAAAGTATATCCGTAAATGCTTCGCCAACTTTAGTTATAGTGCCTAACAACACTATTATTTGTTCAGGCAACACCGTTACCCTGAATGCAAGTGGCGCCACAAGCTATACCTGGCAAGGTGGTCCTAACACATCAACTTTTGCAGTCAGTCCTTCAACTACTACTAATTATACTTTGAGTGGAACCACTTCTGCAGGGGGTAATTGCAGCATCAGCACCATTGTTACAGTCTCTGTAAACACAAGCCCTACGCTTTCAGTCAATAGCGGCTCTATTTGCTCAGGAAACAGTTTTGTGATTTTACCAACCGGGGCCTCTGTCTACACCATTAGTGGTGGTAGCGCAACAGTAAGTCCGATGGTCAATACTAACTATACAATTAACGGAATAAGTGCGGAAGGTTGCCCTGCGCTTAACCCGGCCATCAGCCAGGTTACTGTATATACTACGCCAACAATTGGTGTTAATAGTGGTAGCATATGTTCCGGGAATTCGTTTACGATTTTACCAAGCGGAGCCAACACTTATACAATTACCGGGGGGTTAAGCGTGGTATCGCCTAGCATCACTGCTTCATACTCCGTTAGTGGCACCAGTGCCTTGGGTTGCATTGCCAACAACATTGCGATATGTGATGTAACGGTTTATATCACACCAACCATTTCAGCCAACAACGGCACCATTTGCTCCGGCCAAAGTTTTACAATAACACCAAGTGGTGCGGCTACATACTCCTATAGCAGTGGTGTAAATGTAGTATCTCCACAAACAAACACCAACTACACCGTGAGCGGAATCAGCACAGAAGGTTGCATTGCCGGTAATTCAGCGGTTGTTTCTGTGAGTGTGAACCCAAGTCCTACCATCACTGTAAACAGCGGTAATCTGTGTTTTGGAAAAACATTCACCATAACGCCTTTAGGGGCCTCAACCTACACAATTTCGGGAGGTTCAAACACAGTTAGTCCACTAAGCACAACAAGTTATTCGGTTACCGGAACAAATCTGTTGGGATGTATTTCTTTAAGTCCGGCCATTTCATCGGTATCTGTAATTCCCACACCAACGGTTACACTTAACAGTGGCTCAGTTTGTGCGGGGGCTTTAATCGTGCTGCAGGCGCAAGGAGCAAACTCCTATACCTGGAGCACGGGGGCAAACAGCACCAGTATTTCCATAACTCCTACTGTCACGACCACCTTTACCGTTATTGGCACCGCCTTAAACACGTGCACCAACAGTGCCATAAGCACAATTACTGTGCCGGCACCAATAAACGCCAGCATTAGCCCAAGCAGCATGTTCTTTTGTTATGGTAATTCCTTAACGCTTACCGCCAGCGGAGCACCCAATTACACCTGGAGCAATGCCTCACAAAACAACAGCATTGTGGTAAGTCCTTCGGTTTCTACTTCTTATTCGCTGATTGCTTCTACAGGCACTGGCGGATGCACCAACACAGCAGCCTATGTGGTAACCGTAAACCCCAGCCCTACCGTTTCAATTTCAGGCACGAGCCTGGTGTGTGCCGGATTTTCAACCACACTTTCGGCTTTAGGCGCTCTCAGTTTTACCTGGAACACCGGTGCCATGAGTCAGTTTGTTGTGGTGAACCCAAGCGTGACCAGCAATTACAATGTGGTTGGTATGAACTTTGAGGGCTGCACCGACACAGCTTTCTATCAGTTAAACACCACCTCCCTCACCACACCTTCTATTTGTTTGGTAACCGTTGATAGTTTGAGCAACTACAATGAGGTATATTGGGATAAGTCTTTATTCCCGCAAGCCGATACCTTTATTGTGTACAGAGAAACCAGCGCTTCGGTGTACACCCCCATCGCCCACATTCCAAAAAATGCCTTCAGTGCTTATGTGGATACAAACAGAAGCATTGGACCGATTACCGGCAATCCTAATTTCTCTTTACACCGTTACAAATTACAATACATTGACAGCTGCGGCAATTTAAGCGCCATGAGTCCTTTCCACGAAAGTGTAAAAATAACGGATAACCTCACCGGCAATTTTAGCTGGAACTATTATGCCATAGAAGGTGTTGGTCCGCTTCAGACCTTAAATTATGTGCTTACCCGTAGGAATGTTGTGTCAGGCATTACCGTTACCGTGGCCGTAGCGGCCGGCAATCAGTTGAGCGACCCTCAGTACGCAGCCCTTTCTGCAACCGGAAACATGAAATGGTTTGTATACGCAGATGGTTTTTCTTGCAACCCAGGTTTAAAGACAAGTGAAACATCTGCAGTGAAAAACAGAACAAAAAGTGACAATTCGAATGAAAGACAATTCCCTACAGGACTTGAAAAGCAAATCGAGTTAATCAAACATTTCAGCATCTACCCTAACCCGGCCAACGATGTATTGAACATCAAAGCTCCAGGTGAGTTAGAAAAGGTGAAGCTGCAAATCACGGATCTTGCAGGCAGGCGGTTGTTTGAAGATGATTTTAGCGGCTCAATTTATATCCTTAACGCAAGAGAAATGAACAATGGCATCTATTTGTTAACTCTAAGTGTCAATGGTAAAACTGCTGTCCATAAAAAAATAATTATTCAACATTAAGCCGATTGTTATTCTTTCGCCAATTTCTGTTTCTCTTCTGCCTTCTCTTTTTATTTGTTGAAGAAGTCAAGGCCCAAACCGGTAATTACTTTGTAAGAAATTATCTACCAAAAGAATACCAAGGTGCGGGTAACAATTCAGGAATCACTCAGAATAATGAAGGGCTGATTTTTGTTGCCAACAACAACGGGGTTTTTATTTTCGATGGCGTTAATTGGGACCAATGCAAACGTTATGACGAAGTTTCCATATTTTGTATTGCTAAAACTTCTAAAGGCGAGATAGTAGTTGGTACTGCCGATGGTGATATCGCCAAAATCGTAAAAAATCAAAAAGGAAAGTACACCTATATTTCCTTGTTGGATGGCATTCCCGAAGATGAGCGTCCGAATGAAATCATTCGTCAGATCATCACCATTGGAGCAAACACCTATTTTTTGGCTGCGGACAAATTGGTAGAATACACCAATGAAAAGGTCAGGGTTTTTTCACCAAAAAATGTTCTTCACAACCGGGCCTTCAATTTGGGTAAACACCTGTATGTGCTTGATGTTGGGCATTCAATCGCCTTATTTGAAAACGGACAGTTTATACCTGTGCCCGGTACTGAAAGGCTTTCTCAAGAAAAACTGTTCTACACCTACCCCTTAAGTTCAACACAATTTGCCTTGGGATTCAGAAACATCGGCACCCTGATCGTGCAATACGATTCATTGTATCCCTTGAATTTAAAATTTGAATCAAAGAGTGTAGGCAGCGATAAAGAAATCGTGGCTGCAGAGGCTAACAATGGTCAACTTCTAAAAAACGGGCATTTTATCGTCACCACCAACAAAAAAGGAGCCTTTGAACTCGATAAAAATCTGAACATCGTTGGAAGATTCAATACAAGAAAAGGCGTTTTTGACGATAACATCAAATCCGCCTTTCAGGATTTAAATGGAAATTTATGGCTGGCCTTGTATTACGGTATTGGTTTTGTAGAGATAAATTCCAGACTATTTCATTACACCAGAGACAAAGGCATTGCCGGGCCTGTGCAAAGCGCCTGTTATTTCGAAAATCGTTTATTTATTGCTACTGATAAAGGCGTCCAATATTATGATACCTTGAAGGATAATTTTCAGCTTTTTAAGGATCTTGACAAACAAACCTGGAATCTTCTGCCTAATGAAAATATACTCTACATCGGTACTGATAAAGGCTTGTTGGTTTACTCCAATGGCTCAGTATCAGAGTTAAGTACAGATAAAACCTTCTTTCTATTTCTATCTTCAGCTTCTGAACAATTACTGTATGCCGGCACCGATTATGGTGTGGAAATCTTTAAGCCGGGCCCCGCAGGCCTTCAAAATTTTCAAATGCTTGATTTGGGAAGTGGGGTTAAAACCATTGCTGAAGACCGGGAAGGCAACGTATTTTTTGCCACCGAAGGCAGAGGCATTTTTTATCTTAAAGCCGGCACAGCTCAGCGTCTTGATTCCATACAAGAAAAAGAAGGCCCTTCACCCGATTGGGCAGAACAATGGAACCTCGAAAACTGTGTTTTCTCCTACCAGGGCGATGTGTACGTAGGTTCTGAAATTGGTATTTTTTTGCTCAAAAAAGATCAACACGGCCGTTTCCGATGCAGTATTAACAGCAAACTGTGGCTAAAAACAAAGGGTGGTCAGGTGTTCAGGGCTGTGCAAGCCGGTAACGACCTGGTATATTCATACAAAGAATTTCTTATTAAAAAGAATAAAAACAGTGAGAAAATTATTTTGCTGGAAAGAAAAGCCGATCGCTTTCAGGTGAACAATGCGGCCATGAACCGATTACTGGACCTGAATGCAAAATTTATTTCCTACGACAGTATAAAAAAAGACGTATTTATTTGCGGTGAAGGATTGTTTATTCTTCGTAATGTCAAAATCAATCAGAACAAACACTATAACCTTATACTTAAAAAATTTGTCTCCAACAAAGACACCTTGTTGATGAACGTTTCAGCCATTGATTCGTCAGCCACCGCGAAATTAAAAATACCTTACGAAAACCATGATATATCTGTGATGCTTGGCTTCACCAGCTTTGAAAGCGGGAGTTATGAATTCAGCTATAAATTGGAAGGTTTTAATTCTGAATTCAGTGAATGGAACAAAGAACCATTCTTAAATTTTGGAAATCTCTTTGAGGGAAACTATGTATTAAAAATAAAAGCACGCACTGAACTCGAAAATAAGATTCATGAAATAGAAATCCCCTTTCGGATTTTACCCCCCTGGTACCGGTCTAAACTGGCGTATTTTATCTATCTGGTGCTTTTTATTTTGCTGCTTGTATTTATTGTTCGTTTAAATAGCCGCCGCTTAAAGGCTGCCAACAAAAAACTGGAAGAAACCATTGCCGAGAGAACCAAAACCATTTCTCACCAGAAAGAAGAGATCGAAGACAAACAAAAAGAGATTCTCGATAGCATCATCTATGCAAGACGAATACAAAGAGCTTTGTTGGCCAGCGATGAATTTATGAAAAACCACCTCAACGAGCATTTTGTGTTTTTTCAGCCCAAAGATGTGGTGAGCGGAGATTTTTACTGGGCTTCACTCCTCCCAAACAAACAATTTGCTCTCATCACTGCCGACAGCACCGGCCATGGTGTTCCGGGTGCTATCATGAGCATGCTGAACATTTCCTGCTTAAAAGAGGCTGTGGAATCAGAAAAGCTCATAGAACCAAAGGACATCCTAAACCACACCCGCAAAAAAGTAATTGATACCCTTGCCAACGATGGCAGTGAAGAAGGCGGAAAAGACGGCATGGATTGCAGTTTGCTGTGTTTTGACTTTAAGGCGAATCAATTTACCTATGCCGCGGCCAACAATCCAGTTTGGATAATCAGAACAACCTTAGAAAATGCAGAACATCCCGCAGAATTAATTGAATTGTCCTGCGATAAAATGCCTGTTGGCAAACACGACAGGGATACGGTATCTTTTCAACAAAACACCTTTTCCCTTCAACAGGGCGACATGGTGTATGCCTTCACAGACGGTTTCGCTGACCAATTCGGCGGACCTAAAGGCAAAAAATTCATGTACAAAAAACTGAAAGAATTACTTCTCTCTATTTTCCAATTGCCATCCGATCAACAACTGGATAAAGTGAAAGAAACCTTTGAGAATTGGAAAGGAGAACTTGAGCAAGTGGATGATGTAACCCTGATTGGCATACGCATTCTCTAAGGGTCTAATCTCTCTCGTCGCTGATTTGATCAGGCTTTAACCCTTTGGTATCAAACACGAAATTCGTGTCGGCAATGTCAAGATTTGGTTTAAAGGATTTAACAAGATATTCCTGCGTTGTGCCATCTTTCATCATCATTTTTAATTTCACCACTTGCTTTTTGGCTTTATCGACGTACAATTTTACTGTATGAAATTTTTTCTTTTCAGGTTTAATTGCAGGATAAAGGTCTATGACATGACAAAGCGCAACGCCTACTTTTTCCTCTGAATCGTATTTAAATTTATAGCCATTCTCATACATGGTAAAAATTTTAGCCGGATTTTGCTCATCACTTTCCGAATCAAAATTTTTAATGGTTACTTCCCTTGCATCTTTGTTGTAATTCCAAACTGTTTTGCTGTCGCAAATTATGGATGAGCCCGGAATTTCGAGACGAAATTTTTGCCCTTTTACCTGAACTTTCCAAAGCTGAGGTTTTTCAGCAGCTTTTTTGTCTTTGTTCAGCATGGTAAAGATGATTTCTGTGGTAACCGTTTTGTATGCTTTGGTTACTTTGCTCAGCTCATCCAGTATTCCCTTGGCTTTAGGGTCCTGATCTTGAGCCCTTGCGAATACAGTAAAAAGTGAGAGTATAAAAACCAGGATAATTCTATTCATATGTTTAGGTGGGAGTTTAAGTGAGGGATTCAAAGATAGACATTGAACAGCAGGGACTGTGCCAAACTGCATTATTGATTTCTTAATTTTTGTAAAATCTCGTCCAATTGCCCCAAGTCTTTCACTAATACTTCTCTGGCTTTGCTGCCTTCAAATTGGCCGATAATACCTGCAGCCTCGAGCTGATCAACGATTCGCCCGGCACGGTTATACCCTAATTTTAATTTTCTTTGAAGGAAAGAGGCGCTGCCCTGCTGAAACTGAACTACCAAACGGGCCGCATCGTCAAACATCTTGTCCCGGTCCGAAAGGTCGACATCTTCTTTACCTTCACCCTCTTCTCCCACGTATTCAGGTAACAAAAATGCGCTGGGGTATGCCCTTTGATTCCCTATAAATTCGGTGATTTTCTCCACCTCGGGAGTATCAACAAACGCACACTGAATACGAATCAAGTCGTTTCCGGTACTCAACAGCATATCCCCTCTTCCTATTAACTGTTCTGCGCCACCGGTGTCCAAAATGGTACGACTGTCTATTTTGCTGGTAACCCTAAAGGCTATACGGGCCGGGAAATTCGCCTTAATGGTTCCGGTAATAATGTTTACTGAAGGTCGCTGGGTTGCAATAATCAGGTGTATGCCCACTGCTCTGGCCAATTGTGCCAAACGCGCAATAGGCGTTTCCACTTCCTTGCCGGCGGTCATAATCAAATCGGCAAATTCATCTACAACCAATACAATATACGGCAGAAACTTATGTCCGTCGTTTGGGTTTAGTTTTCGTTGCACAAACTTACCATTGTACTCTTTTATGTTTCTCACCTGAGCATCCTGCAATAAGGCATAGCGGTTGTCCATTTCTATGCACAAAGAATTTAAGGTGTGTATTACCTTGGTGTTATCGGTAATAATTGCATCTTCAGAATTGGGTAACTTGGCAAGAAAGTGTCGCTCTATTTTATTAAACAGCGTTAACTCTACTTTTTTGGGGTCCACCAGCACAAACTTTACCTGTGAAGGATGTTTTTTGTAGAGTAACGACACCAACACCGCATTTAAACCGACAGACTTGCCTTGACCCGTTGCTCCTGCCATAAGCAAATGTGGCATTTTTGTGAGGTCGGCCACAAATATTTCGTTACTGATAGTTTTACCCAAAGCAATGGGAAGTTCAAATTGTGAGTTGTTGAATTTTTCGGAAGCCATGATGTTTTTCATGGGAACCATCTCCGGATTTTGATTTGGCACTTCAATCCCTATTGTTCCTTTTCCGGGTATGGGCGCAATTATGCGGATACCAAGTGCAGAAAGACTTAACGCAATGTCGTCTTCGAGATTTTTAATTTTGCTAATCCTTACACCCGCTGCGGGCACAATCTCATAAAGTGTCACCGTGGGGCCAACCGTGGCGGTTATCTTGTCTATTTCAATGCCGTAATTTTTTAAGGTGCCTAAAATCCGGTTTTTATTGGCAATCAGCTCCTCCTGATTCACTTTGCTGTGAATGTTTCCATAATCATTCAGCAACTCAAAACCTGGAAAACGATACGTACCCAAATCAAGGGTTGGATCGTACTCTCCGAATTGTTCTACTAATTGAGCGGCTTTGTTGCCCTCTTCCAAATTGCTGGCTTCCTGAACCGTACCCCCTATTTCAAACTCGGGCTCTTCTTTATTACCTGATTTTTTTTCTTCAGGTGATGCGGAAATTTCCACAGGCAACTCTTGTACTGCATTGTTTACCTCCATTGCCTGCGCCTCTAAAATAGTTTCCTGCGACTTTTGGCGCACTTCAAAGTTCAGGAGTTCTTCTTCCTCTTTTGCGCTTAAAACCGGCTCCGGGCTTTCCTGTCTCACGCTGTTGGCAATTAAGGATTCTGTTTCTTCTGTGGCTTCATCATCAGAAATACCGGCGGCAGCAGGAGAAAGAGGTTCGCGTTTCGGAAAAACAAAACTTATGTTGATGGTTACCACCAAATAGATGAGCAAACTGAAGGTGAGTAGTGCCAATAATCCGGAGTTGCCAAGGTAATTAGCAATCTGTGAATTGATAAAATAACCGAAACCACCACCGATAAAAAAAAGTCTTTCAGAAAAAAAGAAAGAGAGCACTAGTGAGCTCCATACAATCACAAACAAACATTTGGCATAAAAATTTGTAATGGTGTGTATTTTACGCTGAACTAACTTTTCAATACCCCTAATTACCAAAACAGGAACCAAAACAAAAGAAGCCACGCCAAACCACATGTACAAAAACACATGCGAAACCAGTGCGCCCAATTTACCAAGCCAATTATTTACTTTGGTCTCCGGCTGAAATAATTCTGATGCCGGACCAAGCACTTTATCCTGATCCACACTCCAACTGAAAAAATAGGAAATAAATGCAATGCTAAGATAACTGGCTGTTAAAAGAAGCACCAATCCCCTTATTTTTTGTGCCCTATCTGAAGAAAAAAGCACGCGTGCTTGTTTGTAGCGCTGCAACCAGTCAACGCCCCGGGAAGGCAAGGGGTCTTGCTTTTTTTTCTGTTCTATCGGTTCTGCGGCACTTTTGATTCTGCGCTTTTTGTTCACGCCACTGGATTCTTCCTGCGGTAGGTACTCTTCAATCGCCAAATCCGATTCAATCAATTCGGGT
Organism: Bacteroidia bacterium; assembly: GCA_025455485.1. Taxonomy (GTDB): domain Bacteria; phylum Bacteroidota; class Bacteroidia; order B-17B0; family Aurantibacillaceae; genus Aurantibacillus. The sequence goes on along the minus strand of JALOMJ010000072.1, from coordinate 1,439 downwards.
TCTCTGAACTTGTTTTTTTTCCCGTTGCTCATTATCCTTTAAATGTACTGTATCCACTCAAATCCTTAGTGAATTAACGCTCAATGTTTTTCACCGGGCATTGTTAATCAAAAAACAGGTATTTTTACCTGTCATATGCTTCAAAACATGTTATCACACGCCCGCTTTTTAGGTGCTCTTTTCCTTTTTTGGTTTCACGGCTTGGCGGCTCAAATAATCGACAGCGCCTGGACTTACACCAACTACAGTAAAGAAGACGTTTACATACCCATGCGCGATGGCGTAAAGTTGTTCACCACGGTTTACAGTCCGATTGACAAAAGTGAATTTCACCCCATGTTGATGATGCGCACCCCTTATTCGGTAGCGCCATATGGAAAAAACATTTTGTCTCCGAGACTCTACAACACATATTGGAAAAAATACCTTGAAGAAGGATACATCATTGTAATGCAGGACGTGCGCGGAAGATACATGAGCGAAGGAGAATTTGAAGATGTAAGGCCCTTTAACACTGATAAAAACACAAAAAATCAAATTGACGAAGCCAGTGATGCCTTCCACAAAAAATCAAATTGACGAAGCCAGTGATGCCTTCGACACCATGGATTGGTTATTAAAATACGTGGCCGGAAACAATGGTCGCATCGGCGTTTTTGGAATTTCTTATCCCGGTTTTTACGCAACCATGGCCGCTGCCAGCCGGCATCCCAATTTAATGGCGGTTAGTCCGCAAGCTCCTGTTACCGACTGGTTCATTGGTGATGATTTTCATCACAACGGGGCTTTTGCCCTAATGGATGGGTTCAGCTTTTATTATGAGTTTGGAAAAACAAGAATTAAACCCGGCACAACTTCGGCCAAGGGGTTTGTGTTTCCTGAAAAAGACGCCTATAATTTTCATTTGCGTCAGGGTGCATTAAAAAACTATAAAAAGCTCATGGGCGATAGTGTAAAATTCTGGGATGAACTGATGAATCACCCCAATTACGATACCTTTTGGCAAATGCGAAATGCCAGAAATGCCTGCCATAATTTAACTGCAGCCATGCTTGTTGTGGGAGGAACCTTTGATGCAGAAGATTGTTTCGGGGCCTGGAATTTATACAAGGCCATTGAAAAACAATCTCCAAAAACTTCTTCCAGATTGGTAATGGGGCCGTGGTATCATGGAGGATGGGGCAAGTCAGATGGTGCAAGCCTTGGTCATGTGCGTTTTGGCTCAAAAACTTCTCAATTCTACCAAAACGAACTGGAAGTACCCTTTTTTAATTACCATCTCAAATTAAAAGGCAAGCTTGATGCTATGCCTGAGGCTAGCGTGTTCTTTAGCGGGGAAAATAAATGGAAATCGTTTGATGCCTGGCCGCCACACAACAGTAATGCGGTAAAACTTTATCTTCAAACGAATCAAGCCTTAAGTTTTGAACCCCCGAAAT
>JALOMJ010000201.1 GCA_025455485.1 Bacteroidia bacterium | reverse complement strand
CTCTGTGTTGAATAATCTGATTTGGTATTGAATAAACTCTTCAATAACAGCTTTATTGCCTGAGGCCCATTCGGCCACAAACCAGGAGGCGGAAACAAATAGTGTAGTGATACTGTATATTACCATTGGCAAGGACCATAATTTTTTCAATTGAAAGGTCCAGACCAAAAAAATTAAAATGCTGATACCCGATACCAACATAGCAACAGGGCCTTTAGTAAGCACGGCAAGTCCAAGCAGAACGCCTCCAACACATGCTGATACCAACTTTTTCTTTTCAATGCTTGTGATGAAATCAAAAGCGAACGAAAGCGACAATAAAATAAACAAATTGAACCAGGGATCAATAATGCCCGATTTAAAATAGAAATGTGGCAGAAGGGCAGAGGCCATCATTAGGGACCAAAGCAAGCCAAGTTTTTGGGATTGCAATTTTTTACCTATAAAAAATACAGTTAATAAGGTGAGTATACCGCAGAGGGCGTTGGGAAAGCGTGCCGAAAACTCGTTGATGCCAAACAGTTTCATGCTTCCGGCTTGCATCCAGATAAATAAAGGTGGTTTTTCCCAAAATGGTTTGTATGCAATTTGTACCTGCGAGTAGTTGCCTGTAACAAGCATTTCACGGGCACATTCTGCAAAGTTAACCTCGTCCCAGTCAAACAAATTACAGTTACCAATAAAGGGAACAAATAAAACCGTGGCAGCCAGCAGCAACCATAACCCTATCAGGCGTGGATTAAGCAGTGCTTTCATTCTTTTGTTTTTTTGAAAACAAAGGACGGTTGAGGTATTTTAATCCCGGATGTTGGTAAAAGAAAAAATAAAGCAGGGTACTAAAACCCATGCCGATTAAACTTCCTGCAACAATATCGTTAAGCCAATGTTGGGAAATATATACTCTGCTGAACGCGGTGAGCGTGGCAAGCAAAAAGAATAAAAGTTTGAGTAGTTTGTTATTGCTGGCAAAGGCCAAACAAATAAAAAGCGCAAAGGCCTGCGTAGCGTGTCCGCTGGGAAAGCTGTTGTGAAAATGATTGTCAACACCTTCCACTAATTGCAAAGGCAGGTCGGGTTGTTTTTGAAACACCATCATGGGCCGATCAACATCGGCATACACAAAACGTTTTAAGTATTGCGAAAACAATGAAGCGAAGGTGTAGGTTAAAGCGGCATACAATCCTTTACGAAGATGAAACAAACAAATAAACAGCACAATGATTAAGGCAGCAAACCCGTCGCCCAGATAGGTGATGTAATAAAAAAAAGCATTCACAAACACTGAACCCACCAGCCGGTTAAATATCAGGTGAACCTCAAGTTTATCATAAACGGTGATGAGGTAGAGCGCCGGAAATAACAGCGCAAGGTACAGCAACAATATTGCGGCATTGTTTAAAAGGAAAGTTTTAATTAATTCAAAGGTGTTTTGCTTCATTCCAATAGGTATCCAGTTCTTCGAGTTTGCAGTCGGAAATAGCTTTTCCGCTGGCTTTCACTTTTTCTTCCATGTAACCAAAACGTTTAATGAATTTACGGTTGGTTTGTTCAAGTGCGTCTTCGGGATTAATGTTTAAAAAGCGGGCGTAATTGATGAGTGAAAATAAAATATCACCGAATTCTTTTTCAGCCAGATTTTGATTTTTTTCACGCACTTCGTTTTCAAATTCCTGTAATTCTTCTTTTACTTTTTCAAATACCTGGGCAGGTTCTTCCCAATCGAAACCTACGGCTTTGGCCTTTTCCTGAATGCGGTAGGCTTTAAGTAAAGCAGGCATGGAGTTAGGAACCCCTGAAAGCACGGACGTGTTGCCGCCTTTTTCTTTTTGTTTCAGTTGTTCCCAATTTTGTTTTACATCTTCCTCATTTTTTACAGTAACATCTCCGTATATGTGGGGGTGCCTGAAGATAAGTTTTTCGCACAGACTGTCCATGACGTCTTTAATATCAAACGACTTGCTTTCGCTGGCAATGCGCGAATAAAAAACAATGTGCAGTAAAATGTCGCCCAGCTCTTTTTTAATCCCCTGCATGTCATTGGCAAGAATGGCATCACTCAATTCATAGGTTTCTTCTAAACTTAGGTGACGAATGCTGTCAATGGTTTGTTTTTTATCCCAGGGGCATTGTTCTCTGAGTTCGTCCATGATGCGCAATAATTTCAGGAAAGATTCTGCTCTGGGATCCATATGCGGCAAATATAAAGATTTAAAAACAGAGGAATCTGAGCCCCTGATATCTGAGATTATTTTTTGGTTAATTTAGCAGTTTGTTTTGAAAAAGTACTTGACATATATCCTATTGGCCATTGTTCAACCCCTGTTTCTGTGGGCTCAAAAACCAATTTTGGGTCATCCCGACTGGCTGATTAAACCGGCATACAACCAGTGTTTTATTATGGTTCACAGGGCTAATGTGGCACATCTGGTGCAGGGTTACCCTTCTGTTTTTGAGTTAAATGTGGCTAAACCCACGCTGGGCAATACACTCTGGCAACTCGAAAATAACCTTCCTTACCTTGGGCTCTCATTTCAATACATTGCGTTTAAAAATCCGGAAGAGCTCGGCGGGGCTTTTGTGTTGGCACCCTATGTGGAAATTCCCTTAAATAAAATTGAAAAACCATCCAGGTTGTACATGCGTTTGTGTTGGGGACTCAGTTATCTTACCAAAAATTTTGAAATGGCCGACAATCACAAAAACGTGGCCATTGGCAGTAACTGGAATGCCTATGTACAGTTTAAATGGTTCTGGCAAATCCCTATCAATAAAAACATTCAGTTTGAACCAGGGTTTACTTTTAACCATGCCAGCAATGGTAAAATACAAAATCCCAATTTAGGCTTAAATGTTTTGGGTGTAAGTGCCGCGTTGAATTTTAAAGTGCCGGGTAAAACAAAAGTAAGTTTTACAAGGATTGACTCTTCGACAAAAGTTAAATCAAAATATGAACTAATGGCGTTTACTGCTTTTGGTGTTAATCAGCGCAGCATCGGGAGTGAAGTTCTGGGTACTTTTGTTTTTTCTACGGCATTGCAACGCAATATCAGAAATACCCACAAGTTTAGTCTGGGTATTGATGGGTTTTACGATGAAAACTACCAAACCGATTATTACAATGCGTTTGGGAAAAATGCAGAAGGGATAGACAAATGGAGAATCAGTGCAAGGATTGGATATTCTTATAATGTTGGCCGATTAAGTTTTCCGATTGAAATTGGGTATTATCTCTTTCAAAAAACAAACCCTGATGCCATGCTGGTAAGCCGGATTGGATTACGGTATTATTTTGCGAACGGTTTGGTGGCCCACTGGGGTTTGCGCACCCATTATGCAGTGGCCTATAATTTTGAATTTGGACTGGGATACAGA
>JALOMJ010000200.1 GCA_025455485.1 Bacteroidia bacterium | reverse complement strand
ATTACTTATTTTACTGTTGCTGATGGTATTCAATGGGGTAAGGCTCTTGTTTTAGCCATCGGTGGATTACTGATAACGGCATCCGCAAATGGCTTCAATCAGATTATTGAAAAAGATCTTGACAAATTGATGGAGAGAACAAAAACGCGCCCTTTGCCAACAGGTGTATTGCGTGTTTCAGAAGCTTTTTTTATCTGTTCGCTGCTGGGCATTCTCGGCACTGTATTGTTATGGGTTTATACCAATCCACTCTGCGGCATCCTGGGATTTTTTTCTATCCTGTTGTATGCTGTTGTTTATACTCCCTTGAAGCGCATTACCCCTTTTTCTGTTTTTGTTGGGGCTTTTCCGGGGGCTTTGCCCACGCTAATAGGTGGGGTAGCAGCTACAGAAGGGTTCGGGCATTTTGGTTTTTTTGCAGTGTTGCTTTTTTTGATTCAGTTTGTTTGGCAGTTTCCTCACTTTTGGGCTTTGGCCTGGTTTAATGATGAGGATTATGCCCGGGCCGATTTTCATCTGCTCCCTTCAAAACATGGGAAAGACGATTTTTCTAAATTTCAAATTCTCCTTTACAGCGCATTTTTACTAATGGTGAGCGTTTTCCCCTTTGCCTTTCACTTTGTGGGGTTGTTAAGCACCCTTGTTGCGGTATTTTGTGGATTGGCACTGCTCTTCCAGGCCTATAATTTTTATCGTTTGCCCAGCGATGAGTATGCGAGAAAACTATTTTTAGTCACTCTTGTTTATCTTCCTTTGGTGCAAGTGGCACTTATGACAAAATATTAAATTATGGATTCAAACACCGAAACAGTTAAAAAAGGAGGTTTGCAGCGTGAAGAGCTCAAACAAGCTCAGCGCAAAGCAGCCAAACCATTACTTTATGTTGGCATAGTGAGTATTGTGATGTTGTTTGCCGGATTAACCAGCGCTTATGTGGTGCGGGCCGATAACGGTAATTGGTTGGTGTTTCAGCTTCCCGGAATCACCATTCTGAGTACAGCCTTGATAGTAAGCAGTAGTTTCAGCATGTTGCTGGCTCAGATGGCCATTAAAAAGAACAACTACAGTCTCACCTCATTGGCTCTATTGGTTACTTTGATTTTAGGAGTGGCATTTTTCTTTACGCAGTACGAGGGGTGGAAACAATTAACCGCACAGGGCATCTATTTTATTGGCAAATACAGCAATGCTTCGGGTTCCTTTTTGTATCTGATTGCACTAGTTCATCTTGCTCACATGGTTGGTGGTATTCTGGCTTTGCTCGTCAGCTTTACCAAATCCCTCTTAAAACGTTATTCTTCCGCCAATTACCTTGGTTTGGAGTTAACAGCCATCTATTGGCATTTTCTTGATTTACTCTGGGTATATTTGTTTTTGTTTTTATATTTTTATCGCTAATATTGCAAGCAAAAAATTAAACTAATTTAACATGTCTCATACAGCAGAAATTGATGTGAAAGAAGCTTGGGGTGGAGGTCAATCTCCCTTCAGGATAAGTTACGGGAAATTATTCATGTGGTTTTTCCTGGTGTCCGATGCTCTTACCTTTGGTGGACTTTTAGTATCCTATGGCTTTATCCGTCATAAATACGCTGAGGTATGGCCTAAGGCCGAGAACGTGTTTACACATTTTCCGTTTGTTGAACAACACATTCCTTTGGCTTATGTAGGGTTAATGACCTTTATCCTCATTATGTCTTCCGTTACTATGGTGCTTGCTGTTGAAGCCGGTCACCGGATGGACAAACGCGGCGTTACCGTTTGGATGTTCTGGACTATTATCGGCGGACTCGCATTCGTTGGTTCTCAGGCCTGGGAGTGGTACCACTTTATTGTAGGAACTGATGCCGGTGCTTTGCGTAACGTGTGGGACATGGAAAAAGGGGCCTATGTACAACAGGTTTTTCATGGGGCTAACATGACGACCAATGAGTATGGTGTGCCACAATTCGCCAATTATTTCTTTTTTATCACTGGTTTCCACGGAACCCACGTGTTTAGTGGCGTTGTACTTAATTTCATTATTTTTCTTAATGTATTGAAAGGCACTTACCAAAAACGAGGGCATTACGAAATGGTTGAAAAGGTTGGTCTTTATTGGCACTTTGTGGATTTGGTGTGGGTGTTTGTGTTTACCTTCTTCTATTTGTTGTAAACTAATTAATCTAAAGTATTAACAGAATAATTTTAAACTATGGAATTTCACGATAATTATCCGCAATACGAAGTGATGAGTAATCACGGCGAAGAAGAGGGAAAAAAAGGACGCAAAACTTTGTGGAACGTGTTTTGGGTAATGCTAGCCATTACTATTTTTGAATTGATAATTGGATTCATGGCTCCTTCGCAAGGCTGGAGTGGTACCTGGTGGTTAAAAACACTGTTTATCACCTTAACCATTGTGAAGGCAGCTGCTATTGTCATTTGGTTTATGCACCTCGGCCACGAAGTAAAGTTTTTTAAATACATTATTTTGATGCCTTATTTGGTGTTTATGTTGTATACCATTTTTATTATCCTTACAGAAGGAACGTATGCCGGGTCATCCGGTAACCTGACCAGGGTTGATCCAATTTTTGTAAAACAACAAGAGGAGTTAAGAAGCGGTCATGGTCACCATGCTGAACCTGCCACAGGAGCAGCTGCTGAAGAATCGCATCATTAATAAATTTTTTATTTAAAAGAGTAGCCACTTTTTAGTGGCTATTTTTTTTTATGGCGTTTCGAGCTCCAGAAATGCGGATCCAAACTCCTCGATGACGTCGCTTATTAGCATGCTTTCAAGGCTCATTTTTTTTGCACAACGGTCGGCCGACAAACCATGAAGGTAAACCCCAATCAGAGCAGCCTGCGGAGGTGTATAAGATCTGCAAAGCAAACCCAGCAAAACGCCGGTTAAGCCGTCGCCACTGCCTGCTTTTGCTAACCCCGGATTGCCTGTTGAATTAAAAAACACGGTGCCATCGGGCATGGCAATGGCTGTATGTGCCGATTTTAAGATGACAATACAACGGTATTTCTCGGTGAATTTTCTAAGCGTATCCAATCTGTCAAAATCTCCGGTGTGTGCTCTCGTTAACCTGTCGAATTCTTTTACGTGAGGTGTGAGCAGCGTGTTTGGGGGCAAAAAATTTAACCAGGTTTTATTTTCCGAGAGTATGTTTAAGCCATCGGCATCTATTACTAATGGCCCTGTAAAGTAGTTTAGAATTTTTTTCATCACCCTTTGCGTATCCTCATGCAATCCTACGCCAGGTCCGAAGGCAATGGCATCAAATTTTTCAGGTCGATCAAGTTCCGAAACGAATTCAGCATTAGCATCGCTACTGCTCATGGCTTCAGGAAGGACGTGAAGCAGTGAATTTAATGTTGCTTTGGTTGAGTGCAC
>JALOMJ010000199.1 GCA_025455485.1 Bacteroidia bacterium | reverse complement strand
CCCGAATGTCAGGCATTGGTCTTGGGGTAATGGGCATGATTGGGTTGTTACTCTTTCTTTTTGTGTTTGGTATGCAACCCGCTGATCCTCCTCTGGAAGTGATGCTGATTATCATGAGTGTGGTAACAGCCGCAGCTGCCTTACAAGCGGCTGGAGGTATGGATTATCTTGTACAGATTGCAGGGAAAATCTTACGTAAGCACCCTTCTCAAATTACCTTTCTCGGCCCCTTGATCACTTATGCTTTTGTATTGTTTGCCGGTACCGCACACATTTCTTACTCCATCATGCCCATTATTGCCGAAGTGGCCATAAAAAACAGGATACGTCCTGAACGCGCCATGAGCATGAGCGTAACCGCCGCCCACATGGCCATAACCGCGAGTCCCGTTTCAGCTGCAGGTGCGGCGCTCCTAACCGTTTTAGCTGCATCGGGCGTTCAACTGGCCGATATACTTATGGTTGCAATCCCTTCCACACTTATAGGCGTGTGTGTTGGAATTTTATTTGTGTGGAAAAAAGGAAAAGAACTCAGTGAAGACCCTGAGTTTTTGGAGCGCATGAAAGATCCTGCTTTTGCGGCCAATTTAGAGGGATTTGAAAAAAAGGAAGCCGTTGTTCTGGCTTCGGGGGCTAAAAAATCTGTTTTGATTTTCGGTTTGGCGGTTATTGCCGTTGTGGTACTCGGCTCTTTTCCCGAACTCCTTCCCAGCTTTGGTCATAAACCTGGATTCTCTCCCGGCTTTGCGGTGAATGAGGCCGGACACGTGCTTATGCCTTCCATGATCATGATGATTATGCTGGCCGCTGCAGGATTGATCATCTTGTTCGCTAACACCACCGCTGCTAAAGTCACCAAAGCGAGTTTATTTGCTTCGGCCGGACAAGCCACTATTGCTGTATTTGGCGTGGTGTGGATGAGCAGCACCTATATGAATCACAATTTTGAAAGCATTAAATCCACCCTTGGTGAAGTAGTATCCTCCTACCCTATACTTTTTGCAATGGCTTTGTTTTTGTTGAGTATGTTACTCTACAGTCAGGCTTCTACAGCCAAAGCCCTTATGCCTTTGGGTTTGTCACTGGGCCTTTCTCCGGCTTACCTCATCGGCATATTTCCGGCCTGCAACGGTCACTTTTTTATTCCGGGTTACCCTACTCTGCTCACCGCTATTCAATTTGACCGCACAGGAACCACTAAAATCGGCAAATACGTTTTGAACCACAGTTTTATGTTGCCCGGTTTGGTTACCACGGGTGTTTCTGTTATAGCCGGAGTGCTTTTAAAATCCATTATACTATAAATTAAAACCAGCATTATGAAAAAACCCATCCTACTAACCACCCTCTCAACCGCCTTATTTTGCGGAACACTTGGAGCCCAAACACGAACCGAAAAAGACCTGCTCGGCGAAAAACAAATTCCCAATGAAGCCTATTACGGCGTGCAAACCGCCAGAGCTTTGGAAAATTTCCAGGTGAGCGGAGTCACTACCCGATTTTATCCCGATTATGTAAAGGCCTATGCCATGGTAAAACTGGCAGCTGCACGCGCCAATACCGAAACGGGGCGCATGAAAAAAGAAAAACTCGAGGCCATTGAAAAAGCCTGCCTCGCCGTAATGGATGGCAAGTACCACGATCAGTTTTTGGTGGATTTGTATCAGGGTGGAGCGGGTACTTCGGCCAACATGAACGCCAATGAAGTGCTGGCCAACATTGCCTTGGAAATGAGCGGACACAAAAAAGGAGAATACCAGTTTATTGAGCCACACGATGATTTAAACATGGGCCAATCGACTAACGATGTGTACCCTACTGCTATTCACGTGGCTTTATTATTGCACAACGATAAACTCATCGCGGAAGCGCAGTTGTTGTCTCAATCTTTCCATAAAAAAGGAAACGAGTTCAATAACTTGTTGAAAATGGGAAGAACTGAGGGGCAAGATGCCGTGCCCATGACCCTTGGTCAGGAGTTTCACGCATTTGGATACCAACTGGATGCTGCCATTGAAGCTTTAAGAAAATCAGAAGCGTATTTGTACGAAATCAATATGGGGGCTACGGCCATTGGCACAGGCTTAACCGCCACACCTGGTTACGATGTCAAGTGTGCTGCACAGCTGGCTAAAATAACCGGCAAACCCATGGTGATGGCAAAAGATTTGATTGCCGCCACCAGCAGTATGCAGGGTTTTGTGATGTATTCATCGGCAGTAAAAAATCTGGCGGTAACCCTTTCCAAAATCAGCAGTGATTTGATTTTTCTTGCTACCGGTCCGCGTACCGGAATTTTTGAAATCAATTTACCCCCACTTCAACCCGGCTCTTCCATCATGCCCGGAAAAGTAAACCCCGTAATGCCTGAATTGATGAACGAGGTATGTTTTAAAGCCATAGGCAACGATGTTACCGTAAGCATGGCCTCACAGGATGGCCTCTTGCAATTGAACGCTTATGAACCTGTTGTTGCCATTTCTATCATGGAATCTCAAGCTCTATTTTATAAAACCATGCCCTTGTTCAGAAAAAACTGCATTGACGGCATTACTGCCAATCCGGATGTTCTGAAACATTACATCGAGCGCAGCGTAGGTATCGTTACCGCCTTAAATCCGGTGTTGGGCTATGAAAAAACAACGGAGTTGGCCAAAGAGGCATTGCAAACCAACAAAGGCATACTCGAACTCATCCGCGAGAAAAAATTGCTCACCGAAGATCAAATCAAAAAACTACTGGATCCTGCAACCATGACAGGACAAAAACAATAAACCATAATAGTTAACCTAAAAATCAGAAGCCATGAAAAAGAACATCACTTCATTAAGAAACGCAATCACTTCGGTATTGTTAATTATTAGCATGTTGGGCTTTGCTCAGACCAAAAAGCTGCCGAATATTGTTATTCTCGCTACAGGAGGCACCATAGCAGGCGCCGGAGCGAGTTCAACCGAATCGAGTTATACTTCAGGTAAAGTGACCATCGACGCCATGATTGACGCCGTACCCAACATCCGTAAAATGGCTAACCTCAGAGGTGAACAGGTGGCCAATGTGGGTTCACAGGACATGAATGTAAAAGTGTGGCTCGACCTTACCAAACGCATCAACGAATTGTTGGCAACAGCAGAAGTTGACGGCATTGTGATCACCCACGGCACCGACACTCAGGAAGAAACCGCTTTCTTTTTGAATCTGGTGGTAAAAAGCGACAAGCCGGTGGTGTTAACCGGTTCCATGCGCCCTTCAACAGCCCTTAGCGCCGAAGGTCCATTGAATTTGTACAATGCTGTTGCCGTAGCTTCCAGCCCCAATGCAAAAGGCTATGGTGTAATGGTGGTAATGAATGATGAAATTCACTCCGCCCATGGGGTGAAAAAAATGATG
>JALOMJ010000198.1 GCA_025455485.1 Bacteroidia bacterium | reverse complement strand
ACCGCAGTAACCGAATCAAGTGGAGGAAAAACCGGCAAGTTGGAGGCATTTACATTGCACAAATATAACTTTACAGGGATGGTGGGACTGGCAGAATTAGGCCTTACCGTTACAATACCCTCTAATCCGGTAACAACAATAGGACTGGAATTAAGAAATACCCCACCGGCATGGCTAATGTTTAAAGTGGTGGTGTAGGGATTGGATAATGTAAAATATTGGGTGTTTGGTGCAGGATTACCTGCAACAGAATTTCTGAAATAATGTTTGTTTAAAAAATACCGCAGGGTATCGCCTGTGTTAATGCTCATGGCATTAACCTGATTACTCTGAATGGTAGGAAAGGTGTTTTGTGGGTTGTAGGTAGCTGTTTCCACATTAAGCACCGGATTCTGCCCCAGCATAGAACCTGCCAGGGAAAACATCAAAAAGGAGTTGAATACAATTTTTCTCATGGTTTTGAATTTTATTAAATATACTTTAATTATTTCTAATAAAAAAACCCTGTGGAAATTAAATCCAACAGGGTTTTTCTTGTAAAAAGAAAAATTTACTTTTTTAAAGCCGCGTTCAGGTTGTTATCCAAAGCTGATAAAAATTCTTCGGTATATAAATAATGTTCGCCATGTTTTACTTTATTTCCAAAAGCACACACGGCTAAGTCTTTGGTCATTTTACCACTTTCAACCGTTTCTACGCAAACTTTTTCGAGGGTTTGTGCAAAGTTTACTAATTCCTGGTTATTGTCAAGTTTTCCTCTGAATTCTAAGCCTCTGGTCCAGGCAAAGATGCTGGCAATCGGGTTGGTAGAGGTTGGTTTACCGGCCTGATGGTCGCGAAAGTGGCGTGTTACAGTACCGTGCGCTGCTTCTGCTTCCATAATTTTTCCATCCGGAGTAATCAGCACCGAAGTCATTAGACCCAAAGAACCAAAGCCCTGCGCTACAGAATCCGACTGCACATCGCCGTCGTAATTTTTACACGCCCAGATGAAGTTGCCATTCCATTTTAATGCGGAGGCCACCATATCATCAATCAAACGGTGTTCGTAAACGATGCCGGCTGCTTCAAATTTAGATTTAAAATCGGCCTGATAAATTTCTTCGAAAATATCTTTAAATCGTCCGTCGTATTTTTTAAGGATGGTGTTTTTGGTAGAAAGGTACAAAGGCCATTTTTTAGTGAGCGCCATGTTAAAACAAGAGCGTGCAAAACCACGGATACTCTCATCCAGATTGTACATGCCCATGGCAACGCCGGAAGATTTAAAATTAAACACTTCATGTTCTATCACCTTTCCATCTTCTCCTTCAAATTTCATGGTGAGTTTTCCTTTTCCCGGTACTAAAAAATCCGTAGCACGGTATTGGTCGCCAAAAGCATGACGGCCAACAATAATAGGAGAGGTCCAGTTGCTTACCAAACGCGGTACGTTTTTACAAACGATGGGTTCACGAAACACGGTACCATCGAGAATGTTACGGATGGTGCCGTTTGGCGATTTCCACATTTGTTTCAGATTAAATTCTTTTACGCGCTGCTCATCAGGCGTGATGGTAGCGCATTTAATGCCCACCTGGTATTTTTTGATGGCCTCGGCCGCGTCAATGGTCACCTGATCGTTGGTGGCATCGCGGTGTTCGATACCTAAATCATAATACTTAATATCAATATCAAGGTAAGGAAGGATGAGTTTGTCCTTAATAAATTTCCAGATAATGCGAGTCATCTCATCACCGTCGAGTTCTACAACGGGATTGGCTACTTTAATTTTGCTCATTGGGCTTAGGGTGTTTTAAAATCGCCACAAATTTAGAAAAGCTGGAGGTTCAGGCAAGGGCTAAAGAAAAATATATTCACTGAATACCTTTATATTTGCCCAAAATTATTCACATGAAATTTCACAGGGAAGGGTACGCCAGTTTGTTTCTGGTGCTTGTTTTCAGCGCCATTTTGATCTTTATTGCAAAATATTTCTTTCCGGAGTCGGGTTTGGCCAGCGGTTTTGCTTATTTGCTGAGTACCTTTCTTACCCTCACCATCCTGCAATTTTTCAGAGACCCTAAACGTGAGTTCACGCTCGGGGAAAACCTCATTATTGCTCCGGCTGATGGCAAAGTGGTGGTTATCGAAGAAGTGGAAGAAAAAGAGTACTTCAAGGACAAACGATTGCAGGTGAGTATTTTTATGAGCCCCATCAACGTGCACATCAACCGCTACCCCATTGCCGGCACCGTAAGTTTTTTCAAATACCATCCCGGAAAATTTTTAGCCGCCTGGGAGCCCAAAAGCAGCACTGATAACGAACGCACAACAGTAGTGGTAAAACACCAAAACGGAACCGAAATTTTGTTCCGCCAAATTGCCGGTGCACTCGCTCGCCGCATCGTGTGGTATTGCAAAGAAGGCGACAAAGCAACACAGTGTGAGGAAATGGGTTTTATAAAATTTGGATCTCGTGTGGATTTGTATCTTCCCCTCAACACTCCTTTAAAAGTAAAAATAGGGGATGTTGTAAAGGGTTCTCAGAGTGTTTTGGCGGAGTGGTAATAATCTCATCAGATATGAATAGGTTCTAAAAAAACGCCTTAATTTGCGCACCACCAATATTAACCACCTTGCTGTTTTCACTTTTCCTTCCATTGTAATTAAAACTCAACTGTATGTTGTTGTTTAAATTGCGCTGGTAAACCACTTCCCAGGTGTAATTGTCGCCAATGTTCAAGCCGTTCATCATTTCGTAAGCAATAGACGTGTTTTCTACATCGTTGTAATCTATTTTTATAAAATCGAAACGTGCAGTGAAACTCCCCTTTTCTGTTTGGTTGTAGCGTAACTCCATGGCCAGGGTGTTTAATAAAGCCTTTTGATTAACGGGTTCACTTTGGACAACAGCTGCCTGTTGCAAATTGGTTTTGTAGTTGTATTTATAAATGCCACTGATACGAAATTGGGTACTAGGCTGAAAAGCCATACTGGCCTGAAGTTCATAGGCTCGTATACGGTAATCTCTGAGCGAAAAAAATTCAGACGTGTTTCCCTTTTCACTCCAGGCATTGTCATTAAAAAATGTCCAGGATGGATGAAAATTATACCGCCAACGTATTAAATGCGACACCAGATTCTTAAATTCAAGCCCATTGGTAAGCAATTGTTTGGATTGGTTGTTGATGTAGGTGTAATCGGCTCCAAACACCGCCGAACTTTGATTAAAGAAAACACTTTGGCGGATGTTGTTATTGGAAGCAATAATGGCCGTATCGTTTTCCTGAAAAAAGGGATTGATGGCCTTCAAATCATCCCGGTCTCCAATTTTATTGTCCAACCTCAGGGTAGTTTGAAAGGCCCAAAGTTTTGCGAATTTGGCAAGGCTTTTTTCATTGTTTTTGAGAAGCAACGTAGG